>JAIQFF010000152.1 GCA_020073395.1 Terriglobia bacterium
ATTGGAGTGAGGTGCTGCAGATCCTGCAAGGCGGGCGGCCTGAATCGACCGGTGCCGAACAACTTTCTAGAACGCTTTCGATGAATCCAGCAGGATAGTCACCGGTCCGTCATTGACCAGCTCCACCTGCATCATTTCCTGGAACCTGCCAGTTTCGCAGCGCAGTCCCGCGTTGCGGACGCGTTCCACAAAATATTGGTAAAGCCCGCGCGCCTTTTCCGGGGGAGCGGCGGCATCGAAGGATGGCCGTTTCCCGCGTCGCACATCTCCGTACAGTGTGAACTGGGAAACCACCAGCACACTTCCTTCAGCTTCCTGCACGGCGAGGTTCATCTTGCCGTCGGCATCCTCGAAAATTCGCAGACCAATGACCTTGTCAGCCAGATAGTCCGCGTCGGCTTCGGTGTCGTCCTTCGAAACCCCCAGCAGGACCAGCAACCCACAACCGATTTCGCCGGTCAGCTCTTTGCCAACGGCTACACGGGCCCGGCCCACTCGCTGCACCACGGCGCGCATGGTCTACTTCGCCGCTTCCGGCAGCAGGGACTCCTGGCCGGCGACCGCGAGCCAGCGCTGGTCGCGATAGACATAAATGTCGGTGAATCGGACTCGGGCCACGGTCTTTCCCTGCCCGTCCACCAGGGTGGCCAGTCCGCGGATGTAGCCGAAATCGCCAAACGCATGCGGCGTAAGTTCGCTGAGGATGTTCTTGCCGGGGCGACGGTGGGGGATTTGCGCCAGAGTTTCCGCCCGATCATGAAGCTGGCCGCTGGGGTCGGCATCCTGAAATTCGTCGGCGAGAATGCAACCCACGGCATCGGCATCGCGCAATTCGAGCGCCTGGGCCCAGGATTGCTCAATCTGGATGAGGGCATTGCCGTCTTTGGTCTGGTGGGTTGGGCAATTCGACGCGAACATCAAGTTCAAAAGCTGCGGACAGGAGTGTCCGCCCCACACGGGCAGCATCACAAACAAGGCAAGGCGCAGGCAAGCTTTCATGTTTGTTTCCCCGGATGAATGATACCGCGCGCATGCAGTTCGTGGAGGATGGAGGACGGGTGTCCATGCCCGTCCCCTGATTGACGGCTGGCGCGTTGACTCATAGAATCCCGGGTTCTGTGTTTCCAGAAATCAGGGTGTGGGAGTTGTCACCATGAGCCGGGTCAATACTCTATTCTCGTTTGCGGTTGTCGGACTGGCGTCATTGCAGGCTTGGGCCCAGCAACCCGCTGCATCGCCATCTCGCAACGAAGTGCTGATCAAGAATGCCGTGGTGATGACTGTCACCCACGGCAATATTCAAAACGGCACCGTTTACATCAAGGATGGAAAAATCGCCGCGGTGGGGAATGACGTGAGCGCCCCGGCGGGCGCCACCGTGATCGATGCCGGGGGTAAATATCTCACGCCGGGCATCATCGATTCCCACTCGCACATTGCCCTCGACGACGATGTGAACGAGGCCACCAGTCCAGTCACACCGCAGATGATGATGATGGACGCCTTCGATTACCAGGACAAGGCGATCTATCGCGGCCTGGCCGGCGGCGTCACCACTTCGTTGCTGCTGCATGGGTCGGCCAATATGATTGGCGGCCAGGCGATTGTGATCAAACATAAATACGGAGCCAGCCGGGACGCGATGCTGTTTCCCGGCGCGCCGCGCTCCATCAAGTTCGCCAGCGGCGAAAATCCCAAGCGCGTTTACGGAGGCAAAGACCAGTTGCCTTCCACCCGCATGGGAAATTTTGCGGTGCAGCGCGCGGCGCTGGTGGAAGCGCAGGATTACATGCGCGAATGGGACGACTACGACGCCAAAGTCAAACGCGGCGACAAAGATGCCAAGCCTCCCAAGCGCGATCTGAAACTGGAGGCCTTGGCCGATGTTTTGCGCGGCAAGCTGATGGTGCAGATCCATTGCTATCGCGCCGACGAACTGCTCACCGAGATGGCCCTCGCAAAGGAATTCGGCTACAAGGTGCGCGCCTTCCATCACGCACTCGAGGCTTACAAGGTCGCGGACGAACTCGCCGCCCAGGGCGTGGCCATCGCCACCTTCTCCGACTGGTGGGGCTACAAGCAGGAAGCCTGGGATGCGATTCCGTGGAACGCGGTCATCTCGATGCGCAAGGGCGTGCGGGTGGCAATCAAAAGCGATTCGGAAGATTTTGCCCGCCGCCTGAATCAGGAAGCGGCCAAGTCCATGCGCTACGGCGGCGCCAGTGAGGAAGAGGCGCTCAAGATGATTACGATCAACCCGGCATGGATCATCGGTGTCGAAGATCGCGTGGGATCAATTGATGTGGGAAAGGACGCCGACCTGGTGCTCTGGGATGGCTATCCTCTCTCCAGCTTCGGCGTACCCAACAAAGTGCTGATCGACGGCGACGTCTATTTTGACCGCTCGCTGCCGGGATTCGGCATGCCGCGCTACAAGGAGGGAGAGTGATGGTAAATCAGTCGTCGGTCGTCAGGCGCCGGTCGTCAGACTCGGTCGTTGGCCGTTGGTCCTTGGTCGTTGGCCAAATCCTCCTGGCTCTCTCTGTTTGCTTCCTTTCGGAGGCTGCCTGGGCACAAGGGAAAACGCTTGTGCTTAAGGGCGGCAAGCTACTTACCATTTCGCATGGCACGATTGAGAACGGCGTTCTTGTGATTTCTGCAGGTAAGATCGCTGCCATCGGTGCCGCCAATTCAGTGCAGGTTCCGAAAGACGCGGAAGTGATCGATGTGACCGGGATGACTGTGTATCCCGGCCTGATCGATTCCGAAAGCTATCTGGGTTTGACCGAGATTTCCGCCGAGGGCAGCACCAACGATCTAATCGAAACCAGCGATGAGATCATGCCCCACATGCATGTGTATGACGCCTTCCATGCCGAGTCGGAACTGATTCCGGTGGCGCGGCTCAACGGGGTCACCAACGCCATTGTGGCGCCGCAAAGCCAGGACACCCTGCCCGGCCAGGACTCATTCATTCAACTCGACGGTAAATCGGCCAACGACATGCTGCTGGTACGGGACATTGCCATGCCCCTGAACTTTACCGGCGAGCAGCGGCGGAACGAATCCTGGGAGAAAAGGAAGTTTCCCCAAACTCGCATGGGACTGGCGGCGCAACTACGGCAGGCCTTTATCGACGCTCAGGACTATTCCGAGCGCTGGTCCGACTACGAAAAGAAGAAGTCCGAGGCTCCCGCGAAGAGTGACGACAAGAAGAGCCCGCCATCGCCGCCCAAACACGATCTGAAACTGGAAGCCTTGCTGCCTTATCTGCAGGGCAAGAGGCCCATCGTGCTGGCGGCCCAGGAACCCAGCGATCTGGAAACGGCGGTCGGACTGGCGGGACAATTCAAGCTGAAATTCGTCCTCAACCACATCAGCCATTCGCAATCCGTGCTCGATTACGTGGCCGGCTTGAAGGTTCCGGTCATCGTGGGGCCAATCTACGAAGACCCCAAGAACTACGAACGCTACGATGCGGTCTATAAGCTGCCCGGCGAACTATACAAGCGGGGAGTGAAAATCGCATTCGCATCCTACGATGCGCATGCCGTGCGCAACCTGCCCTACGCGGCGGGCTACGCTACTGGGTTCGGCCTCCCCCATGATGAGGCGCTCAAAGCGATCACTTTGAATCCGGCGGAAATCTGGGGCGTGGCGGACCAACTGGGCTCTCTCGACGTCGGCAAGACCGCCAACGTGGTGGTTGCCAATGGAGACCCACTCGACGTCAAGACCGACGTAAAGAGGGTTTTCATCGATGGGCGGGAAGTGCCCATGAAGAGTCGTCAGACCGAGTTGCGAGATAGATATTCCCGGTAGTGGCGGTGTGGGTCGGGCACTCTTGTCCGATGCTTTTGACTTGGATGTTGAAGTATCCAAAACTCATTTGGACCTCTGGGCAGACAACGAAGGCCGAAACGACAAAGTTCATAGCCGGAGTGGAGATTGGAAGAAATAAATTAAAAACCAAAGGCAAGGTCAAGAACGTCGGACAAGAGTGTCCGACCCACACCACCGCTTGTCCCACACCACACTGGCATCGGCGTTGACCCCTTGGGCTGACGGAAGTAGGATTCTTTTTGCTCTTCCTTTACAGCGATTCGTGCGGGCCAGTACACTGTTTGTTCCCTAAATTCAGGAGGTTGGATTCATATGGCTGCCGAAGAAAAAAAAGAGATTGTGGAGAAAGTGAAACAGATTATCTCCGAGCAGTTGGGTGTGGATGAAAACGAAGTCACTCCCAGTGCGTCGTTCGTCGATGATCTGGGCGCGGACTCGCTGGACCAGGTCGAGCTGGTCATGGCCCTGGAAGAACACTTTGGGGTGGAGATCCCGGACGAGGACGCGGAGAAGCTTCGCACCGTGCAGGATGCCATCGCCTATATCGACAAACACGCCAAAGTGAGCAAGTAGAACTCTGCCGGTATTCGCACCGCCCGGCGATCGAGGGTACTCTGGCCGCGGTTAAGCTGCTATAGGGGTCCTTCGACTCCATCAGTTCATTTGCAGGCGAATGAACTGACTACGCTCAGGATGACCAGGATTGTGGAGCGAGCTAGACGCTCATCTCCCGTAAGAACCCGAGGAGTTGCCAACCATACAACGCCGGTGGCGAAAAAAAGACTGCACGCGAGGAGAACAAATGGCAGCCGTTGACGACAAAGTTAAGCAGATCATCGTGGAACAGCTGGGCGTGGACGAAGGCGAAGTCACGTCGAATGCCTCATTCGTGGACGACCTGGGTGCGGACTCGCTGGACACGGTGGAACTGGTCATGGCCTTTGAGGAAGCTTTCGAGATCGAAATCCCCGACGAGGACGCGGAGAAAATCCGTACCGTGCAGGACGCCGTCGATTACATCGGCAAGCACGCGAAAGGCGGGAAGTAGTTGGGACGTAGGGTCGTAGTCACCGGAATCGGCCTGATCTGTGGAGTCGGCAACACCGCGGAAGCGGTGTGGAAGAACCTGCTCGCCGGAAAAAGTGGCGTGGCCCGCATCACGGAGGCGGTCAAACAGGGTTCGTTCAAAGAAGAAGACCTCCCGAAGTTTGCCTGTCAGATTGCCGCCGAAGTAAAGAATTTCGATCCCCTGCAATTCATCGAAAAGAAAGAACTGAAGAAGATGGGGCGCTTCATCCATCTCGCCCTGGCGGCAGCGGATGAGGCCATGAAGGCTTCAGGTTTGCAGGTGACGCCCGAGATTTCTGAGCGCGTGGGCGTCCACATCGGGTCCGGAATCGGTGGGTTTGACGTGATCGAGCGCGAGCACATCAGCCTGCTGAGAGGAGGACCGCGCAAGATCTCTCCGTTTTTTATTCCGGCGGCAATCGTCAACCTGGCCGCCGGCCACGTGAGCATCCGCTACCACGCCCGTGGACCTAACGAAGCCACCTGCACGGCTTGCACCTCGAGTGCCCACTCCATCGGAGACGCCTTCAAGATTATCTCCCGTTGCGATGCCGACGCAATGATTGCCGGTGGCACGGAAGCCGCCATCACTCCGATGGGAGTGGGGGGATTCGCCGCCATGCGCGCGCTTTCCACCCGGAATGACGATCCCGAAAAAGCCAGCCGCCCCTGGGACTCGGGACGTGACGGATTTGTGATTGGCGAGGGCGCTGGCATCCTGGTGCTGGAAGAATTGGAGTTTGCCCGCCGCCGCGGGGCCCGCATCCTGGCCGAAGTCATGGGCTATGGCATGAGCGGAGACGCTTTCCACATCACGCAACCGGCGGAGAATGGCGACGGCGCCTACCGCGTCATGGTGAACACGCTGCGAGACGCCAAGGTACAGCCCGAGCAGGTCCAGTACATCAACGCTCACGGCACTTCGACCGACATTGGCGACAAACTGGAAACCATTGCCATCAAGCGGGCGTTTGGTGAACACGCCTACAAGCTGGCGGTAAGTTCGACCAAGTCCATGACCGGGCATTTACTGGGGGGAGCGGGTGGGTTGGAAGCTGGAATAACTCTGCTGGCGCTGCGCGACCAAGTCCTGCCCCCAACCATCAATTTGGAGAGTCCCGAGCCAGACTGCGATCTGGATTACGTCCCGAACACCGCCCGCAAAGCGGAAGTCGAGTACGCCATGTCGAATTCGTTTGGCTTCGGCGGGACCAATGGGGCGCTGCTGTTCCGGCGCTGGAGCGAGTAGGGCAGGTCCTGGCCCTCAGCCGTCAGCCCTCGGCCGTCAGCTAGATTTCAATTGGCCGCGAAGCGGCACAATAATGCAGCCCAGGCCGCAAGCCCTGGGTAATACGCTGCACGATTAAGCCCCAACGGGGCGCAAGAGCGACTGCAATCTACGCTTTCGTTCCCAACCATCTACGCTTTCGGTGCCAATCACGAGGAGCGCATCACTCCTTCCTGAACTTGGCGGCTTACGCCGCCTGCACGAGCGTGGACGCTCGCGCCTACATCCGTCGTCTAACTTCCACAAAACTTTAGCTTTGCAAGCCCAGATTGGTTCCGTCAGTCCATTTTGGGTAATGGCACCTTGGTACCTGTGTATTGGCCTTCTATCCCTTTGCCAAGCGCCGCATGGGAGGCCAGAATGGAGTTTCAAGGCATTCCCCAACGCCATGCAAAAATCGTCAGGACTGGTTCTCGCGCCACCTCCTCGCAGCAGAAAGGCCTCTGCCCGGGTCGCACTAGTTGACATCAGGGAACCCGCCCGCTCTTTGCTGGCAGACTGCTTCAAGCAATTCGGGATCGAAGCTGTGGTGATGACCGGAAATGTGCCGGAACGGCTGCAACGAGAAAAGCTTGAAGCTTGTGTCGTACAGCTGACGCCCGAAGCCGTGCCGGTGATGGAATCGGCGCGCACCTCGGCGTCGAACAACCGCATGGTGATCTACGGCCTGGGCGGCAGCGCCCAGGAGGCGATGAAGTTTTCCCGTTACGGCGTCAACGCCGTTTTCCAGGAGCCGCTCGAACGTCAGGCGGCGCTCAAACTGGTGCGCGCCACCCAGATGCTGGTGCTGCACGAATTCCGCCGCTATATACGCATCCCGATCATTACCGAAATTTCCATGGTATCGGCCGATAGCCGCCGCTTCACCGCCACCAGCCAGGAGATCAGTACGGGAGGGATGTCGGTCAAAAGCCCCGAGGATGTCCAGGTTGGTATGACACTGGAGGTTTCGTTTGCCCTCTTGACTCTGCCTCGCATCTGGGTGCGGGCTACCGTGAGCTGGCGCAAGCCGGACAAGACCTTTGGCGTTCGCTTCGACGTCAAAGACGAGCGCCGTATGCGCATCAAGGAATGGATCGAAGCCTACCTGGAAAATTAGCCCTTTGCGTTCTTACGCAAAGCAACTCAGCACAGGTGAGCCGGGCGCGTTTTGGGGAATCCCCACCTTGACATGTAAAATCTAAGCATACGATGGCGGCTACTTCCCAACTGGTGCAGATCGAGCTTAGTCCTCCTGTCCGGCAACCCAAGCCGGAGTGGCTGCGCGCCAGGGCCCCGGTCGGGGAAAACTTTCACAATCTCAAGAAACTGGCCCGCGGCCTGGGGCTGCACACGGTGTGCGAGTCGGCGCAGTGTCCTAATATCGGCGAGTGCTGGAACCATCGCACCGCGACTTTCATGTTGCTGGGAGATATCTGCACCCGGCGTTGCGGCTTTTGCGCCGTGCCCAAGGGCAAGCCCGGCCCCATTGAGTGGGACGAACCCCGCCGCGTGGCCGAAGCCGTCGCCACCCTCGGGCTGAAGCACACTGTCGTCACCAGCGTGAATCGTGACGACGACAACCTGGGCGGCGCGCGCATTTTCGCGGAAACCATTCGCCAGATTCGCGAACTCGTTCCGGATTGCCGGGTGGAAGTCCTGATTCCTGATTTCCAGGGTCTCGATGAGGCGCTGAAGATTGTCCTCGAGGCGCGCCCTGACGTCCTGAACCATAACACCGAAACCGTGCCGCGGTTGTATCGGTCGGTGCGCTCGGGCGCGCGCTACGAGCGTACCCTGCGGTTGCTGGAGAAGGCCAAGACCTTTGCCCCCGCTATGGTGACCAAGTCCGGAGTAATGGTGGGCCTTGGCGAGACCATGGATGAACTGCTGGAAGTCTTCAGCGATCTGGGTTCGCGCGGCGTGGATATTCTTACTGTAGGCCAATACTTGCGGCCTTCACGCGATCATCTCCCCATCTCCCGTTTCTATACGCCGGAAGAATTCACCTATCTCAAGGAAGAAGCGCTGCGCTTCGGCTTCCGCCACGTGGAATCGGGACCGCTGGTGCGCTCCAGCTACCACGCCCACGAGCAGGCCGAGTCCACCAGAACAGTGTAGGCGTGAGCGTCCCGCCCCTCGGCTGCGGGTGTTTTGTAGCGCCGGCATCCTGCAGGCGCAACACACAACCGGCACGAGCCGGACGCTCGCGCCAGTTAGAAGACCTTGAAATGAATGGTCAGATACTTCTTCGGGTTCTCCCGGATGGATTTGACCAGGCCCCGGGTTTCGACCAGCATCTGGTCGGCGTTGTTATAAAGAGACGGATCGCGTAGCAGTTTGCCAGCTGAGCCTTCGCCCGCCTCTAGGCGATCTGAGATGGCGGAGAGCTTATCCATGGTGTTGCGTAGCTTGCGGGCAAATTCTTCGTCTTTCGCCAGCATGCCGATCGGACCTTTGCCGGCGTTCACATCGTCGGTAAGCTTTTTCACATTGGCGATGGTGGCGTTTGCGTTTTCGTAAAGGACCGGGTCCTTGAGGAACTTTCCGGCGCTGCCCTTGCCCGCATTGAGGTCATCGATCACCAGGTTCAATTTGTCCACCGTGGCGTTGGCCTTGCGGTACAACTCGTCATCGGAAAATAGCTTGCCCAAAGTGCCCTTGCCCTGGGCCACCTGGTTCACCAGTCCCTGGAACTCATTCACCGTCGAGTTCAGCCGGTTGTAGAGCGTGGGATCGTACAGCAGCTTGCCGACCGAACCTTGGCCGCTCTCGACGAACGCGACAATGCGATCCAGGCGCTTGAGCAACGCATCCATGTTCTGCAGCGTACCCTGGCCGGCGCGCACCATGTCGCCAAAGTCCGGCACCTCGCGGCTGGGCAGCACATCTCCATCCTGGACTTGACCCAATTTGGCTTGCGAGCTGTCGATGTCGATGTAAGTCTCGCCGAGAACGCCCGCAGTGGAAAGCAAGGTCAGCGAATCCTTGCGCAGATTGAACAGGTAGCGGGTGTTCACTTTCATCGTAACTTCTACCGGAGTGAGTTGCTTGGTCCGGTCCCGCACCACCAGGATCCTGGTCACGTTGCCGATGTCTACTCCTGCCAGACGCACGGGCGCGCCCTCGCGCAAACCGTTGGCGTTATCGAAATATGATTTCAGCTGGATTTTCCTGGTGAACAGGCCACCCGTGCCGCTCATGAGGAAGATCAGGAGTGCCAGCGTCACGCTGGCAGCCAGCACCGTAACCCCTACCTTCAGTTGAGACCACTTCAACTGCTTCTGGCTAGGCACGCATTCTCCCGAGCAAAGGTCGTTCTCCGTGGCACCGGCACGGGTTAGCCCAGAATAATAGCAGACCGCGCTGCCGGATCAGGCCATCGGGTGCACTGGACGGTATCCTAATTCAGCACTCTTTGCGCCTTTTTGTAGGCTTTTTTTGCGAACTTTGCGGTTGAGATTTAAGCGATTCGGGCGAAGATCAAACCCTTGGCCGCAAAGGGCGCGAAGAAGGGCCGCAAGTTCGCAAAGTAAACCCGCACCCTTGAACTGTCCTGACAGTAGGACCCCTACTGGTGGGTGGGGCGCAACGTGGTTGCCAACAGGAGTGCGACCAGGTAGGCCGCGGATCCAGACCCCAATGTGACATTCAAGCCAAACTGGATGGCGACGATGATGGCCAGCACCGAGCCCAGGACGCTCGAAGCCGCGTTCATGGCCCAGGCCCATTCCACCATGTTTCCCCGGGTTTGGTCTGCCTGGGCGGCCGGCAATTCACTCGCGCCAGCGCCCGCCAGCGCCCTCAAGCCGGTAGGAAATGGCATACCCATGGCGAACCCCAACGGAACCAGCAGCCCGCCGCTGACCAGCAGTTTTGCCATGAAGGGCCAACCCACCAGCCGCCCCAGCAGACCGGGGAGCACGCCGACATACAGCAGGAGAACGGCGGCAATGAGCAGCAGCGGCAGCCATACGCGACTGGTCTCCGCCAGCCACCACCGCGAGACCATGCTGCCGGCACCGCTGGAAAGCAGAAGCAGGAACACCACTACCGTCAAGGCATAGACCGGATGCCCCAGGAACAGGACGAAACGCTGGATGAAAGCAATCTCCACCAGAATGTATCCCAGTCCGACTGCGATGAAGTACAGCAGGCGCAGCGGACGAGGCTGCTGGCCCCGGGCCCCTATCGCCAACGGAAGCACCAAAAACGCCAGCACAGCCAGAAGCGAGATGGCCAGGACCATCCCCAGCACGGCCACGCCCAGAGTATTTTTCCAGTCAATGCCTTGCCGCAACGCTTTGGGATGGAGGATCTGGTCGAGCTTCAGAGTGAAGAAGAAAAACGGAGCATTGTCGGTGACCGGAGACACATCGTAGGGATATCGCGCCGCAAAATGTTGGGGATCATTCGCCTGGATCAGCTGGGTGAAAGATTCGGCGCCGGCGGAATAGTGTTCCTGCAGACTGATGGTGGTCGCGGCTGGATCGGACGGGGCGTAAAGCAGAAACAGTCTGGGATGAACTGCCAGGTGCTGCCGTACCTGCTCCACTTCCTCGGCAGTGAACGCGCTGCGCTTGGCCAAGACCACCACCGGAATTCCATCCGCATCCAAATGACCTTCCGAAACCACGATGAAGTTGCCGGCGGGGTTCGCCACTCCCATCTCATGCAGAGCTTGCATGGCGACGGAAACCACGCGCAGGGCTTCGCGGGGCTGCTGAAACTCCCAGCGCGTGATGGCGATCATCCCATCCGGCTTCAGATGCTCGAAGTATTCGCGGAAAGCTTCGACTGTGTACAGGCTGTTTTCGCTGAGGGCAAAGGCGCCCGCCGCAGTGGAGGCCCAAGTGTCCACCAGTGTCATTTGCACCACGTCAAACTGCTGCCTGGCATTGCGCACAAACGAGCGGCCGTCGGTCACGTGGATATGAACTTCAGGCTGCTGGTATAGATGGAAGGTGTAGTCCGCGTAGCGGCCGCGCATGATGGTGTTGGCAATGATGGGATTGATCTCGATTCCGGTGACGCTGGGACTACCGCTGCCCAGCGCGCGCAACACGTCCACGCCGCCGCCGGGGCCGATGATGGCGTAATCGCCATGAGGGCGCAGCACATTGGCAAGAGCGGGAGGCGCCGACATCAGATTCCTCTCCCAGCCGCCCTGCCAATGTTTGGGATCGACGTTCATCAGGTAAGTGGACGCGTCAGCGTCGATCACGATCGCCTTGCCCTTGCCCTGGGAATCCACTTCCACCCGCGAGATGGCATTCCAGCGGGCGAACTCTACCCACGCGGAATCTCGAAAACCTCCCTTGGCGTAAACAATATCGAAGAGTTTGCCGGAGTAGTTGACCGCAATCATGACCAGGATGAACAGCGCTCGTCCGGCGGCAGATCTTCGCGCTTTGCGGTCCACCGCCCAGATGGTTCCCGCCGCCGCCATGCAGACGCCGGTGAAAAACACGGTGTTCGGGCCACCCAGCCAGTTAAGCAATGGGACGATGGCCAGGCAGGCTAGTGCGCCCCCCGCCAGATCGGCGGCGTAGAGCGGAGAAACGTGTTTGGCCTCGCGCGCAAACACGATGGAGAACTCGAGTCCGGTGATGAAGAACGGAACGGCGGAGGCCAGGTAGATCGCGGTGAGCCGAAGAAAATTCGCGGTCGAGATTTCCAGCGAGACCGGAATGCGCAGCACGATCACCAGCACGACCGGAACAATCAAGGCGTTGATCGAGCACAGCCGCGAGACCAGGGCTCGGGTCTCGAATCGCGCCAGGCGGTCCTTTCTTAAATGAGCGAACACGCCTCCGGCGCCGAGGCCGAGCAGAGCAATGGAAATCGCTAGAAATGCGAAGTGGTAAAACAGCACCACGGAAAACAGCCGGGTCAGCGCCAGTTCAAGCAGCAGGGCGGCAAAGCTGCACAGTGCCATGCCGTAGAGCATCGCGCGACTCGGAGATCGGTCTGGGTTGCTGGTTGGGGTCAGGAGGGATGTCTCACTCATCGCGAAAGGTTTCGCCCGGAACGCGGCCAGTCTAACAGAAGACGAAGTCAGATCTTGACCTTCAGGTTTCCAGAATCACCTGCGCGATCGCCTGCTCGGAGGTGTGAGAGAGCGAAAGCGCGACATGCGCGGCGCCCAGCCGGGCGGCAAACTCAGCCGCCTTGCCGTGGAAAGTGATGGTGGGCCGCCCTCCGGGCTGACGGGAGACTTCGATGTCACGCCAACGCACGCCATGGTTCCAGCCGGTCCCCAAGGCCTTCATGCCCGCTTCCTTGGCAGCGAAACGGGCGGCATAGCGCTCGACACGATTGGCCTTGGAATCGCAATATTGGATCTCGCCTTCGGTGAACACACGATGCAGGAAGCGGTCGCCGTGGCGGGCCAGGGCCTGCGCGATGCGCGGGACTTCCGCAATGTCGATGCCGGTGCCGACAATCATGAACAAATACGTTAGCACCGCGGTGACTGAAGCTGCCACTGCCCCAAGTGGGGACAGCCACCCGTGTGGGTCGGACACTCTTGTCCGACGTTTTTGA
>JAIQFF010000153.1 GCA_020073395.1 Terriglobia bacterium
ACACGTTTTCTCAACGAGTTCGCTTCTTGGCGAGACAGAAGCTGCCTCGCTCTTCTTCGTGGTTGTGATCGCAACCACGCTCACCAGGACCAGCAGCGTCCCCAGCAGCGTGCGCGGCCCGACTGCTTCTCCGCCGATAAAATATCCCAAGCTCACTGCGACCAGCGGATTCACGTAAGCGTAAGTCCCCACTTTCGTCGGCGATTCCCAATGCAGCAGCCAGACATACGCGGTGAAGCCCACGATCGAACCCGCGATGATCAGGTAAACCAACGCGAACCATGCATTCCACGACACTGCCTGCACGCGGAAGCCTTTGAACTCACCCGAGACCGCCGTGAGCACGAATAGCTGCGCTCCTCCGCTGAGCATCTGGGCAGCCGCACTCATCGGCTTCGACGCCGGAAGGGGAAGCCGGCGAGTAAAGATCGTAGCCATTGACCAGGTGATGGCTGCGACCAGCAACGCAACCGCGCCGGCGCGATTGATGGGCACTTCACCCAGCGAAAACGAATGGTTCATCAGCACAGCTACGCCGCACAGGCCCACAATCAGTGCCAGGGCTAGACGGACCGTGAGCCGTTGCGTCCGCAGGAAGGTGATTTCCATCAGGGTGATAAAAACCGGGATCGTAGCCAGCACAACCGCAGCGATTCCGGAGGGAACACGCTGTTCGGCCCAGAATAAGCACCCATAATCGACCACAAAGATGAGCCCGCCAAGCGCGGCGGACGCGACCCACTCTCGCCGGCTCGGCGCTGGTATCCCCCGGAACCGCAGCCAGGCATACATCACCACGCCCGCGGTGAAAAAGCGGAAGGCCGCCAGCATGAACGGGGGCACTTCGTGGACCCCAACCCGGATCGCCAGAAATGTCGATCCCCATACGAAGTAGATCATGGAGAATGCAAGCAGGATTTTCCAGGAAGCTGGTCGGCCTTCAGTTTCCATCTGGATCTCCTCTAATCCTGCCGCAGTTCGGCCCATGTCTCTTCATAGATGTTCCGCTATGACTCCGGGAACCATACTTCTCCTATGAAAGATTCTTATTTGCGGGAGAATTCCTGCTCATGCCTTGTTTACAGCCTGCTCTTGACGAAAGACAATCCGCTCAGATTCGCCACTTGCTCAGGATCAACGTCTTTGGCCGCCACCAGAACGTGAAAACTCTCCCCCATGCCGGCGGGAGTTACCAGGTGCTTGAGCTGCAAAGTGACTTTGGCGCGCTCCTGGGGCAGGCGGCACTCTTCAAAGGCATCCGCAAATTGATTCGCCTCGCCGATTCCCATCAGAAATTGAGACTGGGTCAGAAGCGGCTGCGCTCGCATGCCGTTTTCCTCCGCCGCTGAGGAGAGGGCAGTAAAGTTCACGTGCGCCGTCAGGTCCTGCTCACCCGGAGCTGTGTAGGGATTGGCAGCCGCGGAGTGCTGCCGATACGCCATCAGGGTTCCGCGATGGCGGCCGGCGAGCTGCTCCGGGCGAGTGTAGCCATAATCGACCACGATAATCATTCCCTTGCGCATTGATGCGGCCAGTCGCGCCATGTAGCGATGCGCGAGCAGCGGGACCTCGACACGTTCTCCCGGCTCGGGATGCACCCCGTAGCGGTCGAGAAACTCCAGTTCTTCGCCCGAAGGTGGGACCCAGATGTCAACAAAGCGGCCGCCCTCCGCCGCGATGCGAAGCGCTCCCTGGGCGCTGAGTATCTCTACCGGAAGAGCATCGAAGAATTCGTTGGCGAACACGATGATGGGGACCTCGGGGGCCAGGGCCCGCTCGTCCATGGCGTTGTTTGGCCCGACTGAAGTCGCGCGGGTCTTCTCCGCGGGGGAGTAGAAACTGTTCGCAGTTTCGCGAGCAGGTCGGCGTGTAGCCGCGCCGCCTGACGGATCCGAGAACCAGGGCTTTCGCACCTGAAGGCCTTCGTTGGCACCTTCCGAAACCGAAGATGCCGTCCCACTCTCGAGAAATCTGGTGAGCACGCCGCGAAGTCGGTCCCGCAATTTGGGTGAGCGTTCCGCCAGTGAGTAATGCAGAGCGTGAAAGAACGGAGGAAACTTCTTCTCTGACCAGTCAAGCACGTCCTGCGCGAACAATCCGCGGCCGGGGCCGAGTTCCAGAATTTCGATCTGGTCAGGAGACCCCAGTACCCGCCAAATCTCGTCGAATTGCCGCGCCAGAAGACGTCCGAAGACCGCGTTCACATCACTTGAAGTATAAAAATCCCCGGCTTTACCGAACTGCTCGGCGTTCCGCGAATAGAAGCCCAGCTCGGGATGGTACAGGCACAACTCCATGTAACGCGAAAACGGGATAGGACCGTGCTCACCAATCTCCTGTTCGATGATCTGGCGCAGACTCACAAGCCCTTTCGTTGTCGATCCGCGCGGTCCTGGGGGGTGCGGATGAACATTTCGACGATGTAGTCATGCAGACAGTCATAGAGCTGCCGCTGGAAACCCCACTCGAACTGAGGATGATCGAGGTCCCGGGGATGAAGTTCGACGTAGTAGGTATGCACTGGAACCGGCGGGTTCCTGAACTGGATTATGACTTCGACCGCTTCGCCCTTGGCGCGAGCAGAGAAATCAAGCAGGGGGTGCTCGTAGAGTTTCAGTTGGGCCAGAACACGTTCAAGCCGCGGATTTGCGTCAGTCACCTAATGATTCTAACGGGAGTCGTGGTTGTGTGGGGCTGGCGCCCTCGCCCGCCGGCTTCCAGCTTGTTGGGTCGGGGGTCTGACGTCCGAGGTCTGACGTCCGGCTTCCAGATCTCAGTTCGTGGATCCCAGCTCTCTGTTTTACTCGTACCTTAGCGCTTCGATAGGGTCTAGCTTAGCCGCTTTGATGGCAGGCAGCATACCGCTCACGATGCCCACAAAGCTGAGAATGCCGGTGGACCAGATGAGAGTGGCAGCGTCGATGGTCAGGTGAATATCGCCTTCGTCGGCACCTTCCTGAAATGCGCTCCAAAGGGTCAGGGAGGGGACGGACCAGGAAACCACGTAGGCGAAAGCCACGCCCAGCAATCCTCCCAGCGCTGTGATGACCATGGCTTCAGCCAGGAACTGGAACAGGATGTGCCAGCGATGCGCGCCCAGGGCCTTTTCCACGCCGATCTCCCGGGTGCGTTGAGTCACGGAAACCAGCATGATATTCATCAACCCGACGCCGCCAATCCCTAGTGTGAGCAGACCGATGAAACCAAGGAGAACTTTGATACCAGTTGTGATTACGCGCAGATCGAGCAGGTCCGAGAACACGTCGAACACAAAGACTGCGCGCTCGTCCTTGGGATCGAAGCCATGATGGAACGCCATCGAGTTCCGCAATGCCTTGACCACCTTGGCGTTGTCGCCCTCGTATTCCATGACGACCGAGTTCAGGTAGTAGGTGTCTTTCAGATCGCTCATGGCGCTGAAAGGCACGTAGATGTGCTCGTTCAGGTTGTCGTCGCTGTTGTTAATGACGTGTTTCAGGATGCCCACGATCTGGTACGAGATGCCGTCCACACGGATGCTCTCGCCGATCGCGTTCTGGCCGGAAAACAGTTTCTTCTTGGCGTCGGCTCCGATGAATGCGACGCGGGCATGGGTGAAATCCTCGGCTTCGCCAAAGGGCGCTCCCTCCGCGAATTCCATGCGCCGCATACGAGCGTAGTTGGCGTACACGCCACTCACGCCGAAGCTGGCGCTGCGTGTCCCCCAGGCCACTGTGCTTTGCTTGAAAACTTCAGGCGAGAGCCGCTTGAGCAGAGGCACTTCGTCGCGGATGTAATCCAGGTCTTTGACGGTGAGACGGACTTCGCTTCCCGCCTTGGTGCCGCCCGCCTGCTGCGAGGTCCGCCCCGGAAACACGAAGACCAGGTTGGTACCGAAGGAGCGAAAGGCCGCCCACAGACCGCGCTCGAAGCCCGCACCGTAGGCGAGAAGTAGTACCACGGTGGCGATGCCCCAGGCCATGCCCAGCATGGTGAGGATGCTGCGCCGCTTGTTATGGCGCAGGGCGCTATAGGCCTGGGTTCCCAGTTCGTGGAGCATGGCTATTCCTGCCTCATAGCTTCGACTGGGGCCAGCAGCGCGGCTTTTCGGGCAGGATAAATTCCAGCCACGATGCCGGCGATGGCCAGCGACAAAATGGCCGCCACGGCCGACATGGGCACGATGCGCGGCGTATCAAATCCCTGCGGTGCGGGCAACTGCGCCAGCAGGGTGACAAAGACGGTGGAAATCAACAGCCCAATCCCTCCGCTGAACAGGGTGAGGAAGGCGCCCTCGATAAAGAACTGGGTCAGGATATTTTGATACGTAGCTCCCAAAGCCTTGCGCAGCCCAATCTCCCTGGTGCGTTCGGCCACGGAGACCAGCATTATGTTGACAATGCCGATCGCCCCCAACGCCAGAGTCACGAATCCCACCACCCCGAGGAAATAATCCATGGCGTCGAATATTTTGTCCACGCGCTGCGAGTTTTCAATCGTGTCCCAGTCTTCGAAGGCATCTTCCAGTTTGGGATCGAAGCCGTGGCGCCGCGCGATGATCTGGTGAATCTCCTCTTTCGATTGCAGGTGCTCGGCCTTATTCAGCGGGCGGTAGTTGATGAACGAGAGCGCGCCTTCCGAATTCTGCTGCTTCAGCGGAAACAGGTTGCGCATGGTCTCAACCGGGACGAAGATGCGGGCGTTGGTGCCGTTGTTGCCGTCTTTCCCCACCTTGGCCAGCACCCCGATCACGTCAAAGCGGACGCCGTTCAGCAGCATGGTTGCGCCCACGGCGGGGCGTCCGGGGAAAACATTCTTCAGCAGCTCCCAGCCGACTACCGCCACCCGGCGGTGTTCGGTGTTGTCCTGGTCGTTCAACCAGCGGCCGGTTCCGATTGGTACGGTGCGAATCTGGTTGTATTCCGGACTCACTCCGAATACCTGGCCATTGGTTGAACCGTAGTCACTGACAGCGCGGATGTCCTCGCGGTTGACCACCGGAGACAGGGCACGCAAGGTGCGGGCCTCTTTGCGGATGGCAAGGTAATCTTCGTAAGTAAAGTGATAGGTCTGGCCGGATTGCAGATTGCCTGCGACTGCCGGGATCCTTCCCGGAAAGATGAACATGATGTCCTGGCCGAGAGTCGCCAGGTTGCGGACCTGTCCACTGCGAAAGCCTTCTCCCAAACCCACCAGCAGGAGCAGCGATCCCACACCCCAGGCAATACCAAACATGGTCAGGAACGACCGTAGTTTGTGCGCCCAGAGGGTAGCGAGGGATTGGCGAACAATCTCAAAGAGCACGTTCATAAGGTTATCGCCTTTGCTGCCGCCAGGGAAGGTTCGTTGATGTTCGGGCAGTGCGCGGCCCGCCATAACCTGCAATGTTTATTACGCGGTCGCAGGCCCGCAAGTTCCCACAATTTCGCGCTTGTCCCTCTTTCTTTAGACCGGGTTAGAGACAAAAGGATAGCCCCATTTTCGAAAACTCCGCCCCGGCCCCGGGGTGCTAACCAGGCGGCGGGCAAGGCGTCTAAACGACCGTCCTGATTCGCCGAGGCCGGGTTCGGCTTGCACCAAAAACACATAGATTGGAGAGGCTTGCACCATGTTCAAACTTCTTGTGCGTGCTTTGTTTGTAGTCGAAGGGCTGCTGCTGCTCGGGTCGTTTGGCCAAGCGCAGTCCTTCGTTCTGGATCTGCCGCGGCCGAGCCAGCATGCGGTCGTAACCCAACGCATTGGAATCACCGATGTCACCATCAACTATCACCGTCCAATGGTCAATAAGCGCAAAGTCTGGGGCGGCCTTGTGCCTTATGGTCAAGTCTGGCGTGCCGGAGCCAACGAAAACACGACCATAAAGTTTACCGATCCGGTGACCATCGAAGGCAAACCTCTGCCTGCTGGAACCTACGGCCTGCACATGATTCCGGGGGAGAACGAATGGACGGTTATCTTCTCCACGAATTCAACTTCCTGGGGGAGCTTCACCTACAACCAGGCCGAAGACGCGCTTCGGGTCACGGTCAAGCCCCAGACAGCGGACTATCACGAAGTGCTCACCTATGACTTCGACGATGTGAACCCGGATTCTTCCCTCGTTACCCTGCGCTGGGAGAAGGTTGCAGTTCCTTTCAAGGTCGGCGTGAACACCCACGAAATCGTGGCCGAGAACCTGCACAACCAGCTGCGCGGGCTGGCCCAGTACTCATGGGATGGATGGGATGACGCAGCCAACTACCTGCTTCAGGAGAAGATCGATCTGGAAGAAGCTCTGAAATATTCCGACAAATCGATTCAGAACGAAGCGCGCTATGACAACTTCATGACCAAGTCACGTGCCCTGGAAGCCTTGGGGAGGAAAGAAGAGGCCACCACGGCACGCGACAAGGCGCTCACCATGGCCAACGCCATCCAGCTTCACAGCTATGCCCGCCAGATGCAAATTGACGGCAAGCAGACGGAGGCGTTTGCCATCTACCGCGACAACGCCAAGAAGAACCCCGACCAGTGGATTGTGCACGTCGGCCTGTCCCGCATGTATTCCGCACAAGGCGACTTCACCAACGCAGCGAAAGAAATGAACGCAGCCGTGGCCGGCGCGCCGGACGGGCAAAAGCAGCCGTTACAAGCCTTCGCCAGGCGCCTGGAGGCCAAGGAGGACATCAACAAGTAGAGGCCTGCTTGTGTGGGGCGGACACTCTTGTCCGCCGCCTTTGAAGCTGGTTTTGGTTGTGACTTGGTTTTGAGTGGTTAGTTAAGGTCATCCACCTAAAGGCTAAGTCAGAACCAAATTCAAAGGCGGCGGACAAGAGCGTCCGCCCCACACGTTCAGGGTTGAGATGCTTTGGCGTCATCGATCACCACAACTTCTCTGCCCATGCGTCTTCCTACTTCCACAGCGGTGGCAACCGTGTCGTCATCGGTCTCCTGACCACGGATGATTTCCAATCTTCTCTCGCTATCCACCAGTCCCGCGAAATGCATGCCCACACAACAACGGGCGCGATAAGTGACGCGGGAAATCTCGGTAATGCTGAGCGTGGAAATGTGGGAGCCCAGAATGGTGCCGGGACGGCAGATTTTATCGAGCAGGGTGAAGATCTCGATTTTCGATTCCAATTCTTCCGGGACTGCTTCTATGACCAGGTCGGCCTGGCGGGCAGCGTCTTCGACGCTGCCGGCAAATTCCAGGCGGGAGATTGCGGCCCTGGCGGCGTCCGCCGAAACCCCGCCCGATTCCACAGCCAAGTCAAGCTGAACACGGATTTCGCTTTCCGCCTGACGCAGGGCATTGGGCAACAGATCTTCCAAAATTGTTCTGTAGCCGCCCCCGGCCGCCAACTGCGCGATGCCTCGGCCCACTCGGCCAGCGCCGATGACGGCGATGGTCTGGACCTCAGCCACTACTGTCCCTTTTCCAGTTGTCCCAGAACAGAATTGAGGTTGGTGCCAGCGGAACGAATATTTTCGGCGAGACGCTTGCGTTCATCCGCATCCATCAGAGGTATGGAAGCACTGATGCGGCGGAGCGTGGTGTTGATGTCGTCGACGTAGTTGATGAGACGGATGAGTTCTCCGGTAGCTGCCATAGTTAAACCTGCTCCTGTTGCCCTTTGTCCAGCCAATGTGGGCGCGAGCATCCACGCTCGTGCCGGGTCTTGCCTTACCTTGCGGGCGATGTATCCATTCTCAATGGTGGGAACCGATTAGTAAAGGCACGACGGGCACGTGTGCGCCCCTTAAAGCAACAAACAACCGGGGTGCCCCGTCCTCGTCTCTCCAGCTTTTGGAGCGACGGAGCGGGGAACTTGGGTTGAACCCGCTTCGCCCTGGCACGAGCGAGGGGGCTCGCGCCCACATGGCTTAGCCTGAACGCAGTACCTGGCGCTCTTCCCGCCAAGTGTCCCTCTATGGCACCCCCAACCCGTCATCACTTTGGTAATGCTTTCTATCGATGTTATTTATGGGCCCTCCGCGCTCGGGGCGAATCTAATATTGTTATGAGTGAGAAACCTCTAAAACGGTACCTTTTTGCCAGTGACTTTGATCAGACCCTTACTTTCGACGATTCCGGCTATGTATTGAGCGAACTGGTTGGCATTCCGACCGCGGAATTTGAGCGCAAGGCGCAGGGCATGGCCAAGCTGAACCTGGTGCAGCAGGGGGCGGAGCTGTCCTACCTGTTGCTGCATGATCCCGAGTTCCGCAAGAGAGTGCGCAAGCAGCACCTGTACGAAGTCGGCAAGAACATCCGCCTGAAAGAAAACATCGAATTGCTTTACCAGGTACTCAAGAACGGAGTGGACGGCTATCACTTCGACTTCTACGTGATTTCCGCGTCCCCGGTGGAAGTAATCCAGTCGGCGCTGGAGGGGATCGTTCCCCGGGACCACATTTACGGCACCGAATTCGTTTACAACGCATCCGGCGAGATCGAAAGCCTGGTGCGGGCCACGGCCGGCTACGGGAAAGTGGCCGCCCTCGACCAGCTGCAGGCGCAGTTGCAGATCGGGCCCGACCATATCATTTACACCGGCGACG
Organism: Terriglobia bacterium; assembly: GCA_020073395.1. Lineage (GTDB taxonomy): Bacteria > Acidobacteriota > Terriglobia > Terriglobales > Acidobacteriaceae > JAIQFF01. The sequence continues at coordinate 8,524 of JAIQFF010000153.1, forward strand.
GAAGTTCAGACATCAACGTAATGCTGCACGTCAAGATGCGTGACGGATTCACCATCGCGGTATCGGAAGCCAAGCACATCTCTCAGGTCGCGAGGAGAACCGTCCTCAGTACCAACGCCCTCGCCGTACTGGGACCCATCCTGGAAGAAACGGTGGGCTGGGAGTGGGCGCAAATTCGCCAGTTCTTCGAGTCCTACGGGATCCTGATCCAGGAGTGGGACAGCGTACGCACCGACTGGTTGACCCTGCGACCCGCGGTCAAGGAAGCGACCCCTCAGGCGGCCACGGCCAGCGCCTGAATCCACCCCGCTCTTCCTGACATCAATACTTAGGTGACTAGCGTCATCAGCAGCGGCGCGGCCTTGCTTGCGCTAAGGCCGCGCGGCGCGGACAATAGACCGTACATGCTTCGTGACAAGAGTCTTATTCCTCTCTCCCACCAGCACCAGCATTGCCTGGCGCTGTGTGTGCGCCTGGATCGCGCCATTCAGGCGGGCGGGGTCGATCTGGAGGCATGGCAAGCCGAGATCCAACAGATTTTTGAACAAGAGATCACGTTTCATTTTGCTGCCGAAGAGAAAGAGTTGTTTCCGGTGGCGGCGCGCTTTCCCGAGCTGCAGCTCCTGGTCCAGGAACTGGTCACCGGACACATTTTGCTGCGTGATTTCTTTTCTCGCGCCGCCGCCCGCAAATTGCATGTAGCTGGATTGCAGGCCCTGGTGGAAAAGTTGGCGTCCCACATTCGCAAGGAAGAACGCGAGCTGTTCGAGGGTATGCAGCGGCTGATGAGTCCGGAAGAGCTTTCCGTGGTGGGCGGGGCGCTGCAGCAATCACTGGCCGAGGCTTCCAACGCCTGCATTCTGCCCAGCGCCGCCACCCGCCTGCGCCCCAAACAATAGACCTGTCATCGTGAGCGCAGTAAACCGATTCGGATCCAATCGGTTTATGGAGCCGAAGGACCCCTATTCTACAGCGAACACCTTCAAAAAAGTTTCTGCAATGGTCGCGCCGCCCAGAAATTCTCCGCAGCACATCGCACTGACAGACCCATCGAAGGGTAGGGGTCCTTCGACTCCGGGTTTGCTTTCGTGAACGAAAGCAAACTCTGCGCTCAGGATGACAGCTGTGAATCCGGGCCCAGCTTTCTTTCATCTAGCAGACATGAGTCAAGAAGCAATTCCCTTCTCGGTTGCAAATTACTCCGAGCCGGTGGCGCAGACCTCGAGTGGCGGCGCTCTGAATGATGCCCCCTTGCTCGATGCCTACTCGCAGGCGGTGGTGGGCACCGCGGAGAGGCTCAGCCCATCGGTAGTCAAGATTGATGTTGCGCAGGCGGGGAAAGCCCGTTCCGGCGAACCGCGCGAGCGGCAGGGCGGCGGCTCCGGTTTCGTGTTCACTCCCGACGGTCTGATTCTCACCAATAGCCACGTGGTGCACGAAGCCACGCGCATTCAAGTCTCCTTCGCCGATGGACGCCGTTTCCCGGCCAGCACCATCGGGGACGATCCGGCAACCGACCTGGCTGTCGTGCGCGTCGATATCCCCAATAACGACGCGCCCGGCCTGGTAGTGGCGCCGCTCGGTGATTCGCAGAAGCTGCGCGTAGGACAACTTGCGATTGCGATTGGAAACCCCTACGGCTTCCAGTACACCGTGACGGCTGGAGTCGTAAGTGCGCTGGGACGATCACTCCGTTCCTACTCTGGACGAATGATCGACGACGTTATCCAGACCGACGCTTCGCTCAACCCGGGCAACTCCGGAGGACCACTGGTGACCTCCGATGGCCAGGTCGTCGGCGTGAACACGGCGACCATCATGGGCGCGCAGGGATTGTGTTTCGCCATCGGGATCAACACCGCTAAGTTTGTGGCTGGACGCCTGCTGCAGGAAGGCCGAATTCGGCGCAGCTACATCGGAGTCGAGGCCCAGACCACACCTCTGCACCGGCGCCTGGTGCGTTTCTATAACCTGCCGCAGGAGACTGGTGTGGTCGTGATTTCCGTCACTGCCGGCAGTCCCGGACAGAAAGCAGGACTGCGCGAAGGTGACGTGATCGTTGCGCTCGACGGCAAACCGGTAGCCGGGGTCGATGACTTGCATCGCCTGCTGACCGACGCGCGGGTGGGCATCAGCAGCGTCTTGGCGGTGCTGCGCTGGACGGAAAGGCTCGAACTGCCAATCGTCCCCGAAGAGTCGCAGTAGTAATTGTGTTCGTGTGATCGGGGCCGGCTCGCCCGCGAAGGCATCGCAGCAAATCAGGTGGGGACAGCCGCCCTCGCCTGTCTAGCCGAGCGCAGCTCGGCTAGGCTCGGGCCCAATCTTCACCCAGGGATGACGACGATCATCCGAGATAGCTCCGAAGACCCGAGCCGAGCTGCGCTCGGCCGGACGGCTCAGAGACCCGTCCCGACATTGTTACCATTAGATCGTCGCCATCTGGTACAGATATTCCACGTGTGAGAGCACGGCCCCGTCTATTCCCTGTACGTTTGGATTGGTCGACTCAATCACGAAATACTCATCGGGAGCGTGCGCGCCGCTGCCATGGCCCATTCCGAAATGGCCCGCGGGTAGGCGCAGAGGGTCGCCAGTGAAAACATATCCCGGCCAGGAGCCGGCGCTGCGCGGCAAGACTATCGGATCGATCCGCTTGCTGCGATAGACCGCCACCTGGGCGCGGATCAGCGGCGCATTGGCGGACGTACTATTCGGATCATAACCTCCCGTCATGTTCACTTCGATGTCGCCGAAGCCGCGTTTGGCCAAGTGGGCCTTGAGTGCGGCCAGTGCCTCGTCGGCCTTCATGTCCGGCACCAGGCGCAGATCGAGCTTGGCGACCGCGCGATGCGGAAGAATGGTCTTGCCGCCCGGCCCAGTATAGCCACCCACCAGGCCTTCGATGTTGACCGTGGGCCGCGATTGCAGCAGCTCAAGCGCCTCCACATAGTTGACGTCGTGTATCCAGTGCTCGACGCTGTACTGCTTCTTAGCGACATTCTCATCCAGTCGGCGCGCGGCTTCCGCAATCATCTTCTTTTCCGCGGCGGAGAGCGGACGGGCCTTGTCGGCAAAGCCGTCAATGGCAGGAGTGTTGCCATCGGGCGAGACCAGGGTAGAGAGCGCCTCCACCAGGTGCCACGCCGGACTATCAATCATGGCCTTCAGGCTGGAGTGAACATCCTTTCGCGGACCTCGTCCCCACTTTTCTCCGCTGGAAACCAGTTCGAGTTCGACGATCCCTTTGGCCCCGAGAGTCATGGTCACTTTTCCATCGAGATCCTGCTCGGCCGCGGGTATGTAGACCCCGTGGCATTTGCGCAGCGCAGCCAGCACCTCGGGACGACGTACGATTTGCGGGAAGTGCGGCGAGCTTATTTCTTCTTCCCCCTCCGCCACAAACACAAGATTCACTGGAAGCTTCCGCCCGGCGCCGCGAATGGCGTGCAGAGCGGCCAGGAAGGAAGCCTCTGGACCCTTCTGGTTGACCGCTCCGCGGCCGACAACGGCTTTGCCCAAGCCGGGTTTGTCGATGATCGCGGCCTCGAAGGGCGGCGACGACCACTCGGCGGGATCGACCTGTTTGACGTCGTACATGAAATAGATACCGAGGGTGCGCGGAGCGCCGGCGTCGAGTGTGGCAAAGATACCGGGCTGACCATCGGTGGAGACTTTCGTCGCGCCCCGGAAACCGGCATCGCTCAACATTTGCATGAGGAGATCGCAGCCTTCGTCCATTCCACGGTGCTCGGCGGCAATCGAAGGCTGGCGAATCCATTGCTGCAGGCGCTGGACCGATTCGCCGTGGCGCTTTTCGATTTCCTTCTGGATGACGGCGAGGTCAGGGTTGGCGTCCGCCGCGAACGAGTTGTGGCAGAGTGCGAGAGAGGCAGCGCCCGCAGCAGTCGCCTGAAGAAAGGTTCGTCGGTTCATGGGCGCGAGCATACTTTGAGAAGTTCGCATGTGTCCAGACCTGATGTCCGGGCGATGCTTCACCAGGAACCATGTGGAGACGGGTCTCTGACCCGTCGGGCCGAGCGAAGCTCGGCTGTTTGGTT
>JAIQFF010000154.1 GCA_020073395.1 Terriglobia bacterium
GCCCAGCCGAAGCAGCCCGCCATTGTCGCCTTTGGGAGCGACTCCCCGGAGCGGGGAACCACGCGCGTCGGGTACTGGAACACACAGAAGAACATGGGCACCGGCCAGTTTGCCGTCAATTACGGTCGTCCCGTGTGGAACAAGGATTATGAGGATCCCGCGAAGTTCGATCCCATGACCAAAGGCAAGACATGGCGGATGCAAATGCCCATGTTTATCGAAGAAAAGCGTAGGTTCGGTTGCTCCAAATCTCCTGTTTGGCAATTCAAAAGGGCCTATTTTTTTCCAACTCCGTGGCCCTTTTTTACTCTCTAACATTTCAATCCAGCAAGCCGTTGATTTATGTTCATCTTTTGGCTCTCCGACAGCAACACTAGACGGACAAATTAATGTCCCTTCTGAAGTAACAATCGGTTTATTTTTAGTAGGTCCAACAATGCCGCCAGGCAGAAGCTCCTCTTTTGACCAATTGCGGCCACCATCCTCTGATTTTTTCACAAAACTTTTTGCATTGCGAGGTGAAGACCCAAGGCGGTAGAATAAAAAAAGCTCTCCATTTGGAAGTTTACTAAGGACTGGATTCCAACAGACTGAATCTGGCGCGCTTACCAGAACCTTCAGAGCATAGTTCTCTACGGGTCGGCCGCGACCGGAGAATTCCAGGCCGATTTCTCCAACCTGAATCTCCTTTGCATCCTGCGCGAGACTTCGTTCTCAAAACTTTCCGCCATCGCCCCGGTGGTGGAATGGTGGCATCGCCAAAAAAATCCCGCGCCCCTGATCATGACCCGGGAAGAACTGGAACATTCCACCGACGTGTTCTCCATCGAACTCCTCGACATGCAGCATCACCACCGCATACTTTTCGGCGACGAATTGCTGACCCCGCTGCGAATCCCCATGAACCAGCATCGCGCCCAGCTGGAATACGAACTGCGCGAGAAACTCATCCTGCTGCGACAACGTCTTTTGGAAGCGGGAGACAATGACCGCGCCCTCTGGCAGCTGCTGCTGGGTTCAGTGTCGGCATTCGCGACCCTGTTCCGCCACACACTGCTGGCGCTAGGCGACGCGGCTCCCCATTCCAAGCGCGAGGCCATCCAGATTCTCGCCACCCGCATTCCATTCGAGCCGTCGGCGTTCCTGCAATTGCTCGACATTCGCGACCACAAAGCGGACCGCAAACAGTTCGAGGCCAAAGACGTTTTCACGCGCTATCTGGCCGCCGTGCAGCGCGTGACCGCCGCAGTCGATACAATGCTGGATAAAGACAAATGACACATTCGGGCGGGACCGGGTTTGACCGTTTCTGTGACTATTGATTCAGGAGGAAAGTATGGTCAAAGTTCTAATCGTGATTGCTATCGTGGCGCTGCTTGCTTTTGTCGTTTTCGGGCAATATGTAGGCGTCCGCAACACGCTGGTGACCAAGAATGAGGCGGTGAAGGCCTCCTGGTCGCAGGTGGATATCGTGCTGCAACGCCGCGCTGATCTGATCCCCAACCTGGTCGCAACCGTGAAAGGCATCGCGCAGCAGGAGCAGACCGTTTTTGGCGATATCGCCAAGGCCCGTTCTGCGCTACTCTCCGCCGGCACTCCTGCGGACAAGATTGCCGCCAACCAGCAACTCGACGGCGCCCTGGGCCGCCTGCTGGTCATCGTGGAGAATTATCCGCAGCTGAAGTCGAACGAGAACTTCCTCCGCCTGCAGGACGAATTGGCCGGCACGGAAAACCGCATCGCGGTCGAACGCAAGCGCTATAACGACACGCTGCAGGACTACAACACTTACATCCAGAAATTTCCCAACAACATCTTTGCCGGATGGGCCGGTTTCAAACCCAATGACGCCTATTTCGCTGCAGCCGAGGGATCGCGCCAGGCGCCGACGGTGAACTTCGCGCCCCCGGCCGCCACTCCGCAAACCACGTCACCCCAAGCCACACCGCAACCCGCTCCCGCGCACTAGCGTGGAAGCTGATTTCGCAGTCGAACTTGGAGTTGACGACGAAACCCTGGAATTGCCCTGGGCCGCCGCCGATGGCGGCCCGTGCTACTACGATCTGAAGCGTGAGCCCGCGCTTCTGCTGCAAGTCGAAGAGGCCAGCCGCGTACCGGAGTTGGCCGAGTTTCTTGCGGTCATGAACTCGCCTGCCGGCATTCTGGAGACCGCAAAGTGTGACACCTGGTCAAGCACAGAGATCAATCCCGAAGAGGAGATCTTCGGGGCAGCGTACAAGTTCGGCTCCTACGTAGATATCCTGTTCTCGGAGAAGACCGCACGCTTCTCTTTCCCTGAGCACGAGCACTTCGCAAAACGGATTACACAACTTCTGAAACGCGTCCCTGAAATTCCCGCGGCCGCCGAATCACTGGTCCGGCGCTGTTTTTACCACATGGCCGAAGAGACCAAGGATGGTTTCTACATCACGCTCTATGTCTTCGGCTACGGAGACGATGAAGCGCAAGCCCGCCAGCGCTGGGCGATCGCCTTGAAACTGGCGGAGAATGCCGTCCGGCAGATGTTGTTAATGTAGGCCCGAGCATCCACGCTCGTGTTGGAGCACCGCTGTCCCGCCAGGCTTTCGGGTGATACGGGCGAGGACGCCCGTCCTCCATCCAGCCGACGTTCTTTCCACTTGGTACGCAGGATCGACAGTAGCAGCATGGCGAGAAAAATCGTCAACAGACCAAGCGACGCCGTCCGAATGCCGACAGCATGCTTGGGCACAATGGAAAGTCGTCCGTACACGAATTCGATGTGCACCCAATAAACCAGCAGAGAAGTCTGCCCCAGTTGTATCAGCGGACTGAACCCCCACTGGCCCGCGCCCCACCGGCACCACGCGTACGTCGCCGCCAGAATCGCCAGCAGCAGACCGACACGAATCAGAAAGAAATTTGGACTGGTATGCCAGAAGTCATAGATGGCGTAAAGCCGCTCGGGTCGCGCGTCCATCCATCGTGCCAGATAGATCAGACCCACTCCACCCGCGCCCGCCATCGCGAACACTGCAGCTTCACGCCGGCCCGCCCAATCGCTCAGCAGAAGGAATCCGATCGCAAGACCAGCAAAGGCAAATGCCGTCCAAGGAAAGATGGGGAACAGCCACGCCTGCGGCTGCCCCAGGTTGTGCACTCCGTCAATGTAAGACTCGATCGGCCAGGGCAGCCAGCGCGGGCGCCAGGTGGTCCAGAGCAACGGGGTCAGCAGAGAAATCAGCATCGCCACTCCACCCGCGGTCACCCCGAGAACCTGCCGGATGCGGGCCGCCGGACCCAGCATCCGCACAATCCAGCACACACCACCCATCAGCATCATGGAGACGCCGATGGTATTCAGGATATCCACCCGCAACAGATCGCTCCACGGGGCCCATCCCCAGGCAATGACATATTCCTGCAGGCGGAACAGCAGCCCCAGCCCCAGGATCTCCGCGCCGCGCCGGATGGTCTTTTGCGCGATCCTGTTCGGTGCCAGACCTTTCTGGCGCAGCTTCTCGGTCACCAGGGCAAAGGAAATTCCTGCCAGGAAGAGAAAGAGCGGCGCCGGCAAAGTCCCGCCAAGTTGAGACCACATGAAGAACGTCGTCTTGCGGGCTTCGGCATTCAGCCATGAGTCGTAGCAGTGAGTCTGAAACATCAGCACGCAGGCCAGGCCGCGCATCCAGTCAATGTAGGCAAGACGATGGGCAGGGGACGTTGGCATGCAACGCCGAAGTATAAGGCACGAATGACCGCGTAGGGCAGATGTCCTCATCTGCCCAGTCGAGCGCAGCTCGACCGGTTCTTGCATGCCGCGAAGTAGCGGAGCTTCGCTCCGCCGGGCAGATGGGGGACATCTGCCCCACGCAACCCCTGTTCGCGCTAACTGGCCAGCCGTCGTAAGATATCCCTGTGCCGGCCGAAGCCAATCTCGCCTCCAAACGAGCCCTGCTTGACGAGCATCTCCACGGCCTGGGCCGAACGCTTGTCGCCTACTCCGGTGGCGTGGATTCCGCCTTTCTCGCCTGGGCGGCGCACCAAGCCCTGGGCAGCAACATGCTGGCCGTTATCGCAGACTCGCCCAGCCTGGCCCGCACTCAACTGGCAGACGCAACTGCCTTTGCCGACGAACAGAGCATCCCACTCGAGATTATTGTGACCAGCGAGCTCGATCGCCCGGAATATGCTCGCAATGACGCTTCGCGGTGCTTTCATTGCAAGGATGAGTTGTTCGCCACCATGGAAGAGTTTCGCGGCCAGCGCGGCTTCGACTCCATCGCTTATGGAGTAAACCTGGACGACCAGGGCGACTTCCGTCCTGGCCAGCAGGCTGCCGAACAGCACCGGGTGGCCGCGCCCCTGCGCCAGGCTGGTCTCACCAAGCAGGATATCCGCGAACTCGCCCGCGTCGCCGGACTGCGCATATGGGACAAGCCTGCCTCCGCCTGCCTGTCTTCGCGCATTGAGTACGGGCGCGAGGTCACTCGGGAGGCTCTGGGCGTCGTCGAACAGGGCGAAGACGCTCTTCGCGCTCTCGGTTTCCGCCAAGTGCGGGTCCGTCATCATGGAGATATCGTGCGCATTGAGATCGCGCGCGAGGAACTGACGCGTGCGTTGAGTCCAGAGATGGCCGCCGAATTCACCCGCATCTTCAAAGCCCTGGGATTCAAATTTGTGACGCTGGACCTCGAAGGTTTCCGCTCCGGCTCCATGAACACTCTGCTGGCCGCCAACCTTTTGACCCGTGGGCGCTGACCTCGCCAACTCTTGGCTTCCTTTGCGAACTCTGCGGTTCCGAGAATGATCGAGGCGAGGTCAAACCACTTACCTCAAGGTTCGCAAAGAAAAGGTCGCGAAAGGACGCAAAGCCAGCCCGCAAAGCTGAGCTGCCGAACAAATCAGGACAGTGCCCACCGGTTCATTCCGCGGTCGGCCTTCTGGGCTGTGTGAGATAATCTTGGTTAATCTTCAATGTACAGGCGGTTTCTAGTGACGCTTTTGCGGCGTGCCACACTTGTACTTCTGCTCATATGCCTGGGCTGCTCCGCCCAGTCGGCGCCTCCCGAGGTGTCCCGGCGGATCGAGCAACAGGTGCGGATTTTCTACACCATTCCGCCCAACGTAAAGGTCGTTCTGGGTCCCACCAAGCCCAGCGAGTTCCCGGGTTACGACGCTTTGACCATCACCTTCGATGGCGGCGACAAGAAGAAGACCTACGATTTTCTTCTGGCCAAGGATGGAAAAACGCTATTGCGCATGACCAAGCTAGATCTCAGCAAGGACCCCTTTGCCGAGATCATGAAGAAGATCGACGTCAAGGGACGCCCCACCCGCGGCGACAGCAAGGCCAAGGTAGTAGCGGTTAACTATGACGACTTCGAATGCCCGTTCTGCTCGCGCATGCACCAGACCCTGTTCCCCAGTCTGCTGAAGGAGTACGGCGACCGCGTGCTGTTCATCTACAAGGATTTTCCCCTGGCCGAGATTCATCCCTGGGCCACACACGCAGCGGTGGACGCCAATTGCCTGGCGGCGCAAAGCCCGGACGCGTATTGGGATTTCGCCGATTACATGCATGCGAACCAGAAAGAAGTGAATTCCGAGAAGAGTCATGACGCTCAGTTCGCGGCGCTCGACCGCATAACCACGACGCAGGGTCAGAAGCACAATCTGGACGGGGCCAAGCTCCAGACGTGCATCAAGGCGCAACAGGACGACAGCGTCAAGGCTTCCGTCCACGAAGGCGAGGATCTCGGTGTGGAAGCTACTCCGACCATGTTCATCAACGGCGAGAAGGTAGATGGAGCGCTTCCCATCGATGAGCTTCGAGCCGTCCTGGATCGCGCCCTGGTGCAAGCGGGCGAGACGGCGCCGGTGCATCCTGCCTCGGCCCCGGCCGGCGCGGCGCAACCGGGGAGCAAATAATCCTGAAACTCGCCATGGGACGGACCGGGCCAAGTATCCACTGGCAATGCGGAGGACCTGATTTGAAAATACACGATCTCTTGCGTCACAGCCTGGTTTCACTTTTCGTTGTTAGCCTCCTGATTTTTTCCGCCGGCTGCACTTCCAAACGCGCCGGCGATGATGTGGCTGCCACGGTCGATGGCCGCAAGATCTACCGGGCGGACGTGGAAAAGTACTACCAGAACCAGACTGCCGGCTCCGATCAGGTGCCGATCGGCGAGCAGGCCACCAGCCTGCGCCTCAGCATTCTGAAAGAGCTGATCGACAATGAAATCCTTATGCGACGGGCGGAAAAGCTGGGACTGCTGGCCACCGACGAAGAGGTGGACGCCAAGCTGAACGAAATCAAGTCTCCCTACACCAAGGAGCAGTTCGACGCCCGCCTGAAGGAAAAAAAGATCACGGTCGATGACTTCAAGCGCGATCTGCGCCGCTCCCTCACCGTGGACAAAGTCCTGAACAAGGAAATCACGTCCAAGATCAATGTGTCCGACCAGGACATTACGAACTATTACAATGCCCACAAGGCGGAATTTAACCTGATCGAACCTCAGTATCACCTGGCCCGCATCCTGGTGACCGCCACGCCCAACCCTCAGGTCCACAACCTGAAGAACGACAAAGCGCAGAACGAAGCCGATGCCCGCAAGAAAATCCAGATGATCATGAACCGGCTGGACAGCGGTGACGACTTCGGGACCCTGGCCATGAACTACTCTGAGGACACGGAGACTTCAAGCAGTGGAGGCGACCTGGGCTTCGCCCCTGAGTCTTCTCTCCACAATACGGATCCCGGCACGCGCGATGCCGTCTCCAAGCTGAAACCCGGCCAGTATAGCGCCTTGATCACGTTGGCCAACCCCATGAACAAGCAAGTCATGGGATTTCAGATCGTGAAGCTGATTTCGAAGGAGCCGGCAGGACAGCGCGAGTTGGCCGATCCCAGGGTGCAGCAAGCCATCCGCTCCCAGCTTCGCGACCGACGCGAGCAACTGCTCAAGGCGGCATACTACGAGGTCCTCCGCGACCAGGCCAAAGTAGAAAACTACTACGCACAAAAAGTGCTGGACGGCAACGGCACCGTTCAGCAGTAAGACCCACGTAGGCCCGGACGCCCTCGTCCGGGCAGGCGAGCGCAGCTCGCCAGGGGTTGGGTAGCATTAGATTCCAGCAGGCTAAAATCTCCCGGGCTTCGCCCCGAAAGGCCGTCAAAAGCATCGGTGAACGCTCGAGGCCCCCGCATTACGAATCCAGGCTCCGGACGCGCGCAACCGCTCCAGCCGCTCCTCAAACGATAGTCGTGGCGCGTTGCGGTCTATTTCTCTACATAATCGGTGCGAAATTTTTCGGCGCCGCCTAGCTGGACGACGACGGCAGTTTCCTTCGCCGCGACGAAATGAGGGAGGCCAGCCGGAATCAGAACAAAACTGCCCGCGGGGTAGCCCTCCAGCTTTGCCGGATCGTACTTATCTCCCACGCCGACATACCAAGTACCGTCGATTACCGTAACCAGCTCGTCCTGCGGGTGAGTGTGGGCAGCGACATGCTTCCCGGCCGGTATCTTGACGCGGTCGATCCACGGCCCGCCCTGGTTGGAATCGCCATATAGCTGCGCCCGCTGCCGGCCATCGGTGTAATAGGTCGGCGTGAACCACCGCACTTGCGCCGGCATGACTCCGACAATATCCTTTTGCCCCTTTTGACCCCTGATTTGCGCGGACGTGATCGCCACCAGAACGATGAGTGTTGCAGGAAGAAATGTCCTCCTCATATCCCTCCCCCCATGATCACTGACCATTCTAGTGCCGCTGTGGTCGCAATCGAACGAAGGATGAACCGGCGGGGTATTGCTTTTGACGCTGCGAATGCCATGCGCCGGTCACCTCCGACGCCCCGGCGTCGGTTTCCAGCCGGCTTGAACTGGTGTCCGGATCGTCGGCAATCCGGAAGGGATTCCTTAAGGTAGTGCTTATGGGGCACCCACCCTACGTGGTTCGTCGGGTGGATCAACCGCCAGTTCTACTCCACAATCGCCAGCACATCCCCGGCAATCACTGCCGCGCCTTCGCTCACCGACAACTTCAGCACTGTCCCTTTTTTCGGCGACTTGATTTCGTTCTGCATCTTCATGGCTTCGACCACCACCACGCCTTGCCCGGCTTCCACCGGCGAATTTTCTCCCACCAGGAACCGGACCACCTTCCCCGGCATGGGAGCCACCAGATGTCGCGGCCCTTTGCCGGCGTCGCCACGGACCTTGCGATTACGCAGGGATCGCGGATCACTCACCTCAGCGCCATAGGAGTGATCGCCTACCCAGATCCGCAAGCCGGATGCAAGGCGCTCACGCCTGATCTGCCAGGCCTTCCCTTCGATCAGGATTGAAAGCACTTCAGGCTGCGCCAGCACCGCATCTATCTCGACTTCGCGTCCGCCCACAAGGCAGCGCCAGCGCCCGGTCGCGCGGTCCAGATTCAGGTCCAGGCGGTAACTGCTTCCATCGATAGTAACGTCATAGATCATTTTCGAAGTTTCCAAATGCAAAATGGAGGACGGGCGTTCTCGCCCGTCTGGCCTTTCGTAAATGACGGGCCAGGACGCCCGTCCTCCATTTATCTCGTCGCGCTACATCAGCCCTTCGGTCCGGGCCGTCCTTTTCCAGCTTGACTCGGCCGGACCAGCCCCGGGTTTCGAAGCCGCAGGATTCGAGGTCGAGTCCAGCACGCTGAATACGGCTGCGGCAATTGCGGCGGTGCTTTTCTCAGCTTCGACGTGCTCGCTGCCCGCCTTCGCCTCCAGCAGGCGGTCCAGATACCCGGTGTCGATTTTGCCGGACTGAAAATCTCCATCCGCCAGAATCCGCCGGAACAAACCCAGGTTGGTCTTGATTCCGGCCACGAAGTATTCCGGCAAAGCCCGAGTCAGCCGGGAAATCGCCTGCTGCCGGTCCTGTCCGTAGCCAATCAACTTGGCCAGCAGCGGATCGTAGTCGATGGGCACGTTCCAGCCGGCATACACTCCGCTATCCAGCCGGATTCCCGGCCCTGCCGGGGTCAGCAGCATTTCGATCCTGCCTGGGCTGGGGAAAAAATTGTTGTCCGCATCTTCGGCGTAGATGCGGCACTCGATGGCGTGTCCCCGGATGAGAATGTCCTCCTGGGTGAAGGGAAGCTTCTCCCCCGCGGCGATGCGAATTTGCAGGTTCACCAGGTCCAGTCCCGTGACCAATTCCGTCACCGGATGCTCGACTTGCAGCCGCGTGTTCATTTCCAGGAAATAAAAGCTCTTCTCCTGATTCACCGGATCCTGTTCCACCAGGAACTCGACTGTGCCGGCATTGTTGTAATTAGCGGCCTTGGCCACTCGCACTGCGACCTCGCCCATGTGCCGGCGCATTCCCGCGTCCACCAGCGGTGAGGGCGCCTCCTCCATCACCTTCTGGTGCCGGCGCTGGATGGAACACTCGCGTTCGCCCAGGTAGACGGTGTTGCCGTGTTCATCCGCCAGCACCTGCATCTCGATGTGCCGGGGGTTGAGAATGGCTTTCTCCAGGTAAACTTCGCCGTCTCCGAAAGCCCGTTGCGCCTCACTCTGGGCCGCTTCCAGCGCGGATTGCAGCTCTTGCTCTGAACCCACCAGTCGCATTCCTTTGCCGCCGCCACCGGCCGCCGCTTTCAGCATGACCGGGTAGCCGATTTTCGCCGCCACTTCCCTGGCCTGCTGGACGGACTCCAGCCCGTGCGATGTTCCCGGCACAAATGGGACGCCGGCCTTTTCCATCTGCTGGCGGGCACGGGTCTTTGATCCCATCTTCTCCATGGAAGCTGCGGTAGGCCCGATGAACTTTATCCCTGCGCCGGCGCAGGCCTGGGCAAACTTCGCATTTTCCGAAAGAAAGCCGTAGCCGGGATGAATGGCATCCGCGCCGCAGCGTTTCGCGACGTCAAGGATTTTCTCGATGTTTAGGTAAGACTCAGCCGCGGCAGCGGCACCAACAGAGTAGGCCTCGTCGGCGGTCAAGACATGCAAGGCGGCGCGATCCACATCGGAATAGACCGCGGCGGAGAGAATTCCCAATTCGCGGCAGGCGCGAATGACCCGCACCGCGATCTCTCCCCGGTTGGCGACAAGAATCTTCTTGAACATGATTAAGCTGACGACCGACGACTGCTTTCTAAAAGTACAAAAGCCTCTTCTGGTGCAGAAGAGGCTCTTGTCAGCTAAAGAGTGGTGGGCATCCCTACTTGCTGGGCATGGTGATGCCCTGGGCGCCAGGCTGCTTTTCGGCCTTGGCTTTCTTGGTGGCCATGGTCTTGTCCACCCATTCGTCGGCCGTCTTCAAATCTGCCGCTCGGGCCGCTGGATCTTCGCACTGCAGATCTGCCCGCTCCCGGTACAGCAGGTTCAAGTAAGCCATGGCATCGTCGTAGTCAGGGCGCAGCTGCAGGGCTTTCTCCAGCATGGCAATTCCATCCTCGATGACGCCTGAGTTCTTTTCCCGGAGCATCTGGCAGATCTGCTTGTTAGCCTTGTCCTTCATGATCCACTCGTCCGGTTTCAGACCCGCCTTGGCGCGTTCTTCCATGCGCGGCTGGTAGCTCTGGGTCCAATCAATGACCGCCACCGAGTAGTAAGGCTCAGGATCATTGGGGTCGAGCTCATTGGCCTTGCGGTAGAACTTCTTGGCGTCCTCGAACTTTTTCATCTGCAGGTAGAGGTAGGCGATCCCTTTTACGCTGTTGATGTTCTTAGGATCGCGCTCCAGAACCGACATGTACTGGTCAACGGCATTCTGTCCCATGCGATTGTTGTCTTCGGCGTCGACGCCGGGAATATATTGCTGGGCATAAGCCGTAGCCAGATAGAGGCGCGCATTCAGCAAGGTAGGATCAAGCGACACCGCCTGCTGGAAGTGGTTGATGGCCTCTTCGTACTTGGCGTTCTTGTAGGACTGCACGCCTTTGTTGAGCTGGTCCCGCGCCCTCAGCTTGCTGCAGCCCGTGGTGGCCAGCAACGCCAAACCGAGCGCTGCCATTGCCAGCATTCGTATGCTTGTTTTCATTGCGCTGTAAGTCTCCCTTGCCAGAAATCGTCAGGCCTGTGCTTGTGCCAACGGACGACCCGCACGCGACGGTACCAGGTGTGCGCGGATGAGACCACTGGGCGGACCCATGTCCGCCCCACTACGGTGTACGAGAAAATTACAGGACTAACCGCCGGCTTCAATCTTGGCCGTGATCAGGCCCACTTTATCGACGCCCGAGGCGTGCGCGATGTCAATCACGTTGGCCACGTCGGCAAAAGGGACAGCATCGTCGCCCTTGACGAACATCACCTTTTCCGCACGCGTCTTGAAGATGTCGGTCAACCGGGCCTGCAGGTTGTCCCAGGTCGTTTCCTCCTGGTTGATCTTCAACGCGGGCGGCTGACCCGCCCCCCGGTCGATCAACTGCACCACGATGGTGCGATCCGGAGTGGTGTTCTTGGGCGCATTCGGCGGTGGCGGTTGGGGCACCAGCGCATCCAGTCCCTTGGGGGTTAACGGCGTGATCACCATGAAGATGATGATCAGCACCAGCAGCACGTCAATCAGCGGCGTGACGTTCATGTCCGCGCTCTGGCCGCCGCCCGATCCCATTGCCATTCCCATAACGATTCTCCTCGAATCTCTTGCTGCGAATATCTGGCTGCTATTGTCCGCCGGCAGGCGTCGTCGGAGCTGCCGGGGCCGCTGTGGTCTTGCGCTGCTCGGTCAGCAAACCCAACTGGTCCACTCCCGCGGCACGCACGTTGTCCACGACCTCAACCACCGACCCAAACCGGGCCCGAGCGTCAGCCTTGACGAAGACCCGCTTGTCCGTTTTGTTCGCCAGGCGGTCCTTGACTTTGCCCGTCAACTGGTCGGGCGGGATCTTGTCCGTTCCGAAGTACACGGTCCCGTCGCGCATGATCGATACCAGCAGGGCGTCTTCTTTGTCGGCGTCGGGCATCGACTCCGGATTATTTACCTTTGCCATGTCAACGCTTACACCGTGCTGCAACATGGGTGTGATCACCATGAAGATGATCAGCAACACCAGCATCACGTCCACCATAGGTGTCACATTGATGTTGGAGTTGACCTTTTGTCCTTCGTTCCGCTTTGCCAATGACATAAACTCACGTCTCCTGGGCGGTGGTTCGCAAACCCGCCCGAGCTGAGAACGACTCTCAGCGCCTCCGGCCTTTGCACCTCATACTTTGGAGGCTGGCGCCGGTTTTTGCCCGGCGCCAGATCAGCAACTCTGAGGTTGTACTCTGCGGTTCAGGCCTAGCTGCGGCGCATTCCCCGCCGCTTCAGGAAGTAATCAATCAGTTCGCTCGACGAGTTATCCATTTCCACGTCGAAGGCTTCCACGCGACCGGTCAGATAGTTGAACATCATCACGGCCGGGATGGCGACGAGCAGCCCGATGGCC
>JAIQFF010000155.1 GCA_020073395.1 Terriglobia bacterium
GGGTGATGATCCGGTTCACCAGCTTGGTGGCATCCTTGCCCGTGATCAGATACTTGTAGAGTGGTGAAATATCGATGAGTGCGGCCGCATTGCGGATGGCGTTGTACTCGTGCTCGTGATGCACTTCGTACACGCTGACGGCATAATATCCCGACCACTCGCGGTAGTTCAGGCTTTGGCAAAGGGGAAAAGTTCTCTCGTGAAATGCGGTTCCGACTGGCAAAGGCAGCTCCTTCGATTCTCCGTGTCCTCCGTGTCCTCGGTGGTTATTAAAAGCCTTTAAACCACGGAGGACACGGAGGACATGGAGGAAACCTGCTCGTGCTGGATTATATGCAGTCCTGATCGTTCCCAGCAATTGGTTGCATCTGACTCTCAGTCAGTCTGGCATTTGGTGCAGACAAAAACTACGCTTCCCGATACAATCAACTTCGCACCATAGGTCACGATGATGCGTTCGTCCTCCAATGCTATGTTGAGCTGGGCCGTACTCAAAAGCGGTCTCTGACCTCCTACCTATCTTTTCCGCGGACGGGAATTCTCAATAGACTCGGCCCGCGGCCATACCTGTTAAAATCCCTGCGACTTGAATTCAGCGCCCGGCGCTAAAGGTTGAAATGGCTGCTTCCAACGGCAACTCGAAATACGACGCAATCATCATCGGAGGAGGCCACAATGGCCTCACTACCGCCGCTTATCTGGCGCGCGCCGGGAAGAAAGTTCTCGTCCTGGAGCGTCGGCACGTGTTGGGCGGAGCTGCCGTCACCGAAGAGGTCTTCCCCGGATTCAAGTTTTCGGTTTGCTCCTACGTGGTCTCGCTGCTGCGGCCGGAGATCATTCGCGATCTCGACCTGCCCCGCCATGGTCTGGAAATCCTGCCGCTGGACGGCACGTTCACTCCCATGCCGAGCGGCGACTATCTGTGGCGGGTCAACGATCACGGCAAAACTCATCGCGAGATCGCGCGGCACTCGAAAGTTGACGCCGAGGCTTACGACGAGTTCGGGAAAGCGATGCAGGCCATGTGCCGCTTCGTGAAACCGATCCTGAGCATGGTGCCGCCCGATCCGGCAACGCTGAATCCCAAAGAACTGATGAAACTGCTGTTCATCGGCCGCCGCTTTCAGGGCATGACCAGCGAGGACAAGTACAACCAGGTCCAGTTGATGACGATGAGCGCCATCGACTTCCTGGACCAGTGGTTTGAAACCGACGTGCTCAAGGCCACGATGTCAGCCTCGGGCATTATCGGCACATTCCTGGGCGTGCGTTCGCCGGGAACGGCTTACGTTCTGCTGCATCACTACATGGGAGAAATTGACGGCGCGTTTCGTTCCTGGGGATTTGCGCGCGGCGGCACAGGCGCGATTTCCAATGCCATCGCGGACGCGGCGCGCGAAGCTGGCGCTGAAATCCGCACCAAGGCTCCGATCGCGCAAATCATCGTGAAGAATGGCAAAGCCAAGGGAGTCGTGCTCGCCGACGGCGACGAAATTTATGCCGATATCATCTCCTCGAGTGTCGACCCCCGACTGACCTTCACGAAATTTCTCGAGTCCGGCACGCTGCCGGCAGAATTCCTGGAAGACGTGAACCGCTACAAGTATCGCGGCTCTTCCGGTAAGGTGAACCTGGCGCTCGACGCGCTGCCGAACTTCAAGGCTATACCCGGACCGGGGGCCCACCTGCGCGGCGCGATTTCCATATCACCCAGCGTCGAATATATGGAGCGCGCCTACGACGACGCCAAGTATGGCAACTTCTCACGGCGTCCCTACATTGACATGGTCATTCCCACACTGACCGATCCTTCGGTCGCACCGCCGGGCAAGCACATCATGTCCTGTTTCGTGCAGTACGCGCCTTACAAGCTGCGCCCGGGCCTTAACTGGGATGACCAGAAAGAAGCTTTCGGCGACAACGTGATCAACACCATTGCCGAGTACGCGCCCAATATCAAGGACATCATTCTGCATCGCCAGGTCGTTACTCCCCTCGATCTGGAACGAGAGTTCGGCTTGAGCGAAGGCAACATCTTCCAGGGCGAACTTTCTCTGGAACAGCTTTTCTTCCTGCGGCCGGTGCCGGGCTGGGCGCAATTCCGCACTCCGATCAAGAACTTGTACATGTGTGGATCAGCCACCCATCCCGGGGGCGGGATCATGGGCGGCCCGGGCAGACTGGCGGCCCTCGAAATTCTGAAAGACTTCAAGGGGGCGGCCTAAGCATGTCTCGAAAAGCGAACGTGCCTGGGCAACGCGACGTGGTGATCATTGGCGGAGGCCACAACGGGCTGGTCACCGCCTTCTATCTGGCTAAGGCTGGATACAAGCCGTTGGTACTGGAGCGTCGCGCTCAGCCCGGCGGCGCTGCCATCACGGAAGAATTTCATCCCGGCTTCCGCTGTTCCACTCTTGCGCACTCGGCGGGACCACTGCGGCGCGACATCGTCCGCGGCATGCAACTGGAGAAGCACGGCCTGAACATGATCAAGACGGACGTTGCGGTGACCTCACTGTCGCCCGATGGCCGTGCTCTCATTCTTTACAACGACGTCGAGAAGGCCACCCAGGAAATCGCGGAGTTTTCCCAGAAGGATGCGACCAAGTATCCTCAGTTCCAGTCGTCGCTCGCCAAGATGGGCCGCGTCATTGGCAAGGCGCTCACCCTGGCCCCGCCCGACATCGATAACCCCAGCTCAGGCGATCTGTGGGGAATGCTCAATACGGGCCGCGCCCTCCGCAAACTGGGCCGGCGCGACATGTACCGCCTGCTGCGCTGGGGGCCGATGGCGGTGGCCGACCTGGCAGCGGAATATTTCGAGACGGAACTGCTCC
This sequence comes from Terriglobia bacterium, assembly GCA_020073395.1. GTDB lineage: Bacteria > Acidobacteriota > Terriglobia > Terriglobales > Acidobacteriaceae > JAIQFF01. Next base: position 2,838 of record JAIQFF010000155.1, read on the forward strand.
GCGCCACCATCGCCGCGCGCGGCATTTTCGGAACGTTCCTGGGTCCCTGGTCCGCGGGCAGTAGCCTGGTCCTACTCATACGCGCCGCCGGTGACGAACAAGCCGCGGGCACTTCCTGGTTCGCTACGGGTGGCATGGGAGCGGTCACGCAGGCCATGGCCTCCGCGGCACAACAGGCCGGAGCGGAAATACGCAGCGGCGCAGAAGTCATTGAAGTTCGCGTAAAGGACGGCATCGCCAGCGGGGTCGTGCTTTCGAACGGCGAAGAAATTACGGCCCGAGCGGTGATCTCGAATGCGGATCCCAAACGCACTCTGCTGAAACTGGTTGACCCAGCACAGCTCTCGCCCGATTTCGTCATGAAGCTGCAGCACTACCGCATGCCGGGGACGGTCGCCAAAGTAAACCTTGCGTTGGCCGGACTTCCCAAATTTACCGCGCTCGCTGGTGAGAATCACGACCGCGCACTAAGCAGCCGCATTCATATCGGACCGGAAATCGACTATCTCGAGCGCGCCTTCGACGAATCCAAGTACGGCAATTTCTCCAGGCAACCTTATCTCGAAGTCGCAATTCCATCACTCACCGATCCCTCGCTCGCGCCCGAGGGAAAACATGTGATGTCGATCTACATGCAGTACGCTCCTTACAAGTTGAAAGGCAGCGACTGGGAAAAGCAGCGTGTCCCGCTCGGCGATACCGTGGTCAAGACGCTGGCGCAATATGCGCCCAATCTGCCCGAGCTGATCTTGAGTCATCAGATCATCACTCCCCAGGACCTGGAAGAAACCTACGGCCTCACCGGCGGGCATATCTTCCACGGCGAACTTTCTCTCGACCAGTTCTTCACCATGCGCCCGCTACTGGACTGGGCGCGCTATCGCACGCCGATTCAGAATCTGTACCTGTGTGGCTCCGGCACCCATCCCGGCGCGGGATTGACCGGCGGTTCAGGGGCCAACGCAGCCCGCGAGATATTGAAAGACCTGAAGAAATAACGGGTGTCATCCTGAGCGGAGCATGAACGCTCGCTTGCGAGCGGTCATGCGAAGTCGAAGGACCCCTACCTCAGGAATCCGCTTGTCGCAGTTCGAACCAGCGGGTTCAGTGGGAAATCACTTCTAGCCAGGCCATGCGCCATAGGGGTCCTTCGACTCACCTGCTCCTTCGCAAGCGAAGGAGCGAGATCGCGCAGGATGACACTACAGCCACATAACTTTAGCTCTCATCATCCTCCGTTGTGACTTTAGTGCCACCCCTTTGGGAAAACGATTGTGTGGGAAGCCTGCGTTAGGTTTAACTAATCCAAACCTGTGTTCACAGCATTCCGCAGGCTCAGATCAGCGGGAGTGAAAGTGTGGTAGAGGATCCTAAATGGGAACTGGCCATCCTGGCCACGGTGCAGGGCTTCTACGAGAAGCTGCTGCAGGATTCCATTGGAGGCGAGGTCCCGGTTCCGGCAGGCTTGGAGGCCATTTCCCTGCAGGAGGGGGATGGCGAAGTGCATGCCACGCTCGAACGCATGCGGCGCTGGTTGCGCCTGCTCGATCAGGCCATCACGCCGGCCATGCTGCGGCGCGCCTTTACTGCCGAGACCGACCCTGAAATCGCCGAAGCTGTCCTGCGTTACTTCACCCGCAAGAAAGATACCAGCGACGTAAATCGCGACAAGACCGACCTGGTGGCCACGTTTCTCTATCGCCACCCGCGCGTGCCCGGACAATGGCAGCGTCGCGGCTATGGACTCGACGGCTCGCTACCGCTTTCGCCCTTCGAAATTGCCCTGATCGAAATACTGGCCGACAGCGACGTCCCCTCATTGCCCGAGGAGCATGTACAACTCCTGCGGCGATTCGATCCCTTGCAAGAGCAGGCCCAGAACTGTCACGACCTGAATTCCCTGCTCGATTCAGAGATCATCCCCCGGGTCCGGGAGCTCAAACAATCTTTGGATTCGTCTTTCTACCACCCCGGGGTGCTGGCCACCATCGCGCCTTACAACGCGGCTTTCGGCAAAAAGTTTGACGAGTTCTTTCACGCCGCGGCCACCGAGATAAGAGATTTCGCCGCGGCCCTGCAGGAACAGGGCGGCACGATTCTGGGCAACGTGGAGGGCGTGGACGTCACCGTTGAGCATGTGGCCGGTCTGGAAGAAAGCGATCTGCTGAAAATCGACTACAGCACGGCCCTGGAAAAGTTTCGCCGCATCTCCAAGCTGAAGCAGGCGCTGGAACGGCGTCCGCCGATTCGGCGGACGTCATATTTTGCGGTGGTTCCCACTCCGCCGGCGAAAGCATCCCGGATGCCGGGACCCAAGGCTCCGCCCGCGCGCCCCTCGCGACCGGCGTTCGATGTACAGGCCATGCGCTCGGCGGTCACGCCGCAACAGATTTCCACCGAAGAAACCAAGGTCCGCCAGGTCGAGGAATCCATCCGGGTGTTCGTGCGTGTAGCCGACCCGAAATTTCGTCAGGTCGTACCCATGCGGTTTTTCAATCTCACGCTGACTCCGGCCGAGGCGGATGCTTGCAGCGCCGACTACCTGGAGGAAAAGAGCTCGCGGGGGAGCGTTGCCCGGGTGCTGCTCCGGATCGTGGCCGTGGTCGCTCGCATGACCACGGAACTGGAAGAACTCAAACGCGCGGAAAACGCACCGTCGTTGTGGAAGCTGCACGCCGACTCGCTCCTGGCTTTGCTGGAAGTGGCGGCCGCACTCTCGGAAACCGCCGCCCGAGTGGCTACCGAGACCAGCGCTTCAGGCAACAGCGCGGCCGGAGAGACCATCAAAACTTCGCTGCAAAGGCTCCGCCATCGCTGCGATCTGATTGGCGACACCCTGGCTCGAACTGGGAGCCAAACGCAGACGGTGTGAGCTTTCGCTGCCTTCATGTCCGCAAATTGAGTCCCATCAATCTTCCGGCCTCCTGCACTGCTTCCAGCATCTAAAATCTGCCCATGCGTATTGTGAAGAGACATTTCGAGTGGAGTCTGGCGCTGATCGTATTTGTCAGCCTGTGCTCGCCTCTTACGTCAGGTTATTCCGTGCTGACCCACGAACAGGTCGTGGACCTGATGTGGAAGGACCAGATTCAACCTCTGCTGCTGAAGCGCTTCCAGGACGCCACGGAGCAGGACCTGCAGAAGGCCCATGCCTACGCCTACGGCGGATGTGTGTTGCAGGACATGGGCTACTATCCCTTTGGCAACAAGTTCTTCAGCGACCTTGTGCACTACGTGCGCAGCGGCGACTTTGTCGAGGCGCTGCTACAGGATTCCTCCGACCTGAACGAGTATGCTTTCGCGCTGGGCGCGCTCTCCCACTACGCTTCCGATAACAGCGGGCATCCCACCATCAACCGCGTCGTCGCCCTGGAATTTCCCAAACTGCGAAAGAAGTATGGCGACATCGTAACCTATGCTGACGATCCTAAAGCCCACATCCGGACGGAGTTCGGCTTCGACATGGTGCAGGTCGCCAAGAACCGCTATACCTCCGATCGCTATCACGACCTGATCGGTTTCGAAGTTTCCAAGCCGCTGCTGGAGCGCGCTTTCTTCGAGACTTATGGGCTGAAACTCGAGGATGTATTCGGCAATGTCGATCTGGCGATCGGCAGTTACCGGCGTAGCGTGAGCGTTCTGATCCCGGAAATGACCCGTGTGGCCCTGCTCTCGCGCCACGACGTGATCGTGAAAGATACACCGAACTTCAACAAGAGGCAGTTTCTCTATCACCTTTCCCGCAGCAACTACGAGCATGAGTGGGGCACGGTGTACCGCAAGCCCGGGATCGGCAGCAGAATTCTCGCATTCTTCCTTAAACTGATACCGAAAGTCGGACCGTTCAAAGCGGTCAACTTTAAGATTCCCACGCAACAAACCGAGGACATGTACATCAAGAGCGTGAATGACACAGTCGAGAATTACACTCTCCTGCTCAGCCAGGCAGGCAACCCGAAACTAGAGCTGCCCAACCGCGATTGCGATACCGGGCGCGAAACCCGGGCCGGAGAGTATGCCCTGACCGACAAGACTTATGCCAGCCTGATCGACAAGCTTGCAGGCAAGAACTCGGGTCCCATCAGCCCGGCCCTGGAGGAGAATCTGGTGCAGTTTTACTCCGACCGGAATGCACCTAACGCCACCAGGAAGGACGCAAAGGCGTGGCGAAAATTGCAGGATGAGTTGGAACAACTGAAGCAGCGCACCGCTATGCCATCCACAGAACGACCCCCTGTCCTGAATCAGTAAACCACGCCAGAACACTTCCGACTTGCCATGGGCGCGCGGACTCAGGCACCTTATAGGCTCGCCGATCTTGAGGAGCCGGCCGCAATGAGCACTGCCGATGACAAGTTCTACCAGGCCAGAATCACCCAGCGCAGGGACTTCGCGTCCGACCTGTGGATGATCCGGGTCGAGACCAACGGCGAATTCAAATTCGCTCCCGGGCAGTACGCCACCCTGGGCGTGCAGCGCGCGGGGAAGCGCTCGGAGCGTCCTTATTCCATCGTTTCCTCCCCCTATGAGAGCGAAATCGAGTTCTTCTTTGAACTGGTCCCCCACGGCGAACTGACACCCGACATTTACAAGCTGCAAGTCGGCGATGAAATGCTGATGCGAAAAGTCCCCAAGGGACGCTTCACCCTCGACACCAAGAGTGGCCGCACAAACCACTTGCTGATTTCCACCGTTACCGGGATTGCGCCCTTCGTGAGCTACGTCCGCACTCTCTACAAAAACTGGAAAGAGGGCAGGTTTGCGGGCGAGCAGAAATTATTCCTGCTCAATGGCGCCAGCCGCTCCTGGGAATTCGGCTACCTCGACGAGCTGCGGAATTTTGCAGCTGAAGTGCCGTGGCTGGAGTACGTCCCCACGGTGAGCCGCCCCTGGGACGATCTGAAGTGGACGGGGGAAATCGGACGGGTGGATGACTTGATCCGCAAGTATACGGATCTTTGGGGCCTGAACGGCACCAATTCGGTCGGCTATTTGTGCGGCCATCCCCAGATGATTGACCATGGCAAAGGCATGCTGCAGCGCATCGGCTTCACCAGAGAATTGTTGAAGGAAGAAATTTACTGGATCCCGGGCAAGGAAACGAAGACCGCGTAGACTTTAGAAAAACTGATTTTCCGTCTTCCGCAACCCTACTCCTGTGATGAAGCTTCCTGGGAACAGATTGACTTGAATGATAGGCGCCATCGCAGGCGACATTATCGGCTCCGTACACGAGTTCCGGGTACAGAAGAGCACTGACTTCCCGCTCTTTGTGGGAGAGAGCCGTTTTACGGATGATACTGTTCTTACCGTGGCGGTTGCCGACTGCCTGCTCACCGGTTCTTCCTACGTTGACAATTTCCATAAGTACACCAAGGCCTATCCCGACCGGTGTTACGGTGTCGGGTTCTGGCATTGGGTAAAGGCTGGGTCGCGCCTCCCTACAACAGCTGGGGTAACGGCTCTGCCATGCGAGTGAGCCCGGTCGCGTTCGCATTCCAGACCCTCGAAGGCGTGCTCAGAGAAGCAAAGGCCAGCGCGGACGTAACCCACAATCACCCGGAGGGAGTTCGTGGAGCCCAAGCCACGGCGACAGCTATATTTTTGGCTCGGCAGGGTGAGTCGAAGAAGAAAATCCGTAGCGCGATAGAAAAGCAGTTTGGTTACGATCTCAGCCGGACCGTCGCGAGTCTCAGGCCAACTTACGCGTTCAACGAATCCTGCCAGGAAACCGTTCCCGAAGCGATCATATCTTTCCTCGAATCCGAGGACTACGAAGACGCAGTCAGATTGGCGATTTCTCTTGGCGGTGATGCCGACACGCTGGCGTGTATTGCGGGCGGGATCGCCGGCGCGTTTTACGGAGGCGTTCCGAGCGGCATCGCAATCCCGGCGCTAAGTCTGCTCGACGATGGATTGAGAAACACCGTAACACGCTTTTGTCACGCGCATGGGATAGCGATGCCCTAGATCATCTGCTACAGGTTCCACCTGGCTACGCCGTTTCCTGCTCCGCGACCTTCGCCAAGCCTCGGTCCGTGATTTCGATCTCCCGGATGCGGAACTTCTGAATCTTCCCCGTTACCGTCATGGGAAACTGCTCCACGAAGCGCACATACTGCGGAATCTTGAAGTAAGCGATTTTCCCCTCGCAAAATTTTCGTATTTCGTCCTCGGTTGACTCTTCCTTCGCCTTCAACCGGATCCAGGCTACTACCACCTCTCCCAAGCGCTCGTCCGGAATACCCACCACCTGCGCCTCCGCCACCTTGGGATGGGTGTACAAAAATTCTTCCACCTCGCGGGGATAGACATTCTCGCCACCGCGAATGATCATGTCCTTGGCCCGCCCGGTCAGATGAATGTAGCCGTCTTCCCGCATCATCCCGAGGTCTCCTGTGTGCAGCCACCCTTCCGCGTCGATCACACGCGCCGTCGCCTCCGGTTCGTCGTCGTATCCCTTCATCACCATGTAACCGCGCGCGCAAACTTCGCCCTGCTCGCCGGCAGGCACAGTCTCTCCATCGAGCACTGAGACAATCTTCATTTCGGTGCAGGGCAACGCCCTTCCGATGGTCGACACCCGCACCTCCATCGGATCGTCCGGCGCAGACATGGTCACCACCGGCGCGCTCTCCGTCTGTCCGTACCCGATGGTCAACTCGGCACAGCGCATCTCGCACATCACCCTCTTCATCACTTCCACTGGACAAGGCGCCCCGGCCATCATCCCGGTCCGCAGGCTGGACAAGTCATACGACTTGAAGTCCGGCAATCCCAGTTCCGCGATGAACATGGCCGGCACGCCATAAAGAGATGTTGCCCGCTCCGCCTGCACCGCCTGCAGCGTCGCCTGCGGATGGAATGTCCAGTTGGGAAGAATCATTGCAGCACCGCTGGCCAGCGCCGACATGGTCCCGATCACGCACCCGAAGCAGTGATACAACGGCACCGGCACGCAGATCCGGTCGCGTTCCGTGTAGCGCATTCCCCAAGCCAGCAACTTCCCGTTGTTCACCTGGTTGCGATGCGTCAGCATCACTCCCTTGGGCTGGCCCGTCGTTCCCGAGGTGTACTGAATGTTGGCGACATCCGTTGGCATCACCGCGGCCCTGATCCCGGCCTGCGCGGTGAGCAATTCTTTCCAGCAATCTGTGCCAAAAAAGATCGCGTGCTCCAGACTCAACTGCTTGCCCGACCGCGCCTCGTCCAGGATCTGCGCGTACTCTGCTCGGCTGTCCCGTTCCCACAGGAACAAGACTTTCATCCGTGACTTCTGCAGCGTGAACGCCAATTCGTGAGTACGATACGCCGGATTCACATTGACCAGCTCCGCTCCCGCGCGCGCACATGCCAGGTGCACCAGAACCCACTCGGCGCAATTCGTGGACCACAGTCCCACCCGGTCCCCGCGCCGCACTCCGAGTGACACCAGGCCGCGTGCCAGGGCATCGGCCGCATCTCGCAGTTCACGCCAGGTGTAGCGTTTCGATTGATGACAGGACACCAGGGCCAAGCTGTCGCCCCAGTGCTCAACGGCGCGATCGAGCACTTGCGCGATCGTCAGTTCCCACAACTCACCTTCGGGACCGCGCGAGTAACTCAGCATGACGCCTCGCACAAGAAAAAGGAATTTGAAACTAAGCCGCCTAGCAGGTTGCGGAAAAACTCATCTCGCAGTGGCGGTGTAAGGGATTCACGCCAGTTACACTGCTCCTCTACCGCTTCGGTGGTTCTTGGTATGCGCTCGCCCGCGCTTCCGCGCCGCCAGAGGTGGATGTCACTCGGCACAGGTTCGACAAATGAGTATGGAATAGCACCCAGCCGACGTGAGCCAGTTCGCTCGGCTTCGAGCAGACGATTCGAAATACATGGTCAGCATGTCGTTCAACCGACGCTCCTGTGTTGCTGAGATGGTCGAGGCAGTATTTCCGCTTCTCAGATGACAAGTGTTCGGGGAATTCGATTGTGAATGAAGCGGGCTCCATGAATGAGATGATAACTGGCGAGAGCAGGCCTTGCACCATCCATACCTACCCCTTGGAGAAAAGCTGCCTCGCACCAGAAAACTATCTTGTTTCCACAGCGGGAACTGATAAAGAAGAAGGCATGCGCGGAAAAGACGAACAGCAGTTGGATGTCTTCAGCTATGTCAGCCCGGAGCAGCGAGTTCCGCAGGACCATCCATTGCGTTCGCTGCGTGCCATGACCGATGAGGCATTGCGGGATCTGCAGCCACGGTTCAACAAGCTGTACGCCAAAACTGGACGCCCCTCGATTGCACCGGAGAAGTTGTTGCGAGCGCTCCTGCTGCAAGCCTTGTACTCGGTGCGCAGCGAACGGATGCTGATGGAACAGCTCGACTACAATCTGCTTTTCCGCTGGTTCGTGGGCTTGAACATGGATGACGCCATTTGGGATGTGACTGTGTTCACCAAGAACCGCGAGCGTCTGCTCGATGGAGACATTGCCGAGGCCTTCTTCCAAGCCGTGCTCCAACAGGCACGCGAGCGGAGCCTGCTCTCAGACGAGCACTTTACCGTGGATGGAACGTTACTGGAAGCGTGGGCGAGTGTGAAGAGTTATCAACGCAAGGATGCCAAGAACGCCGTCCCGCCGGACGATCCTGGCAATGCGACGGTGGACTTCCATGGGGAGAAGCGGTCGAACCAGACACACGCATCGAAGACGGACCCGGATGCGAAGATGGCACGCAAAGGCAAGGGCAAAGAAGCGAAGCTTAGTTACAACGGGAATCTACTGGTGGAGAACCGCAACGGACTGATCGTAAACACCGAGGTGTTCGAGGCCAACGGAACGGCAGAACGCGATGCGGCGCTGATAATGCTGGAACAGATTCCGGGCACGAAGCAGGTGACCGTGGGCGGCGACAAGGCATATGACACAGCGGATTTCGTGGCTGAGTGCCGAAATCTAAAGGTCACGCCGCACGTGGCCCAGAACTTGGAGCGGCCCGGTGGAAGCGCGATTGATGCTCGCACGACGCAACACGTCGGATATGCCATCAGTCAGAGGAAGAGGAAGCGCATTGAAGAGTGCTTCGGGTGGCTCAAGACCATCGCGCTGTTACGGAAAGTCCGGCACCGCGGAATCTTCAAGGTGGGATGGGCCTTCACCTTTGCATCTGCCGCCTACAACCTGGTCCGCATGCGAAATCTGGCGGTTCTAGCGACGTAACCCAAGGCCGAGTCTAGTGCGCCGGGCTCGAAAGAGAATCTCTGGCCAGCAGCGGATGCCGCCAAAGCTCTTCATTCAGTCACAAAATCGCGCTGCCTGGAGAGAATCTAAGTCGTGCTGTCCATTTTTCCGCAGCCTGCTAGGTCGAATTCTGTCCAACAGGAGTTTTCGCACGCGGAAGTCTAGGTTCTCAAAGCACTTGGCACGTTTCCTCTATCGTGGGCCGAAAGGAAATCCTTTCGTCTCAGTTTCCGAATAGCCGACGAACCGGGAGTCATCGCGTGGCGGCTCAGATCGAAATGCCAAACGTGGATTCTGC
>JAIQFF010000156.1 GCA_020073395.1 Terriglobia bacterium
CCACCGATGTGGAAGGTACGCATCGTGAGCTGGGTCCCAGGTTCGCCGATGGACTGCGCCGCGATCACTCCCGTGGCTTCGCCCAGTTCGACCAGCCGGCCCGAAGCCAGGTTACGTCCGTAACACATCACGCAAACTCCGCGCTTGGACTCGCAAGTCAGCACCGAACGGATCTTTACCCGTTCGATTCCGGCCGCCTGAATGGCGCTGGCCAGCTCTTCTGTGATTTCGTTGTTGATGTCGACGATCACTGCGCCGTCGTAGTCCTTGATCTTCTCGAGCGACACGCGGCCCACGATCCGGTCGCGCAACGGTTCGATAATTTCGCCGGCCTCGACGATACCTTCGACGTAGATGCCGTCCACGGTGCCGCAATCGTATTCGCTGATGATCACGTCCTGGGCAACGTCCACCAGACGCCGCGTCAGGTAGCCTGAATCGGCCGTCTTCAGCGCCGTATCGGCCAGACCTTTGCGGGCGCCGTGAGTCGAGATGAAGTACTCGAGCACGGTTAGCCCTTCACGGAAGTTGGCCGTGATCGGAGTCTCGATGATTTCGCCCGAGGGCTTAGCCATCAGTCCGCGCATGCCAGAAAGCTGGCGAATCTGCTGTTTCGATCCGCGAGCGCCGGAATCCGCCATGACATAAATCGGATTCAGCGCACCTTCCTTATCGCGCTGCTGCATCTGCCCGAACATCTCATCCGCGACCTTTTCCGTGATCGCCGACCAGATTTCGATGACCTTGTTGTAACGTTCGCCGTTGGTGATGGCGCCGTCGAGATACTGCTGCTGCACGGCGACGCCGAGTTTCTCGGCGTCTTTCACCAGCGTCTTCTTGTTGTCCGGAATGACCATGTCGTCGATGCCGATGGACAGTCCCGCCTTGGTGGCATAGCGGAACCCGAGGTCTTTCACCTCGTCCAGCATCTTGACCGTGACTTCCAGACCAAAGCGCAGGTAGCAGTAAGTGACCAGCTGTCCGATACCTTTCTTCTTGAGCAGGCCGTTGATGAACGGCATGCCTTCGGGAAGGTGATCGTTCAGGATGGCCCGGCCGACGGTCGTCGTGAGAAATCCCCGCTCCGAGTTTACGGGCTCGGTGTGGATGATCTCCTGATCGTCGTAGGCGGTCATCAGGTCGATGACTTCGCCGGTGTAGCGCAGGCGGATCGGGCTCAGGGTCTCCACTTCGCCCGCTTCGAGCGCCAGCAGCACTTCTTCGATGTTGGCAAAAGCGCGGCCTTCGCCCTTGGCGCCCGGCTTGCCTTTGGTCAGGTAGTAGATTCCCAACACCATGTCCTGCGTCGGAACCGTGATCGGCTGGCCGGAGGCGGGAGACAGAATATTGTGCGATGACAGCATCAGCACGCTGGCTTCGACCTGGGCTTCCGGAGATAGCGGAATGTGCACCGCCATCTGGTCGCCGTCGAAGTCGGCGTTGAACGCCGTGCACACCAGCGGGTGGATTTTAATTGCCTTGCCTTCCACCAACACCGGCTCAAAGGCCTGAATACCCAGACGGTGAAGAGTGGGCGCGCGGTTCAACATCACGGGATGGTCTTTGATGACCTCTTCCAGGATGTCCCAAACGATGGGTTCCTGCTGCTCCACCATTTCCTTGGCTTGCTTGATGGTGGTGCAGTGCCCGGTCTGCTCCAGCCGGTGATAGATGAATGGCTTGAACAATTCGAGCGCCATCTTTTTCGGCAGGCCGCACTGGTGCAGCTTGAGCTCGGGACCGACCACGATCACGGAGCGTCCGGAGTAGTCGACACGCTTGCCCAGCAGGTTCTGGCGGAAGCGTCCCTGCTTGCCTTTGAGCGTGTCAGAAAGCGACTTCAGCGGGCGGTTGTTGGCGCCACGCAGCACGCGGCCACGGCGTCCGTTATCGAAGAGGGCGTCCACCGCCTCCTGCAGCATGCGCTTTTCGTTGCGCACGATGACTTCGGGAGCGTGCAGGTCCATCAGCTTCTTCAACCGGTTGTTGCGGTTGATGACGCGGCGATAGAGATCGTTCAGGTCAGAGGTGGCAAAACGGCCGCCGTCCAGTGGAACCAGGGGACGCAGTTCCGGTGGAATGACCGGAATCACATCCAGAATCATCCAGTTCGGTTTGTTGCCGCTCTTGCGGAAGGCCTCGACCACTTTCAGCCGCTTGGCGTACTTGAGCCGCTTCTGCAGCGAGCTCTCATGCTTCATCTTCTCGCGCAGTTCGCCGGACAGAGCTTCTACTTCCACGCGCTTCAGCAGTTCCTTGATGGCCTCGGCGCCCATCATGGCCTTGAAGCCGGCGGGACGGTATTGCTGGTCCAGTTCGCGGTACTTGGCTTCGTCCTTGATGACTTCGTGGTCTTTGACCGGCGCATCCCCGGGCTCGACCACCACGTAAGCCTCGAAATACAAGACGGATTCCAGATCGCGCAGCGAGATGTCCAGCAGGTGCCCGATACGGCTGGGCAGTCCCTTGAAGAACCAAACGTGCGAGCAGGGAGAAGCCAGCTCGATGTGGCCCAGGCGCTCGCGCCGAACTTTCGAGAGCGTCACTTCCACGCCGCACTTGTCGCAGATCACTCCGCGATGCTTCATCCGCTTGTACTTGCCGCACAGACATTCCCAGTCGGTTACTGGACCGAAAATGCGCGCGCAGAACAATCCATCACGCTCCGGCTTGAAGGTCCGGTAGTTGATGGTCTCGGGCTTGGTCACTTCGCCATGCGACCAGCTCCGGATCTTCTCCGGAGAGGCCAGGCTGATGCGGATGGCGTCAAAGTCAGCGATGGGGTTTGCCATGTCAAACGGGCTTGAACGATACAAGGTGTTCCTCCGCTTTCCCGCGGTCGTACGCCGCCGCACGCGGCCCCCCAAAACCAGTTCCGAGTTTCCGGTTCCCAGTTTCCAGGCTGGTCCGGCTTCCCGTCACATCTCTGGCCTGCGGGTTGGGGAGCACCCTTCCGCAGACTCACTTTTCACAAACTTGCTGCGCCGCCAGCACTCAGCGATTCAACTGAAAGCTGAGAGCTGACGGCTGATAGCTTTCTTAGTCCGCTGCCGCGCTCAAGACCGGCTTCTTCTCCCCGGCCTTGATCAGCTCCACATCCAGACAGAGCGACTGCAGCTCGCGGATCAGCACGTTGAACGATTCCGGCACACCCGGCTCCATGGCCGCTTCGCCCTTGACGATGGCCTCGTAAATCTTGGTTCGGCCATACACGTCGTCGGACTTCGCGGTCAGCAGCTCTTGCAGGATGAACGCCGCGCCGTACGCTTCGAGAGCCCAGACTTCCATTTCTCCGAAGCGCTGCCCGCCGAACTGCGCCTTGCCGCCCAGCGGCTGCTGGGTGATCAGCGAGTACGGTCCAATCGACCGGGCGTGGATCTTGTCATCCACCAGGTGCGAGAGTTTCAGCATGTAGATGTAGCCGACGGTGACGGGCTGCTCGAACTTGTCGCCGGTCATACCGTCGTACAAGTAGGTTTTGCCCGACTCCGGCAAGCCTGCCTGCTTGAGCAGTGCCTTGATCTCGCCTTCGCGGGATCCGTCAAACACCGGCGATCCCATGTACACGCCCTTGGTCAGCGTCGGAGCCACCGCCATCAACTCCTCATCGCTGAGGTCGGCGATGGTGTCTGCCAGGGTCGTGTCCTTGAACAGCGCCTTGAGTTCGCGCCGGATCGCTTCTTCTTTGGTGTTCTCGGCCAGCATCGCGGTGATCTTCTTGCCCAGCTCGTGTCCGGCCCATCCCAGGTGGGTCTCGAGAATCTGTCCCACGTTCATACGGGAAGGAACGCCCAGCGGATTGAGCACGATTTCCATCGGCGTACCGTCTTCGAGGTACGGCATGTCTTCGTCCGGCAGAATGCGGGCAATCACGCCTTTGTTACCGTGACGTCCGGCCATCTTGTCGCCCACGCTCAGCTTGCGCTTCATGGCGATGTAAACCTTCACCAGCTTGATCACGCCTGGTGGCAGCTCGTCGCCCTTGGTCAGCTTGTCTTTCTTCTCGTTGACGATCTTCTTCAGCACGTCGATCTGACGCGAGGTCATCTCCTCGATCTCGTCGATCTGCTCATTCACACGCGGGTCCTTGTCCGCGTATTTAATGCGTTTCAGGTTGCGGGTCGAAATGCGCTCAATCGTGTCGCGATCGAGAACCGTGTCCTTGGTCAGCAGGCGCTTGTTGGTGCGCTCGTCGTGCAGATCGGCCTGAACTTCCTTGCCGCCCAGGATGTTCTCCAGACGCTTCAGGCGCTCGTCGGTCAGAATCCGGATTTCATCCGAAAGGTTCTTCTCGAGTTTTGCGATCTGCGTGCCTTCGATGAATTTGGCGCGCTCGTCCTTCTCCTGGCCTTTGCGGGAGAAGATCTTCACGTCCACAATCACGCCTTCAATTCCCGGCGGACAGTAGAGCGAAGCGTCGCGCACATCGCCGGCCTTTTCGCCGAAGATCGCGCGCAGCAGTTTTTCTTCCGGAGTAAGCTGGGTCTCGCCCTTGGGCGTGACTTTGCCGACCAGAATGTCGCCTTGCTTGATCGAAGCTCCGATACGAATCACGCCCGCTTCATCCAGATTGCGCAGCATCGATTCGCTGACGTTTGGAATGTCGCGCGTAACTTCTTCCGGCCCCAGCTTGGTGTCGCGGGCCTCGATCTCGTACTCCTCGATGTGCACCGAGGTGTAGTAATCCTCTTTGACCAGCTTTTCGGAGACCAGAATCGCGTCTTCGAAGTTGTAGCCGCGCCACGGCATGAAGGCCACGAGGACGTTCCGTCCCAGAGCCAACTCGCCATGATCGGTGCAGGGACCGTCGGCGATCACCTGGCCTTTGGTGACACGCTGGTTCTTCAACACGATCGGCTTCTGGTTGATGCAAGTGTTCTGGTTAGACCGCTTGAATTTGGTGAGCTGATAAATGTCGCTGCCCACTTCGCGCGAAAGCTGTCCGGGATGATGCTCGCCCTCGACCCGCACGATGATGCGCTCGGAGTCAACCGAATCGATGATCCCGTTACGCTTGGCCAGAATCACCGCCCCTGAATCGCGGGCTGTGACCCCTTCCATTCCGGTGCCGACAATCGGGGCTTCGGCACGCAGCAGAGGCACCGATTGGCGCTGCATGTTGGCCCCCATGAGAGCTCGGTTGGCGTCGTCGTGCTCGAGGAACGGTACCAGCGATGCCGCCACCGAAACCAGTTGCTTCGGACTGACGTCGATGTAATCAACTTCGTCGCGGCTGACCAGCACAAAGTTGCCGGCCTTGCGGGCGTTGACCAAGTCGCCCACGATCCGTCCCTTGTCGTCCAGTTCCACGTTGGCCTGGGCGATGGTGTGCCGGTCTTCTTCCCATGCCGAAAGGTAGAACGAGAACGGCTCAATCTCGGCCGGCCGCTTCTTGCGCTCTTTCAATTCGGCGTTCAGCTTTTCGGCTTCGTGCTTTTCCAGGTGGTCGCCGACTTTGCGATCGCTGTCGCCGGCATTGACGATGCTGACGTAATCGAGCACGCGTCCGCTCTTGACCCGGCGGTAGGGCGACTCGATGAAGCCGTAGTCGTTGATCCGGGCATAGCAGCTTAGCGACGAAATCAAACCGATGTTCGGGCCTTCCGGCGTTTCAATCGGGCAAATGCGCCCGTAGTGCGTGGGGTGGACGTCGCGGACTTCGAAGCCTGCGCGCTCCCGTGACAGACCGCCCGGTCCAAGAGCGGAGAGACGCCGCTTGTGCGTGATCTCCGATAGCGGATTGGTCTGGTCCATGAACTGGGACAGCTGTGACGATCCGAAAAATTCGCGGATCGCAGCCATCACCGGCTTGGCGTTGACCAGGTCGTGCGGCATGGCGGTCGACATTTCCTGGTAGACGGACATTTTTTCTTTAATCGCCCGTTCCATGCGCACCAGCCCGATGCGGAACTGGTTTTCCAGCAGTTCGCCCACCGCGCGTACCCGGCGGTTGCCCAGGTGATCGATGTCATCCACCGTGCCGATGTTCTTGCGCAGCTTGAGCAGGTAGCGAATGGTGCCGTAGAAATCTTCCGGCTCGAGCGTCCGGTTATCCAGCTTGCTGGCGTCCTGGTTCTCGAACAGCTTGATGTTGAACTTCAGCCGGCCTACCCGCGAGAAGTCATACTTGCGGGGATCGAAGAACATACCGTGGAACAAGGCGGTCGCAGTGTCCAGAGTCGGCGGATCGCCGGGGCGCAGCTTCCTGTAGATTTCGATCAGCGCCTCTTGCGGCGTCTTCACCGCATCGCGCTTCAAGGTCTGGCAGATCACCGTGCCCACATCGTCGCGCTCGGGGAAGAACACGTTGATCTCGACCACGCCGGACTCGAGAATCTTCGACACCTTGTCAGGGGTCAGCTCGGAGTTGGCTTCGAGCAGAACTTCGCCGGTGGTGGTGTCAACCACATCGCTTGCCACCCATGCGCCTTCGAGATCCGAGACGTCGATCTCGATCTCGCTGATCTTTGCTTTCTGAATTTCCTTCAGCGTGACGGCGTTGATCTTGCGTCCCGAGTGCGCGATTTCCTCGCCCGACTTCGACTTGATGCTGTGGGCCAGCTTCATGCCCAGCAGGTTGGTCGGCTTCTCGCTGGCAGGATCCAGCGTCCAGAAAAGCTTGTTGTCCCGGATGACCAGCCGGTCAACGGTGTAGAAGGTCCGCAGAATGTCTTCGCCGGAACGCAGGCCCAAGGCGCGCAAAAAAATGGTGCCCAGGAACTTGCGCTTGCGGTCAATGCGCACATACAGCACGTTCTTCTGGTCGTACTCGAATTCCACCCACGACCCGCGGTAGGGGATGATCTTGCCCAGGAAGTAGGTGCGGTTGTTGGCGGTCTCAAAGAACACGCCGGGGGAACGGTGCAACTGGCTGACGATCACGCGCTCAGTACCGTTCACGATGAACGTTCCGTTATCGGTCATCAACGGAACGTCGCCGAAAAAGACTTCCTGCTCCTTGATGTCGCGGATGGAGCGGGTGCCGGTTTCGGCGTCCTTCTCGAAAATGGTGAGCCGCATAGTGACTTTGAGCGGGGCGGAATAAGTCATGCCGCGCTCCTCGCACTCGCTCACGTCATACTTCAGCTGCAGCCCCACCGGGTCGCCGCACTTGTTGCAGAAATCGGGAGTGTTCGCGTTATAGGTGCCGCATTTCGAGCACAGCACATCGCCAGGATGAAACGGATCAGTAATGACGGTCGAGCCGCAGTTCTTGCAAGTGGTCCGCAGGTGGTGCAGACCCTTAAGGTGGCCGCACTTGCATTCCCAGTTGCCGATGGCGAAGTCCACAAACTCCAGTTGGGAGACGTTGCGGAAGTCGCTGATCGGGAACACCGACTGAAACACGGCCTGCAGGCCGGCGTCGTCACGCTCGCTGGGCAGCCGGTCCATTTGCAGGAAGCGTTCATAGGAGCGCTTCTGAACCTCAATCAGGTTCGGAATCTGGATGGTGGCTGGAATTTTTGAAAAATCAAATCGGGTGCGGTAGGCATTATTCTTCGACATTCAGAGGCTCCCAAACTTTCAAGCGCAGCCTTGGGCTGCGAAAGGCACATGCGTGGTGACGGGACTTGGGTCCCGTCGGCGCAGGTCGCCGGATTAGGCGACCCGCTTATGTACGGTCACCGAGCCAGTGCGTTGCAGACACGAATACGCCCTCGGGGGCACAGCTCCCCGTGGGCGCCAGTTGCAGCGCTTAGCGTCAGTTGAATTTTTTCTTTCCGCGCCAGTTCTCAGGCCTGTTTCCGTTCCGCTGTTCACGAAACAGTTTGCCAACTCGTGTGCGACTCAGCTCCGCTTCCCCGGATCGTTGGAGTGGAGAGTCGCCTAACCGTGAAGTGGGAAGCAGACAGTCTATAGATGCTACCACCGCCTCCCAGGGTTCACCAATGAAAATATGCCCAGCAAGGCTCATTTCGGGACGGATTTTCGCCGTTCCTGCGGTTATCCGACTCCGCTCTGTCATCCAGAGCGAAGGGGTTGCTTCGCCAAGCGAAGCAGCCTCGCAGTCGAAGGATCTCTATACCCTGCCGTGCCGCCGCCCGGCGACCCTACTTGACTTCGACAGTCGCCCCGGCTTCGGTGAACTTCTTCTTGATGGTCTCCGCTTCGTCCTTGTTGACACCCTCTTTAATGGTCTTGGGAGCGCCATCCACCAGGTCCTTGGCTTCTTTCAAGCCCAGGCTGGTAACTTCGCGGACCGCCTTGATTACATTGATCTTATTGGCCCCTACCGCGGTCAGAACGACGGCAAATTCGGTCTTTTCCTCAGCCGGTGCCGCGCCTGCCGCGGCTCCGCCACCACCCGCCACCATGACCGGGGCTGCGGCTGCCGCCGACACGCCCAGCTTCTCTTCCAGCCTCTTGACCAAAGCCGCCGCGTCCAGTAGCGACAAGCCTACGATTTGTTCTTCCAACTGCTGCAGATCCGCCATTTTCTAGTCTCCAGTTATCGAATTAGAACTCTCTAAATTTGATAATTGAGTAATTTGGCAACCGGGCAATTTGAAGAGTCCGCTGAAGCGGTTTCAATTACCCAATTACTCAATTACCCGGTTGCTCAATCTCTTTGAACTTGTTCTTCTCCACGCCCTGATTGATGACCACCGCTAGGTCTTTCCCAACGGCATTCATCACCGTAACCAGCCGCTGGGCCGGGGCGCTCATCAGGAACAGCAGCTTGGAGTAGATCTCTTCCTTGGACGGCATGGTGGCCAGCGCCTGGATCTCCTTGATCGAGATCACGCGGCCTTCGACCACGCCCGCCTTGAAGGTAAATTCCGGATTGTCCTTGGCGTACTTCGAGATCGCCTTGGCCAGCGCCACCGGATCACCCTTGGTGTAGGCCAGCGAAGTGACGCCAGAAAGCTCGCTCAGTGCGCCTTCCGCAGCCGTCCCCTTGGCGGCCAGCTTGGCCAGGGTATTCTTCACCACCCGGTACTTGGCCCCGGAACTGCGCAAGGTCTTGCGCAATTCGTAGTCCTGCGCCACCGTCAACTTGCTATAGGTCGCGATAATCAGGCTGGAAACATTCTTCAGCTCCGCTCCCAGCTTTTCCACCTGCTCGATTTTCTTCGCTCTGCTGACCGCCATGTTCCATCCCTCTTGAATGTCTGTGTGGGGCCGGGTCTCTGACCCGGTCAGGCCGACCGGCACGGTCGGCAGTTACGCCTTCGCCGCCGCTTCCACCTGGGCCGTATCAATCGAAATTCCCGGCCCCATGGTCGAACTCAGATAGCAGCCCTTGATGTATTTGCCCTTGGCCACAGTCGGCTTGGCCTTGATGACGCTGCTGATGACCACGGTAGCGTTCTCCACCAACTTGTCAGGCGTGAATGAAATCTTGCCCACCGGCACATGCACCAAAGCCGTCTTGTCGGTACGAAACTCGACTTTGCCGGCTTTCACTTCCTGCACTGCCTTGCCCACGTCAAAGGTGACGGTGCCGGTTTTCGGATTCGGCATCAGGCCCTTGGGCCCCAGGATCTTGCCCAGGCGTCCTACCGACTTCATCACATCGGGAGTGGCAATCAGGGCGTCGAAGTCGGTCCAGTTCTCTTTATTGATCTTCTCGACCATTTCTTCGCCGCCGACAAAATCAGCGCCCGCCTGCTCCGCCTCTTTGATCTTGTCGCCGCTGGCGATCACCAGAACCTTCTTGGATTTTCCCAGCCCGTGCGGCAGCACGACCGTGCCACGCACCATCTGGTCGGCGTGCTTGGGGTCCACTCCCAGCCGCATGGTGATTTCCACCGTCTCGTCAAATTTTGCGTATTTGACCTTCTGCAGCAGCGGTACAGCGTCTTTCAGTAGGTAAGGACGCGCCTCCACCGTTTGCCGCGCCTTGGTGATGTTCTTGCCTGCTTTTCTCATTCGCTATTCCTGTCTCCCACCGTTCATCACTGTTCCGATGAACCGTAGTACCTTCGACTTGTGTTGCCTGTGTGGCCGCGGGCGACTCGCCCGCGAGCCCCTGGGCTAAGGCCCCGCTACAACGTTTCGCCTGGCGCACGACTAAAGTCGTGCCCTTCCCATCTCTAGCCAACTACTTCGATGCCCATGGAGCGCGCCGTCCCGCGCACACTCTTCATCGCCGATTCCACCGACGCCGCATTCAAGTCCGGCATCTTCTGCCGCGCGATGTCTTCCACCTGCTTGGCCGTAACTTTTCCAACCTTGTCTTTATTCGGAGCGCCCGAACCCTTGGCAATCCCGGCCGCGCGTTTGAGCAGGACCGAAGCCGGCGGCGTCTTGGTAATAAAGGTGAACGAACGATCGCTGTAAACCGTCAACACCACCGGAATGATCAGCCCTTCCAACTCCTTGGCCCCGGTACGGGCGTTGAACTGCTTGCAGAACTCCATGATGTTGATTTGCGCCTGGCCAAGAGCCGGGCCCACCGGAGGCGCTGGCGTAGCCTTGCCCGCCGCAATCTGGAGCTTTACCGAACCTGTTGCTTTCTTCGCCATTTCGCTGAACCCTCAATAATTTCGATGTCATCCTGAGGCGACAGATCTTTCGTCGCCGAAGGACCTGGGCGCACCGCGCGAAGCGCCCGCAGGGCACATCAATCGCGCGTTTGGCGCGCTTCCCTATTAAGCCACTTTCTCCACCTGATTGAACTCTAGCTCGACCGGGGTCGAGCGTCCGAAGATCGTGACCATCACTTTCAGCGTCTCGCGGTCTTCGTTGACGTCGTCCACCACTCCCGCAAAGCTGGCAAACGGACCCTCGGTGACTCGAACCGTCTCGCCCTTCTCGAACTTGACCTTGAGTTTGGGCTTGTCCTTGGCCTCGCCCACACGGTACACGATGTGCTGCACTTCTTCCTCGGAGAGCGGCGTGGGCTGCTGCCCAGTGCCCACAAATCCCGTGACCCGGGGCGTCGATTTCACCACGTGCCAGACATGGTCATCCATGTCCATCTCAACCAGCACGTAGCCGGGATAGAACATGCGCTCGACGGTGTACTTCTTGCCGTTGCGGACCTCGGTCACCGCTTCGGTGGGGATCAGCACTTTGCCGATCTTGTCCTGCAGTCCAAAGGCCTGGACGCGCGACTCCAGCGACTCCTTCACCTTGCGCTCAAATCCCGAGTAGGAGTGGATGATGTACCACTTCATGTTGGGATTGCGCGGAGGCTCGATCGCGCCGGCCGCATCCGGAGAGGCATTCTCTCCGCCCGCTCCGGTCTCGTTTTTTTCTTCGTCCTGCATAGATTCTGCACTCGTCGGCTGCAACACTTCGCGTCCTTCCTCAACTCAGTGTTGCTTGAAATAACGAAACACCGAGTCAATCCCGTGTCCAATCACCAGGTCGACCGCCCAGAAATAGGCCGCGAACAGGAAAACCGTGACAAGCACTACCAACGTCGTGGCCTGCACTTCCTTGAACGAAGGCGCGGTCACCTTCTTCATCTCGGTGCGCACGTCGTTGTAGAAAATCTTGATCCGCTCCGGCCAGGACCTGATGGTTGCCGTCAGCGTGTTTTGTTCCGCAACGCTCGCCATGGACTCTTCCCGCTTTCCTTCTTACCCGCTCGCATCATCAGCCCGCAAAAAACTGGCAGGGGCGGAGGGATTCGAACCCCCAAGTTCGGTTTTGGAGACCGACAGTTTAACCGTTGAGCTTACGCCCCTGTGTGCATTGACGGATTGGACCGATTTACGGATTGACGGATTTCCAATTCGACAATTCGTAAATTCCACAATCCGCAAATTATTTCACTTCCTTGTGCGGCGTATGCTTGCGGCAAACGCGGCAGAACTTTTTCAGCTCCAGGCGCTCCGTCATGGTCTTCCGGTTCTTGGTGGTCGAATAGTTCCGCTCTTTGCAATCGCCGCACTGCAAGGTAATGATCTCTCGGGGCATAAAAACAGCTCCTAGCTCTTAGCTTCTAGCTCAACCATCTGAGAACTGAGAACCAGTAACTGATCACTGGCTCATCCTGGTTCTACCCTCTATCTTGCCCGTGTGGCCGCGGGCGACTCGCCCGCGGAGCTGGTCTCCGCCCGGACGGTCCCTGCGACTTCGCTCAGGGCAAGCTCCGACCGTCGCCACACAGTTCTTGCTACTGAATAATCTCGCTGATGGTTCCGGCGCCTACCGTGTGCCCGCCTTCGCGGATGGCGAAGCGCAAGCCCTTTTCCATCGCCACCGGCGTGATCAGTTCAATCACCAGCTGCACGTTGTCGCCCGGCATCACCATCTCGGTCGCTGCCGGCAGCTCCGCTACTCCGGTCACGTCCGTCGTCCGCAGATAGAACTGCGGCCGGTAGCCCTTGAAGAATGGCGTATG
>JAIQFF010000157.1 GCA_020073395.1 Terriglobia bacterium
TGGGCGATGGGCGCAAGCGTATGTTGCTTGCCTCTCGACCATTCAACCCGCTTGTCTTGAGTCAGGGAACACTTGCGATGGCGCTGGCGGCGAATCAAGAAGTTGGGTCAGTTCGGCGAGAAGGAATTCCGATCCGGCTCATGCGAGAAGTCATACTGCAAAACCTACGGCAAATTCTTCCCCGAATGTGCCCGAGACAAACCGAAAACGCCACAAGGATGCCTACCGAAGTCCTTTTAAACCATTGTTGGACAAGGTTTTCGGAGCATCATGAAACCGTCGCTCTAGCCCACTGAGTTTTCGGGTGCGCTACGACTGACAATAAACATTGTAGGTGGTCAACCGCAAACGGCGGAACGCTCTGTCCACCGAATCTGGCTCGAAGCCCGACGAGTTGTACACTCTCCAGGTGATCGTCCGGTACGCGATATCTCTGGAAGAGTATGTTGAGTCGCAGCGCGCCTATCGCGTGCGCATGGCCAGGGACCGACTGTTTTTCCGGAACCTCTACGGACTCGCCTGCGTGGCCGCCACGCTTGGCATCTACCTACGCCTTTTGGGATCAGGGTGGTGGGGAGCGGCTCTTTTCCTTGTCGCCGGGGTGCTGCTGCTGGAACGCGCGCTGCTTTGGCGACTTCGAGTGGCAGCTGCGTATCGCGCGACCGCCGGGCTCCGCGAGCCGGTCGAACTGCAGATTGAGGAGAGCAACTTAGTCCGGACGTCGGCCGCCGGGAGCGAGGAAATTCGTTGGGCGAACATTCTGGCCTGCCACGAAACCCGCGACCTGTTCCTGTTGCGCCTGGCGCCTGACGAATTGATGGCCATTCCTAAACGGGCATTTTCGCCGGGAGATCTCTTTCGCTTTAAGGAACTTAGACAGAAGGAATTGATCGTCGAGACCACCCGGGATAATCCGGACATCGTGCTGCTCAGGTTCGTGGCGACCTGGGGGCTGGTGGCGATGGCGGTGATAGCGCTGTTCATCGGTTATGTGGACAACTTTCTTAGCGGATTGCCGCGCAACCCACAGGCGCGCCGAAGTCCTGTCGCCGGAGATCAGCCCGCCCCTAAGTCGCCGCCGGCCTCACCTGCGGAATTGCGCGGCAACGGCACCGTCTATCTGGTCCCGCTCGGCACCATAAAATCGGTTTCGGTGCCCCTGCTGCTGCAGGACATTCAGAAGCGCTACGGGCTCCAGCTGCAACTATTGTCGGCGGTTTCGCCTTCCACCTGGGCGAAGAACACGGCGCGCAAGCAATTTGTGGCCGAAGATCTGGTCACCCTGATGAAGCTTGCCTACCCAAAACTGGCGGCTGATCCTGGCGCCGTTTTGATCGGGATTACGGACGAGGATATGTACATCTCGGAGCTCGACTGGACCTATGCCTTCAGCTTCCGGGATGAAGAGCACTTCGCGATCATTTCAAACGCTCATCTTTCAGAAGGTGAGGACGAGAAGCCGGCGGCCCCGGAGGTAGTGCAAGCCAGAGCGCGTAAGGTGCTCATGCGAGACCTGGGGATTCTCCACTACCGTCTGCAGCCCAGTGACGACTACAACAGCATTCTGTATGGGTCGATCGACGATGCCACGGAGCTGGATGATATTGGCGAAGACTACCTCGAAAGTGACGTGCAGACCCGCGCCGATCTGCACGTCGAGAACGGAGAGCCATGTTTCGTCGTGCGTCATTACACCCTGCCGGAGCGGCAGCACGCGGACCTGGGGACCGTCACCGGCTGCGTGGGAGCCTACAAGGAAACCAATCTCGAAACGGTCCAGATCGATCTGCGTTACGGCTTGTTGCTCGATCAGCGCACGGATTTTCTGGTGACCGACAAGATTCCCCTGGAATTGACGCGAGTTCTACGGACACAGGATCCACGCTCTCGCGCTTTTGGGGTTGGCGGCAGCCACAATCTCAATCTCATTCTGGTGGGCGACAAATGGCCCTTTACCTGGATTGATCTGGTGTTGGAGCATGGCGGTCGCGCTCACTTCCGGCGATCCAACTGGGGCTTTGGCTACTGGGACGCGCGCTATACAAACCGGGATCCGAGCGGAAGCAACTTCTCAGGCTCGACGATCGACTGGGCCTGGCCGGGATGGAGGCTCAAAAACCGGGGCATGACCTACCAGTTCCCTGACGGCGGCAGGGCCGAGCGGCCAGAACAAACTGCCCTGGTCGGAATTCAGACGTACGGCGGCGCCCGATTGGCGCTGGGCCGGGATAAAGACGGAAATCTTCTTCAGGTCCGTTCGCCTGCGGGGCATGAACTGGTGTTCAAGTACGACCGTGACCACAGAGTGATCGAGATTAACCAGAAGGATGGAGGACGCTTCGTCTATTCCTACGATGCCGCGGGCCATCTCGCCCGAGCCACCGACGCGGACCAGCGGGTCACCGAGTACGGCTATGATCAGGCAGGACGCCTGAACCGGGTGCTACAGAACGGCGTCGAGATCTGTACTCTCGGCTACGACTCGGCAGAGAGGGTAACATCTGAAACCCTTGCCGGAGGCCGAACCTACCGCTTTAGCTACTCCCTGGGCGGTCACGGGGAAGTTAATGGGGTGGATATCTGGGACTCGGCCGGTCCGGTGCGCCGGGTTCGAATATCGGACGTGGACTATTCGCTGGACGTACTGCCCAAAAGCGAACAATACACGCACACAGCAGGCCAGTATTTGCGCCATGCCCACAATTAACCTGTGATACCATCATCGGCCAACTCGAGCTATCCGCTATGGTCAGCGACCTGCGCCCGTTAAGTCTCGGAGAACTGCTGGACCGCAGTTTTTTCCTGTACCGCAAAAATTTCATGCTGTTCGTGGGCATAGTTGCTCTGCCCAATCTTGTACTCCTGGCTTTTCAACTGGCGGGGGTAGTGCTGCAAACGGAAAGAGGCGGTTTGCTGGGGCCCATTATCAGCGTCCTATGGCTTCTGGGCACCGCCGTTGTCTCCTTAGGGGCCACGGCGGCATCGCAAGGCGCGACGGTGATTGCGGTCTCTCAGGTGCATCTGGGGCGTCCGGCTTCCATCGCCGGAGCGTTTGCCGGAATCAAAGGCCGGATTCTCTATCTCGCGCTCATCATGATCGGCTACTGGATTGGCGTGGGGATCGGCTTCGCGCTGCTTATCGTCCCCGGCATCATCCTGGCCCTTATGTGGGCGCTCACCATCCCGGTGGCCGTGCTCGAAGATAAGGGCTTGCGGGACTCGGTAAGCCGGAGCGCGGAGTTAACCAAGGGTCATCGCGGGCGGGTGTTTGTCATCTACCTCCTCTTTCTGGTGCTCTTGTATGCAGTGTACGTGGCCTGGGAAATACCGATATTTATCGCCATCGGAATCATGTCGCGTGGCCACACTATAGCGACGACTCCGCTGTGGACCCAAACCGCATTTCCGTTGGGGAGTTTCCTCAGCCAGTGCCTGGCCGGGCCTTTGATGACCATCGGGCTTTCCCTTCTTTACTATGACGAGAGAGTCCGGAAGGAAGCCTTCGACCTGCAGCACATGATGGCAAACCTCGACAACGCACAGGGCGCAACCGTGCCTGCGGTCAGCACGTAAGTCTCAATGCGATTTTCATTAGCCATAGGCATAGGGCTGCTCCTGGCCATGAGCGCGGCTTCGGGGGCTTCGACCGCCCAGCCGGCGGATACGGCGAGGCCGCTCGCACTGAAACCGTACATTCAGGCGCTGGATGATGCGCTGGCCGCGGCGCGTAACCTCAAAGATGCAAAAGAGGATGGACCTCAGAAAGCCGAAGATCTCGTGCGCAGCCTGCCTCCGGCGTGGCAGGTGGATGGGGACGGCAAGAGCTTCGAAATTTCCACCGAAACCATCCGGCGCGACCTTGGGGCGTGGCAGAAGAAACCTGACAGCGCAACCCTTGATCGGATCGTGCAGCATCTCGAGACTCTGCGTTACCAGGCGGCGGCGTATGCCGCTCCGGTGCCCGACTCATCCTCCCGCCACGCCTTGCTGAACGACATTCTCTCCCGCAGCGAATTTCGCAACGTCCACGGCCAAACCTGGATGGACCGGCTCAAGGAACGCCTGACCCAGCTTCTGATTCGGCTCCTGGGGCGGGCCTTTGCATCGTCGGCCATTCCCACCATCAGCAACGTGGTGGTTTACGGTCTCATTGTCATCGCAGTACTGGCGCTCGCCTACTGGTTGTACCGCTCCCTGCGCGACAGCGCGCGGCTGGAGACGATCATGCCCTCGGCCGTGCCCGTGAGCGCGAAGGAGTGGCCACTGTGGATGGCCGAAGCTCAAGCCGCGGCCGCACGCGGGGAATGGCGCGACGCCATTCATCTCGCGTACTGGGGAGGAATTTCTTTCCTTGAAATGCAGGGAGCGTGGCGCCCGGACATCGCTCGCACGCCGCGCGAGTATCTTCGGCTGCTTCCAGCCTTGAGTGACCATCAGCCGGCGCTGCGCGCACTGACCCGGCGGCTCGAAGCCGTCTGGTACGGCATGCAGAGCGCCGACGCGGATGGATTTCAGCAGACGCTGGCAGAACTGGAGAGGCTCGGATGCCCTTGCAGCTGACGGCAGGTGACCGCAAGATTCTCCTCATCTCCGCCGGTGTGTTCCTCGTTCTCGTCGCTGCCGCCTTGCTTCTGGTCCGGGGCACCAGTTCTGAACAGGACATCCCGAGTGCCTACTCGGCCGCTTCGGGTGGGTGCAAGGCTGCGTTCCTGCTGCTGCAGGAATCGGGATACCGGGTGCAGGCGTGGGAACGGCCGCTCAGCGAACTGACCGACCCGAAAGGAAAAACCCTGGTCATCGTGCAGCCCGCTAGCTTTCCCCCGAAGGAAGAAAGGGAAAAGCTCGAACAGTTTCTCCGCAGCGGCGGGCGGCTGATCGCAGCCGGCCGGTTCTCCGGATACTATCTTCCGCTGAATGAGGCGACGCCGAATCCGTTGAGCGGCACAACGTGGAGGCAAATCCCCGCGCTTTCGCTTTCTCCCATTACCCGCGCGGCGCCTGAAATCACGATGGCCCCGCAGGGTTATTGGCGCCCCAGCAGCGGCGCGGTGGGTTTGTATGGCGAAACCGACAAGCCTGTGGCAGTTGAGTACACAATTGGCGAAGGCAAAGTGCTCTGGCTGGCAGAGGCCACTCCGCTCACCAATGCCGGCCTGAAGGAGACGGGGAACCTGGAATTCCTGCTGGCAGCGGTGGGCAGTCCCGATCAGAGTGAGGTCCTATGGGACGAGTATGTCCACGGATACGAAACCTCCGCGGCGACCAGTGCCAGCAGTCGGGTGATCGGCTGGATTGGCTTGCAGCTTGCGGTCTTCGCGGTAGCAATCCTGCTCACCTACTCGCGCAGAAGCGGGCCGGTCTGGATTCCCCAGGACGAAGTGCGCCTCTCGCCGCTGGAGTTCGTGCGCACCCTGGGATCGCTGTACGAACACGCAAAAGCCGGCAACGTGGCGGTGGAGATTTCCTACCAGCGCTTTCGCTATCTGCTGACACGTCGCCTGGGGCTGTCGAATAACGCCAGCGTGGACGATCTTGGTCGCGCCGTCCGCGAGCGCTGGGGACTTCAGGATGAAGAATTCACCCTTGCGCTCTCAGAGAGCGAGTCGTGCCGGTATGATCCCAATGTCCCAGCCTCGACGGCCCTGCGCCTGGTTCAGGCCCTGTTCGACTACGCAGTGCGTTTGAAGTTGATTCGATCACCGCAAGGGGAGAACTGAGTATGGATGCAGTCGTAAGACTGACGCAGCATGTCCGGCAGGAAATGGGGAAAGTAGTTGTGGGCCAGGAAGAATTGAAAAACCAGTGCCTGGTTGCGCTCCTTTCCCAGGGCCATGCGCTTCTGGAAGGTGTTCCGGGTGTGGCCAAGACGCTTGCGGTCAAAACCCTGTCGCGCATTCTCGGCCTGGATTTTCAAAGGGTGCAGTGCACTTCCGACCTGATGCCGGCGGACATCGTCGGCACCAAGATCCTGAACCTCTCCACCAGCACTTTCCAGTTGCACCAGGGGCCCGTCTTTACCAGTCTGCTGCTGGTGGACGAGGTCAACCGCATGCCGCCCCGCACGCAGGCTGCACTGCTGGAATGCATGCAGGAGAGGCAGGTCACGATCGACGGGGACCGGCACGTCCTCTCGCCGAATTTCACCGTCTTCGCCACCCAAAACCCGGTGGACTTCGAAGGCACCTACCCGCTGCCCGAGGCTCAACTGGACCGATTTCTGGTAAAGATCGACGTCCCGTATCCCGCGGCCAAGGAAGAGATCCAGTTGCTGGTTAATGTGCAAAACGGTTTCGACGCAGACCATCTCGATCAGATTGAAATCGCAACGGTGGAGGCGGGATTGTTACAGCAGGCGCGGGAAGAGATTCGGGCGGTAAAGGTGCAAGAGACTCTTTTTGCCTACATCATTGAAATCGCGCGGCGCACCCGCGACTGGCCCGCTCTGTCACTGGGGTCGAGCCCCCGGGCCGCCGTCAACCTGCTGACCTTCTCCAAGGCGGTGGCTGCCATGGACGGCCGTGACTACCTGATTCCCGACGACATCAAGCACGCCGCTTTGCCGGTGTTTCGTCACCGCGTGGTGGTGAAACCCGAAGCCGATCTCGAAGGCATCACTCCGGACCAGGTCATTCAGGACGTAATCCGCGCGGTTGAGTTGCCCAAATGAGCGAGTGGTCGGCCATGATCCCGGCTGCGGTCGAAGGCGATGCCCGGCCCTCGAAGCGGCTGGGCTTCTCCTTCGGCTACCGATTTTTTCTGTTCCTGTTGATTGGACTGGTGTGGCTGGTGCCGGCCTTCGTTGACCACCGCTTTGCCTATGCCGTGGCCGCATGGGACGTGCTTCTGTTCGCGGTTTGGGTGCTTGATCTATTGTCCCTGCCCAAGCCTCAGGAGCTTCGCATCCGCCGCACCTGGATGGCGCCACTCGCGCTCTCGGTCAGATCACAAGCCAAGATCACCGCTATCAATCACTCGAAATCGACTCTCCATATTCAGGTTCTGGATGCGCTCCCGTCTTCATTGTGCGTGGAACCTCCGCAAATGGAGATGACCGTGGCGCCACGCAATGAAGCGGAAGCAGAATACTCAGTCCAGCCGCGCAAACGGGGGACCGCGGCCGCGTCGCGTGTTTACCTGCGTTATGTGGGGAGCTTCCGCATCGCCGAGCGCTGGGCGGTCGTGGACTTACCGCAAGAGCTCACTATTTATCCCGACCTCCACGAAGCCAAGCGGCAAACGGTCTATCTGGTTCGCAGCCGCCAGACCGTGCAGGAAAGGCGCTTCAGCCGGATTCGCGGCGCTGGCCGGGCCTTCGAGAGCCTGCGCGAATATCAGGACGGCGACGACTTTGGCGACATCTGCTGGACTGCGACCGCGCGCCGCGGAAAGCTGGTCACCCGCCTCTACGAGCTGGAAAAGAGTCAGACCATCTGGATTGTGCTGGACACGGGCCGTCTGATGAGGACCCGGGTGGCGGCGCTCAGCAAGTTGGACCACGCCGTCAATGCCGCGCTAGCCCTGGGCCAGGTGGCGCTCTTTACCGGCGACCGCGTCGGTCTGCTGGCCTATGCACGCAACATCCGGCAGAGAATTCCTGCCTTGCGCGGCAGCTCGCACCTGCGACAATTTCTGGAGACCCTGGCCGTCATCCAGGAAGACGAATGGGAAGCGGACCACCTGCAGGCTGCCAGCCAGTTGATGCGCGATCAGAAGCGGCGGAGCCTGGTGGTTTGGATCACCGACCTGGCGGAGACGGCGATGACGCCGGACGTGATTGAAGCAGCCGCCAAACTCTTGCCGCGTCATCTCGTCCTGTTCGTTGTCATCGGCCAGCCCGATCTTCGGACTGTGGCCTCGTCGCGTCCGGCAAGCGTCAGCGAAATGTATCAGGTCTCGGCCGCGCAGGAGGTTATCCATCGCCGCGAGCTTCTGCTGGCGCGGCTTCGCGAGCGCGGCGCTCTCGCGGTTGAAGCTCAGTCGGGCGAATTAGCGCCGCTGCTGGTGAATTCTTATCTCGAGATCAAGCAGAAGAGTCAGCTTTAGCCGGCGATGTTCCCACGGCCAACAGATAGAAGAGCAGCAGCACAAAAAGCGCGGCCGCCATGGCGAATTTTAGTGCAGTAGCCAGGCCAGTGGGAGAGACGAAAGCTTCGATCACACCGGCGATGACCAGAATCGGAATGGAGCCGAGCAGCAACTGCACCGCCTCAGTCCCGGCGCGTACCAGGGACTCACGGCGCGGAAGGTATCCCGGAAAAAGAAGTCCCGCGGCAATACGCAACCCGGCTCCGCCCGCGAGAAAGATGGCAGGCAACTCCAGCACGCCGTGGGGCGCGACGAACTCCCACAGCTTCAGGCTCATGCCGGAGAGGTGGCAAGCCATAGCAATAACACCCAGCAACAGGCCGTTGAAGAGCAGCATGTAAATGGTGCCCAGTCCGGCCGTGATACCCAGGGCAAAGGTCATGAAGCCCACGCTCATGTTGTTGGTCATGATGGCGCTGGAGGCCAGGGGTTTGATGCCCACAATAGAATGGGTCCACATCTCGCGCTTCTCGATGGTCTGTACCATATGCGGGCCGAGGATGCTGAGCTTGAAATCAGGGTCCTGGAAGGTGATGACCGCGCCCACCGCGGCCGACACGGCGAAGATGAGAAACGCGACCTGTACAAAGCGCAAGTTGCGGCGGAAAATTTGCGGGTACGTCACCACGAAGAAATTAAGGACTTCGGAAGGGCTCGTCTTATGGGCGGAATAGATGATATTGTGTGCCCGCGCCAGCAATTGATTCAGGTAGCGGGCAAAATGGACCGAGCCGCGATCTTCGCGCAGCGCGGCCAGATCGGCGGCGATTTGCCGGTAGAGCAGGCCCAGTTCCTGCAATTCGCTCCGGCCCAGGCTGCGGAAGCCCTTACGAGTGCTCTGATCGAGCAACTGTTCCAGCCGGGTCCAGTAAGGTTTGCGTTTTTCTAGCCAACGAGTGGAGATCACGTTGTCCTTCCAGGACCACAGTGAAGATCGAATCAGGATCGATACTCCCGAGCAGATTTCCCTGGAGTTTCCTTTAGCCGGAATTGGCAGCCGTTTTATGGCCCTGGCTCTGGATACTGTACTGCAAGGGCTGCTCTACATGGCGGGAATTTTTGCCATGGCGGGGATCTCAAAGTACGCCCGCAACGTGCCGGCGTGGCTGGTCTGGATGCCTGAATCCTGGATAGCTGCGCTGGTGGTCATCTTTCTGTTTTGCGTTTACTGGGGCTACTTCGCCTTCTTTGAGATCATCTGGAAAGGGCAAACTCCGGGAAAGCGATTGACCGGACTGCGGGTGATCAAGAATTCGGGTCGCGCGCTCAACGTTTACGAAACCATCGGGCGCAACCTTTTGCGTGGTGTGGATTGGCTCCCCGGCTTTTACATCACCGGCATCATCAGCATGATGATCAGCCGGCAAAACCAGCGTCTAGGGGATCACCTTGTGGGCAGCATCGTGGTGCACGACAAGCGGGCGGAGGAAATTCGTCCGGAATGGTCCTCCAGCACGGACCAGGCTGCCTTCGATCCGCAACTCTCGAAGGTCACGCCCGAGGAACTTGTCCTGATTGAAACCTACCTGCAGCGCCGGCTCAGCCTGGAATTTGGAGTTCGGGACGCGACCGCGCACCAGATCGCCTCCCGCATCACCGCCAAGACCGGCATCGAGCGCCCTCCCGGCCGGTCTCTGGACGACTTTCTGGAAGGCATTGCCAAGCAGGTACGGGACAGCGCCCGTTACCGCTGACATTGGACTCGGATCAAAATAAACTGCCCGCACCGGCGATAGCAATCTTGCTTGCTCCATCGTCAGGTCAAGTTGGCGAATTGTTCGAAGTTCCCGCGGAACAGGCGGTTGACATCGCGCTGGATGCTTTGACGCGAGACCCCGCGTCCATCGCGGGCCAGCAGCTTGTAGCTGTTGGCGAGCACCTGTGACATAGTGGCGCGGGTGTTCCGCCATTTGTAGAGGACTTGCTCGAGCACCCGGGCATCGGAGTGCTGCGGAATGAAACTCGTCCCCAACAATTCAATACGCTCCCGCGTGATTTCTTCCACGATGGAAGGGTTGTTCAGGAACCACCAGCAGCCGAAGGGCATGAGGTTGCTGAACTTGCGCGCGTACACGCAGAGTTCGTGCTGATTTTCGCGGCTCAGAACGCTGGCGAGAATGCGGTTCTCGGGGTAGTCGCGGCAAAGATTTTCCAGGGCGCGCAGGTCCGCTCTGCCCACTGCATCGCCGGCCAGCCGAATCCTCGGATTCACCTGGCGCCGGACTCCGATCATGAGCGACAGCGGAAGATCGAACTCCCGGCACGAAGGCAGGACCGCATCACTCAGCAGCTTGCCCTGAATGCTCTCTTCCGGGAATTGGAAGGCGTCGGTGAGCGACACCGCCATGTACACGGGGTCCATGCGCTCGCACCAGTCAGCAAGAAACCTGCGCACCTCAGCCGCCGATTTGCCGCTCGCCTGGGCGTCCACAGCGTAGCCTTGCTCGGCCAGGAGCTGCCAGTGCCCGGACCAGCCCCAGAGAATTCTGTCCAGACGCAACACCGCCAAAAAATCCGAGCGCGAGTGTCCGCCATTCATCCAGACTTTCTGCTCCTCGGGGTGCAGTGGATCGTTGGTCATCACCACCGAACTCACGCCCGCCATCTGCAGCACTTTCGAAACGTGCGATTCAATCTTCTGGGCGCGGAAGAACGACCGGGCTTCTTCAAGATCGGGACTTTCGGTCGGCAGGTCGAATGCATCGAGAACGGCAATGACACCGCGGGTGGCCTCTGAGATCGGACTATTCTCAACGAATAGCGCCCGCCAGATGGCATCGGCCTGCTCGCGTTTCGGCATGTCCCAATAGCGCTCTGGAGAAATACTCGACGAGCGGAATAATTCCGCTTCGAGATAGTGATACGTCAGCAGTTCGTCGATACCCCACAAACCCAGGCCGCCAAACTCGGGGGCAAACAGATGGGTGTGGATGTCGATAAACTGTGTGGTCGCGAGCACTTCTTCCACGGTCGCCTGGATCTGGTCCGCGGTCAGCAGATCGTCGCCAAGCTGTTGTCTGGTCGGTGTAGTTTCCATTCCTTCCTGCACTTTCATTCTGAGGCTGGCAGTTAACACTCAAGCAGCGATCAAGCCAACCCTAATCTTAGCCCGGAACACCGGTTGATTCGAGCAGAAGCATGGAAAGGTTTTTACTTGTCCAGATGCGCGGTGTCAAATCAAGAGAGTTAAACTAGACTTTTAGAAACACTCAATGTGTGGTCGCGGGCGGCTCGCCCGCGGTTTTTTGATCTTAACTTAGAGTCTCGCGGGCGAGTCGCCCGTGACCACACGGGGCCGCCCGGCGCGAAGACAATGTGAGTCTCGCTGAAATCTACCGTTAAAATTTCTCGTTTGACATTATTTTGCGATTGCTTCAGTCTCCTGTGCGCCGCCTTATAAAGCATCTGAAGCCATAAGAACTGATGGAGGAATCATGTCCAGGCCCACCGAGAGAAGAGACTTCCTGAAGCTGGCCGGAGCTGGGATCGCCGGCTCTGCGTTGGGAGCAGCCACGACCGTTCAGGCTGCACCCCCAAAGGCAACCCCCGCCGCCAGCAACGCTCTCGACGTAAAGACCTTCGGAGCCACCGGCAACGGCAAAACTCTCGACACGCCTGCCGTCAACAAGGCCATCGACGCGGCAGCCGCCGCGGGTGGCGGCGTGGTTCGCTTCCCCACCGGAAATTATCTCTGCTACTCCATCCATCTGAAGAGCCATGTCAGCCTGTTTCTTGACCCGGGCGCGACCATCGTGGCTGCGGACTCCCCTACCGTGAGCGCCGACGGCTACGACCCGCCCGAGCCCAACGCCTGGGACAAATTTCAGGATTTTGGTCACAGTCACTGGCACAACAGCCTGATCTGGGGTGAAGGCCTGCAGAATATTTCCATCGAAGGTCAGGGCCTCATCTGGGGAAAGGGACTGAGCCGCGGCGACCAGGATCTTAACCTCCCCGCCGGGGTGGGCAACAAATCCATCAGCTTGAAGAACTGTAGC
>JAIQFF010000158.1 GCA_020073395.1 Terriglobia bacterium
TAATCTCCCAAACGGTTAGCCCTTCGGGGACACCCCCTCTCGGCACTTGGTACGTTCCCGATCGAATGGGGAAACGTCCGGTCATCAGCGCGGAACGCGAAGGAGTGCACTGAGCCTCGACATTGAAATTCAGCAGTCGCGTGCTTTCGGCGGCAAGTTTATCGATGCGCGGGGTAGGCGCGCCGCGAAGGATGCCGCCCCCATAGACGCCCAGCTCACCATAGCCGAGGTTATCCGTGAGCATCAGCACGATGTTGGGTTTTCTCGCGCCCGTAGCCGGCCACGCCTGAGGATGTTTTTCTGTTTCCGGCAGCGGTGAAGGCTTCTCCTGCGCAGCCAGAGTCAGTGCGGCGCAGACGCAGACTAGGAGAAGCGGGACCTTAGCCCGAGTGTATTTCCTAAGAAGAGTCATGGGTACGCGAGGAGTTTATCTCCCGCCTCCTCTCGTAGCAAGGACAGTGCCGGAGTCGATGCCGTCCAGGATTGCGGCCGGATGACGGGCCAACCGAAAGTAATGCGTTTTCGAACCGGGAGTGTTTCGTCCGTCCGTTGTGGCTGAAGACTATATTAGAAGGGTGACAAGACCCGTGGCCACGAGCGCAGCGGCCCAGAGCAAGTCAAAGTTGAACCACGTTTTACGGAGAAGCGCCAGGCCGAGCTTGCGATAGACCATCCAGGCGACCAGCCCGGTGACTGCAAGGTAGGCAAACGTATGGACGCCGGTGGCAAACATCCCGGCTAGCGGGCTGGTGGTGGCGGAAATGTGGTTGTGGCCTGCCATTCCGCCCTGGGCTTCGACCGTGCTGCTGCCCAGCAGCACCGGTACCACCATTAAACCGGCGCCGTGTGCGGAGGCCATCAGGAACGACCAGGCGGTCAAGTCGCGGAAGCCCACCTGCATACGGACCCAGCGCGGGTGGTGATGTCGCACCAGGCAAAAGATTCCAAGGCCGACCAGAATCGCGGCGACGGAGTAGCGGATGGCTCCCAGCGGCACTGTCATGCCGAGAAACGCGGCAGCCAGCACTACGCTGCCGATGGCCAGCGCATGGCCGAGCGCAATCGGAACGAGCGCCCTTGCTACTGCGCTCCCTTTTTGCTCCTGCATCCCCAGCGCCACCGCGAAGAGCCAGCCCATCCCGGGGTTGAGTCCGTGGTAGGCGCCGAGGAGCAGCATCAGCCAAAACGCCGTCGAAGTCAGGCCGGCATGCGTCATTTGGTGTCCGAGAAACAATAGGAGTCCGACGAAGCGTCGCCTCCTTCCAGCCGAAGCTGGTGGGCGCGCAGCCCGTCGAACTCGACAAAGAACTTTTCGTCGAGTTTCATCCCACCCTTGGGGCTGGCATCGATCTTCACCATCCAACTCTTTACCCCATCGGGATAAAACTGCTCGTCCCATGGGGAGTACAGCGAGTTGGTGAAATAGACGCGCTTGCCGTCGCGGCTGATCTCAACCATCTGCGGACCACCATTGAGCGGCTGCGCCGGCTTCTTCGGATGAGCTGCCCGGCGCACGATGCCACCGAGGTGGATCGAGCCAGTCTTCTTTGGATTGCCGGGATCGGAGACGTCGTACTGGATGAACTCACCCGTCCCCCAGCACGACACATACAAGAAGCGGTCGTCGAGTGAGAGGTTGATGTCGGTCACCAGGGGCGGCACCGCCTTGAAACCCTTCAGCAGGGGTGGCAGGCTTTCCGGGTCGGCCGGCTCGGCAGGGATTTCAATCACTTTGCGGGCTGCCCACTTGCCGTTCTTTCCTCCGCCCTGGCCGCCGTCCTCGCGGTACCACATCCAGATGGAGGACGAAAGGTCTTTCAGGGAGATGACTACGCCGACAAATCCGTAGGCTTTCTTGGGATCGTGAGAGGGCCGAAGCTCGAGCACCATCTGTTGCTCCGCACCCAGGTCAATTTCCTGCAGGTGGCGCCTCTTATCCAAATCCCAGATGTGCAGCTTGTGGCCGTACTTTCCGCCCAGGAGCAACTCCGGGATGATGCCGCTCTTCACCATATTTGGCGTGCCCCATTCGGAGGTAATCATGGTATCGAGTCCGAGGTGCCACCAGAAGTCGTAGGCCAGACTTTGGGGGCCGTGGTCTTTTTCCCACGGTCCCTTCAGCTCAAAGGTGTTGGCATCCATCAGGAAGATGCCGCCAGGGCCATCGCCGCTGGCCGAACCGAGTGCGCTGCCGTAGATGCCGTCAGGGCCGCAATGAATAGTGTGTGGCGAAGTGTAGCCTGTCTTCTTGATGAATTCGTCAGGCTCGATCACTTTCACGATCTTGGGATGATTGGGGTCCGCTTTCGTATCCAGGATGTGAATCCGGGACGAGCCGATGCCCGGCACAACCAGGTAACGACGCTCCATGTGCGGGTGCGGGTTCTGGGGGCAGAGGCAGGCGCTGCACGCGTTCCAGCCGAAGTGATGCAACTCGTTATCGTCGTTGGGGAAGTCCACCTGGCCGACAAACTGACCATATGCGGAGGAACGCGGGTCAACGTTAATGACGCCCATGGCGTCGCGTTTTCCACTCTTGCCGACGTTGAGCAGAGCGACGTAGGCGATGCGTTCCGGCGCGGCCTGCATGGCCATGCCCGGCGAGGGGTAAAAGGTTGGATCCGGCATCAGGGACATATCGAATTCTCCTTTGTCGAAGAGACACAGCAAGAACTGGCCCCAGCGAATGTTTCACACAGTGTGACGCTGCCACGAGGGCAACCCAAAAAACCGCCACGGAAAAAATCTAAAGAGCTGCGGGAAATGCCGGGGCGACGAGGCTTGCCAAACTCCACAGTCCAGCCACCGAGCAAAGCTGCCTGCGGGGCTCTTCGGTGAATATAAGCATAACTCGTCCGCCTGCCACGGGGCTACCGGGCGGAGGGAGGTTGCTGGTTTCCAGTTTCTGCTTTCCAGGCCAGACGCCTGAGAATCGCTGAAAGATTGTGGTCTCGCTACATCCGACTATGTTGCCGCCCGCTCATCCGCAAATAACGCGAATGAGCGGGGCACCCGGCTATCTCATTCGGTGTCTCTGCGCAGATACAACGCGATCCAGTCACCCAATTGAAGGCAGGCCTGTTCTTTGGATAGATTCTTTGCCGCCTTGCGAACTTCGGGAGGAACCCACCGTGGAAACGGGACAGCCCGAACTCGGTGTGCACCCGACGGCGAGTGCTCCTCGTGTAGGGCGGCGAGGGTCTTTTTGTCCAGAGAGTTTGCCAAACGAACCACTGCCGGCCAGAGCCGACGGTGAACATAGGTAATCTTTCGGCCCACCAAACGGCACACGAGCACTTGATCACAATCACGTACCGCCCGCGTTGCGGCGAAGATTACGCGCCCTTTCTTGTGCCCCCACCAATTGCCACGTATGGGCTCACCGGCTACGGCTTCAGCCAGACTAGGTCGGGGCCCTCGAGCTCCTTCCAGTACGACACCGTGCTCTTCAACGAAGCGGAGCGGATCCATAGGTGTTATACCCGGTTGCCGCGATTCGCCATGAGGCCCGCAATCTCAAACTTCAATGCACCGGGGCCTCAAGGTATGCAGATCTTACGCCTCAATCTTTTCGTCAGGGGAAGGAAAGACAGCCACCCGCCTGTTTGAACCTTCTCTGCACGCCTGACTCCGAGGCTGGTATCTTTCGACCGAATATCTAACTGAATTCGAATAGCTTAACGCGCTGTACGAGAAAGTATTCCATCCTGCATCTTTCTTATCTCCTCGCCCGTATATCCCGGTAGCATGAACGCCACAGCTTATTGCTCCATGAATACGATG
The DNA here is from genome assembly GCA_020073395.1 of Terriglobia bacterium. Lineage (GTDB taxonomy): Bacteria > Acidobacteriota > Terriglobia > Terriglobales > Acidobacteriaceae > JAIQFF01. The sequence goes on from JAIQFF010000158.1 coordinate 3,784, forward strand.
GAATCCGAGACCAGCGCAATTGCTCGCGGTCTACGCCGGCGTGATCCGGACTTGCTGGACCGTCTCATCGAGCAGTACCAGCACCGGCTCCTTCGTTATTTGGTCTACCTGTCAGGAAATCGTGAACTGGCCGAGGACCTCTTCCAGGAAACCTGGATTCGCGTGCTGGAACGCGGCCACCAGTACGACGGCCGGCACGAGTTCAGCACCTGGCTCTACGCGGTCGCGAGAAATCTGACCATCGATTATCTGCGGAAGAAAAGCCCTGTCAGCCTGGATGGGCTGATGGAAAACGAAGAGCACGCACCGTTCGAACCGGCCGACACCCGGCCCATGGCGTGGGAAGTTGTGCAGCAGCACGAGCAGGCTGAGCGCGTCGGTGCTGCCCTGGTGAGCATCCCGGTGGAATATCGCGAGACCGTGATGTTGCGCTTTCAGGAAGGATTGGCTTTGGACGAGATTGCCATGGTGACCGGGGCGCCCCTGGGCACCGTGAAGTCGCGGCTGTATCGCGGATTGAACATGCTGATGTCGCGGCTGAAGGGAGCTCAGGCATGACGCGGAACGCACATGACAAGGCACAGGAGCTGATCGCTCTGGGTCAAGGTCTCCCGGATTCGCAGCAGATTTGGCTGCGGGCCCACCTCGATGAATGCGAGGCATGCCGGCTCTATGCGGAAGCGGCAAATGGGGTGGTTCGGACTTTGCGTTCGCTGCCCCTGGCCGCCGACTCCCGCCTGGTGCGAGCCACGCAGATGCGGGTGCGCTTCCACGCCAACAGGCTCCGGGAGACGCGGGAACGCATGTGGCTGGTGGGGATGGCTTGTCTGGGCGTGGGCCTCTCCGCGACGCTGACCGTCCCCTTCTTGTGGCGACTCTTTGCATGGATGGGCGAACGGGCCGGAGTCTCGACCCTGGTTTGGCAAACCGGCTTCATGTTTTTCTTCATCGTGCCGGCGCTGGTGGTAAGTGTGCTGTTGTTGGCTCGCGGCACGCACCTCACGAACAACGGCGAACAGTCGCGGTAATGGCCGTGACAAGGCGGACAAATTTATGCAAGTAAGAAACGACACTCAAACTGGACTAAGTGCGGAAATCAAGATTGTTCCGCTGTGGGCATGGGCGCTCGCGGGGATTGCATTCATCGCCGCCCAGTTTTTCTTTAATGTTGTGGTGGCGCGGCACTCGGGCGGGCCGCCGGCCTGGGCAAGACCGTTGCTTGGCCTAGTGGCCGGCCTGGGTGGGGTCTGTTTTCTACTGCTCATCGGCTATATCAACCGCGACGCGAAACGACGTGGGATGAGCCCTACGCTTTGGACGATTATGGCCCTTGTTATTCCCAACGCTCTGGGCATCATTCTTTACTTCCTTCTGCGGCAACCGCGCAGCAGCGTCTGCCCGCAATGTGGGAATGCCGTCCAGACGGGATTCAACTTCTGCCCTCGCTGCAACTACAAACTGAGCCCGAGCTGTCAACAGTGCCAGCGCGTGGTTGGGGTAAATGATATCTATTGTCCGTACTGCGGAACTCCGCTGCACGATCAGGCAGCCCCGGCCTCCAGTCCCTCAACGAAGCTCCCGGGCTGACGACCAAAAGGTCGCAAGTTCCGGACTATGCTGCTCGCCCAAGAGACATGCAAATGACATTTCGTGCCGCTCATAGAAAACCACCCGAAGAGGCCATGAAATGACGGAACGGATCGCAGAAACCTCGCCGCGTTTCAGGGCCAGGGTGGCTGGTGTTTTTGAAATGCTCGAAGGCATGACATCGGCATTCGGCCAGGTGTTCGTCCTCGGCAAGCTTATTGTCTATGGCAACGCCGCAGCCACAGCGGCCAATATCCTGGGACACCAGCGGCTATTTTGGTTGGGGTTCGTATCATCTCTCATCGGGGTTGCGTGCCATATCGCCTGGATCCTTCTCTTCTACTACTTGTTTAAGCCGGTGAACCGGAGCCTCTCTTTACTCGCAGCCTTTGTCGGTCTCGTGGTATGCGCGATGCAGGCTCTTACCAGCCTTTTGTACATCGCTCCCTTGCTCATCCTGCAAGGCGGTAGCTCGGTGAGTGCGTTCACGACGGAACAGGTACAGGGGTTGGCGTACGTCTTTCTCAGATTGAATGCTTACGCTTTCGACATCGACCTGGTGTTCTTCGGACTCTGGTGCGTCCTGACCGGTTACCTCATTTTCAGGTCGTCCTTCCTGCCTCGAATTCTAGGGGTGCTATTGGCGATTGATGGTTTGGGTTGGGTGACCTACATGGTACCTCCGCTCGCGACTCATCTGTTCCCCTTCATCGCTGCGGCCTCCGCCCTCGCGGAAATACCGCTGCAGCTATGGCTCGTGGTGATGGGCGTGAACGCTCAACGATGGGAGGAGCAAGCCAGCGCAGCGGGGATTCGCACATGAAAGCCGCCGTCTACAGCCGATACGGCCCCCCGGACGTTCTCCAAATCAAGGACGTCGAAAAGCCGGTTCCCAAGGACAACGAAGTCTTGATAAGAGTCCGCGCGGCTTCGGTCAATCCACTTGACGAGGGCCTGTTGAAAGGCGGCGGTCGCTTGGTGACCGGACTGCTCAAACCAAAGGCCACGCGACTAGGCGTTGATGTGGCGGGCCAGGTTGAAGCGGTGGGCAGGGACGTAACCCAGTTCAGGCCAGGCGACGACGTGTTCGGAGCGTGCATCAGTGACCCGCAAGCTTCGGCTCTCAGAGTCTGGATCCCCCGGGGGGCCTTTGCCCAGTATGTGTGTGCTCACCAGTCTGCGTTGGTCATGAAGCCGGACAACGCGACGTTTGAGCAAGCGGCTTCTGCACCGGTGGCGGCGTTCACTGCATTGCAGGGACTTCGCGACAAGGGAAGGATTCAGCCGGGGCAGAAGGTCCTGATTAACGGTGCGGCGGGAGGCGTGGGCACGTTGGCTGTGCAGATCGCCAAGTCGTTCGGCGCAGAGGTCAACGGCGTATGCAGTACGAGGAATGTGGAGATGGTCCGGTCCATCGGCGCAAATCACGTCATTGATTACACCCGGGAGGATTTCACCAAAGGTGGGCAACGTTACGACCTGATTTTGGACTGCATTGGGAACCATTCGTTGTCAGCCTGCAGGCGCGTCTTAAATCCCAGGGGAATATGCGTCATGGTCGGAGAGCGGAGCGGCCGGGGGATGATCGGTATCTTGGCCCGTTTGATCGCAGCCCTTGTGTTGTCGTGGTTCGTGACCCAGAAGATGGTCACGTTTTTGGCGAGACCGATCAAGGAGGACCTGACCGTTATGCGCGAGCTCATGGCGGCTGGAAAGGTGACCCCGGTCATCGACAGGTGTTACAGCTTGAGTGAGGTCCGTGAGGCCATTCGATATCTGGGAGAAGGGCACGCTCGCGGAAAAGTAGTCATAGTTTTGGAATCTAACCACAAAACCTAGCAACGCGCGGCACCCGCCTGATGAGCTACCCGGAAGTGATTCAAGGAGACTCGTACCGCGTCTTGTTGGTGAGCCACAAGCAGTTATTTGGAAGTTCTCCGCGGGCCGTGCCGCACGCGATGCCCCCGTAGAGTAGACTGCTCGCCGAGGTCAAATATGAAGGCGACAGCAGTCCTGAACATGGTTACCACTCTGGCGATCGTGCTGCTTGGGCTTAGCAGTTTGCGGGCTCAATCAATTCAATCCAGCGCACCTTCAGGTCCAGCTCCGACTGTGAAGCCGCTTCTGCTGGAAAGGAATGAGGGTGAGTTGCGGATTCGCCGCATTCACACCGATGCCAGTATGCCCGCTTCTCCGCAATTCATGCTGAAGGTCAGTCCGAAAAACAATGGCTCTCAGCATCTCGTGCTGGGTACAGAGGAGCTTTCCCCGGGAGCGGCCCTACCCAAGCACAAGCACCTGATCCAGGATGAAATCGTGCTGATCCAGAGCGGAACGGCCCACGTTTGGCTGGGTGATCAGGAGCGCGATATCCATGCTGGGGGCCTTGCGTTTATTCCGGCCAATACCTGGGTAAGTTTGAAGAATACCGGCACGGAACCGATCAGCCTGACCTTCATCTTTTCGGCGCCCGGATTCGAAGACACGATGCGATGCAACTCCGTGCCGGCCGGTGAAACACCCACCCAGATCACGCCGGAGCAGCAAAAAGAGTGTGCACACCTGGGGCATGCTGAGAACGCGGGCCGGCCCGAACAGCCAAGGAAGTGAACTGCCGCTACTCGCAGCGCAGGGCCTCGACCGGTTCCATGCGCGAGGCCTTCAGGGCGGGCCACATGCCGGCGGTCACGCCGACAAAAGTGAGAATCACAAAGGCCATCAGCATCACGCTGCTGGAAGTCTTCAGCACGATGTCGCCTTCGTGATTGGCCGTCTTGTACAACTCGGAATAGAGGGGCATGGGCGGAATGGCGTGCGCAAGCAGGACCGAGACCAACATGCCTACGGCGCCGGCGGCGAAGGTGAGCACCAGGGCCTCCACCAGGAATTGCAACGCGATGTCGCGATTGCGCGCGCCCAGCGCTTTGCGCAGTCCCACTTCTTTGGTGCGCTCAGTGACGCTCACCAGCATGATATTCATCACCCCCACACCGCCGACTCCCAGGGTCAGTACGCCGATGAATCCGAGAATCAGGCGCAGCGCGATTCCAAATTGTTCGATATCTTTCGCATCCTCCACCGTGTCCCACTCGGGCGTGGATTTATCGTCTTTGGGATTAAAATTGTGGCGGCGGGCGAGCACTTCTCTCACTTGCCCCAGGGCCGCGGTGTGTAGCAGTCCGGTGACCGGTTGGAAGACGATCATCTCTGGATCGCGCAGGTCATTGATATCGCTCAGGCTTTCGAAGGGGAGGAACACGTTCTCGTTGTCGGGGCCGTTGTTGGAGGAGTCCTGTATTTTCAACTGCAGCAGCCCGATCACGTCCCAGGTCTGGCCGTTGATGCTGACGTGCTCGCCCACCGGATCGCGATTGCCAAAAACTTTCTTCGCCGCGTTGGGGCCGAAGATGAGAACGTGACGGTGTTCCGCAAAATCGCTCTCTTCGAAGTAGCGGCCCCGGGCCAGATTCAGCTTGCGTATCTCGCGGTAGGGATACTGCACCGCCTTGGAGGAAATGGAGATCACTTTGTCGCCATACTTGTAGGCGATGGGGTCGTCCCATTCAGCGCTGAGCAGGCGCACCAGCGGCGCTTCGTCGCGGATGGCTTGAAGGTCTTCGTACTTGAAGTGAATGCGTTTGCCGGCGCGCTGTCCGCCGGCCTGCAGGCTGGTCTGGCCCTGCCAAATCATGATCACGTTGTTGCCAATCCCCAGAAACGCCGCGAGCACACCCTGGCTCACGCTTTCTCCATAGCCCAGGAGCAGAACGACAGTTGCGAGCCCCCACACGATTCCCATCATGGTCAGAACGGAACGCAGGCGGTTGCGGGCCAGCGCCTCCCAGCTTTGCGCAATGAGTTCCTTAAGGCGCATGTTCCTACTCCTGACGCAGACACTCGATGGGACTGAGCGCGGCGGCCCGCTGGGCGGGGTACATTCCGGCGCCCACTGTGATCAGTCCTAGCGTGAGTAGCGACTCGATGATGGCCAGCGGCGAGATCACGGGATGGGGCACGATGTCCGGCAACTGCAGATTACGGACCAGCAGGCAAATCCCCACGCCGATGCCGAGCCCAAAGGCCCCGCTGATGATCATGAGCGCGGCGGACTCGGCAAAAAACTGGTTGCGGATATCGCGCGCGGTCGCGCCCAGGGACTTGCGCACGCCAATCTCGCGGGTGCGCTCGGTGACCGCGACCAGCATGATATTCATCACCCCGATGCCGCCGAGGGAAAGCGTCATCAAAGCCACCGCGCCGAAGAAGATGGTCATAACATCGAAAATGCGCTCGACCAGCTTCGAACCGTCGAGCGTGTCCCAGATGAAGAGCGCGTCTTTGTCGGTGGGATCGAAGTGGTGTTCGCGTCCGAGAATCTGGTAGATCTGATGCATCGCCTTTTCGTGCTGTTCGGGATCAGCAACCTCGACTACCAGGTTGCTGATCCATCCCTTGAAGATGCCGGGCCCTTCCAGTGGCGGAAAATCGCGGGCCATCGCCGGATAAGGGACGAAGAGCTGCGTATTGTCTGGGCCGCTCCCGTAACTGCCATTCTGTTTTTTCTTCTCCAGCACGCCGATGACGATGTAGGGCGAGCCATTCATGGTGAGGGTCTCGCCGATGGCAGGTCTGCCGGGAAACAACTGGTCGCGCGATTCCACGCCAAGCACTACCACACGCCGGCCTTCCGTTTCGTCGTCATCGGTCATGAGGCGGCCTTCCTGCACCTTGAGTGAACGAAAGCGCTGGTAGTCAGGCCATACCCCGCGCACCGGACGCGAGGCCGCGTTATAGCGGCTGACTTCAGCCACGCTGCGCCGCAGCTCGGGGCTCACGGTCTTGATCAGGTAAGCTTCGTTCTTGATGGTGTAAGCATCTCGGATGGATAGCTGAACCGGGCGTCCGGCGGCGTAACCGCCCGCCTGTTCGCTGGTGCGTCCGCCCCAGATGATGGCGAGATCGACGCCGATGGTCTTGAGGCGCTCTTTCTGGTCGCGGCTGAATCCCTTGCCCAGGCCAACCAGCAAAATGACGGAGGTGATCCCCCAGACGATCCCGAACATGGTCAGGAAGCTGCGCAATTTGTGCGCGGCGATCGAAACAACGGTCTGCCGCAAGACTTCCCGGATGTTCAACGCCGAGATCCTCCCGTCTCTTGGACGTCTCGAAGTGTCATACGTGAGCCGAGGCGTCTGAGTTCATTTTCAAATCGCGGCCATTCTACTACGAAGATTTTCGTTGACACTACGAATATCTTCGTAGTATGGTACGTCGCCATGAAGCAGACGCCACAGAAACCGACTGCTGCGGAACTGGAAATCCTTCGCGTCTTATGGTCTCGCGGCCCTTCCACGGTGTGCGAAGTTTACGAAGCGCTGCGCGAAAAGAAGACCCTGGGTTACACCAGCGTCCTGAAATTTTTGCAGATCATGACCGCAAAAGGCACCGTCCGCCGTAACGAAACCCAGCGCGCGCACGTCTATCAGGCATGCCTGCCGGCGGAACAGACCAAACGCCAGCTGGCGGGCGACATGCTGCAAAGAGTCTTCGAGGGTTCGGCCAGCCAGCTCATGATGCACGCCCTGGCGGGCCGTCGCGCCTCCCGGGAAGAAATTGAAGAAATGCGCCGTCTGCTGGACGAATATGAAAGGAGCCGGCGATGACCAATCTGACGAATTGGCTTTCCCCGACCGTCATGCACGCGTTGGGATGGGCGCTGGTACATTTCTTGTGGCAGGGAGCAGCGCTCGCTGCTGTTGCCGCGGTCACACTGCATCTGTGCCGCCGTGCTTCCGTCCGTTATCTGGTCGGCGTGGGCACGCTTAGCCTGATGCTTGCCGCTCCTGTAGCCAGTTTCTTCTTTCTCGGACGGCCCACATCGGCGGGCCCCGCAATTTCGCCGGTGTCGGTGGCCCAGGTGTGGTCGGCAGAAGGAATGCCCACCGCAGCATCCGCATTGACACGGCCCTCCTCCAGCGTCCCTTCGCCCGACAAGTTTTTCTGGCTGGTTGAGGCCTGGCTGAGCGGCGTAGCCTTCTTTAGCCTGCGCACCGCCGGGGCATTCCTTCTGCTCGAACGGCAGCAGCGGCGGCGATCTGTTCCCGTAAGCGGCGGACTGCGCGACACATGTTTGGCACTGCAGCAGAGGCTCGGCCTGGATCGTGTCATCCGTTTCTGTGAGTGCAAGTGGCTGCAGGCGCCCGCCGTGATTGGCTGGTTCCGCCCAGTTGTTCTTCTGCCCATTACCGCTCTCACCGGGCTCTCTCAGGACCAGCTGGAATCCGTCATCGCTCACGAACTCGCCCACATCAAGCGGCTCGACGCGTTTGTCAACGTCTTCCAGATCTGTGTAGAAACTCTGCTCTTCTATCACCCCGCCGTCTGGTGGCTCAATCGGCGCATTCGTGCCGAGCGCGAGCACTGCTGCGACGACATGGCAATCGCGCTGTGCGGCAACGCCGTCGAGTACGCCCGCGCCCTCACCCTGATGGAGGAGTGGCGCAGCGCTCCGCTTCTGGCCATGGCTGCGAATCGTGGCCCGCTTTCGGAGCGAATCATTCGCTTGCTCGGACTGAAGCAGGGTCGCAACAGCAGGCGCCGAGTTGGACTCACCGGCAGCCTTCTGTGCCTGGGGGCGGCCCTCATCGCAGGCA
>JAIQFF010000310.1 GCA_020073395.1 Terriglobia bacterium
GCTTGCTCATGCCGCAGGGTGAGGCGCAGCCGATCTTTCTGTGTCAGGTCCCGTTCAACGCTTGTGGTAAGGGCAGTGGTGGTTCCGCTGTTCGTGTAGTTCTCTTGGACTGGCGGGTCGAGGTAGCGATCCGTATGCGAACCGCTGCCGCTCATAGCGAACGCGGTGCGGCCACCAACGTAACTTGCGCCCAGATAGCCGTTCTGGGTATTAAAGCTCCCGCCCCCGAGGAGAGCCGATCCATGCAAGCCTTGCGGCGGATTGCGCTCGCTCACTGTTTCAATCACACCGCCGAGTTTACGGCCGAATTCCGCAGGAATCCCCGACGTGTACACCTTGACGGATTGCACATCCTCGATGTCTCGACCCAATGCGAAAGCGGGTGAGCGGTTGTCCAGCGTCGGAATGCCATCGATGACGTGCTGGGTCTCGTATTCCGAGCCCCGCGGATGCAGCACTCCGTTTGCCTCCACAATCCATCCCGGCTGTGCCTGGACAACATCGATCAGCTCGCGTCCTGGGCTGCTCGACAGCCGTTTCTGGAGGGCCGCCTTGCCAATCACGTAGGCTGTTCCTGTATTGGTCGTGTCGAGAACAGTGGTGGCGCCGTCGTTGACCGTGATGCTCTCGGCGCGGGAGGTGACTCGCAGCACTGCCGCAAGCCTCACCGGAATCTCTGATCGGATAGTTACCAGTGTGTCGAGACGTGCGAAGCCAGCGCGTTCGATCACGAGTTCGTAGGTGCCGAATGGCAACTTCCTGGCCGTGTATTCGCCTTCAGCATTGGTTTTCAATTCCAGCATGAAGCGGCTGCCGTGGTTCAGGAGTTTGCCGCTCGCCTGCAATCTCGCCCCGGAAGCATCGCTCACAATCAGCCGAAGTTCCCCTGCCCTCTCATCGGCGAGCGACGTGGCTGCGCAGACGACCGCCAGGATCCAGGCTGACACGACAAATTTCCATGCACGCTGCCGAGTTCTGCACGCGGCGCCACGCGATGGTCCGCGGTTGCGTCGGACTGAACACAAGGCCGCCAAGTACCCCTCCAAGTATTTCAACGAGCCTGACAGGACAGCGGCGTGCCGCAAACCCGGATCATTGGTTCACCGGGTTGAAAATTGAAGCCGGATTCCTCCTCGGACAATGGTCGGCGGACCAAGCACAACGGTCGGCGTTCGAGCCACCGTATAGCGCTGATCGAAAAGATTCTCCGCCGCAGCGTACAACTCGACAAAACGATTGATCCGCCGCGATGCGAAGCCGTCCACGGCAAAAAATGAGCCGAGAGGCAGCTGATTGCGATCGTCATCGAACTGCGTGCTCACAAACCGAGGCTGCGCAACAAAAGTCCATCGACTTCCGCTGTCGTACCGCAGTTCCGACGAGAATTGGAAACGTGGTACTTGAGGGATGACCAGTCTTTGCAGCGATGGATCAGCCGGAAATGACACGACGCGCGCATCTACGAACTGACAGGCAGCGGAGAGTCTCCAGCGATCGTTAAGGTGGATCGCAGCCGAAGCTTCCACCCCGCGAGACCTGGTTAATCCCAGGTTTTGCCGTTGCCGCGTGATCAGTTGGGGCGTGATGCTCAGCGTGACATTGGCAATCGGATTATCTACCTGCGCCCAGAAGAAAGTCCCTCGCAAAGAAATCCGGCCATTTGCCGCATCAACAATGGCGCTGCCTTCACCTCCGGTCATGTGCTCGGCCGTCAGCGCGGAATTTGCCAGGGTTGAGATGTTGCCCAGCCGAAACGACCGGTACAGTTCATTCAGGGTCGGCGCGCGAAAAGCACGATATGTCGAGGCGGCCAATGCAACATTGTGGTTGAGTTGGTAACGCACCGAGGCTCGTGGGCTGACTGCCAATTGCGCCCGATCCGTCAGATTGACCAGGCTCGCAACACCTCGGGAGACGGGGAAGGAGTTCTGGAACGCGTCGAAGTTCGTCCACCGATCTACGCGGACGGCGGCCGTGAGCAGCCAGCGCGAGCCGATCCGGATCAGGTCCTGTCCGAACAATCCGACGACAGTCTGACGGCCACCGCCGTCGGAGCGTGTCGCGGCACGCCCGGCGACGTAAATCAGTTCATCGCTGTGACCGCGTATGTCCTCAACCTCCACGCCGGCAAGCAGTGTATGCGCGGAATGCACCGGACGCGTCCAGTACTCCGAAAACCCGAGTCGTTGGGCGGGCACGGTCTGACTCCGGACCAGCGTCTCTGAATTGCGGTCTGTCGAAACCGACGAGAAGGTCTGCAAGAACCGCTGAGAATCGAAATAGACGCGCGTGGTAAAACTGCCCGCCGGTGAAGAGTTCCAGTCCGCGCCCGCGGAAAGCGAGCCGATGTGTGTAGAGTTGACCTGCAGTTGCGTGCCGTTGTTGCGCGCTTCTTCGAACAGTGCTCCGGAAACGTACGCACGATTGGCTCCAAAGCGCCGCTCGGCCGTAATCGCACCGGTGCGGTGTTGGGATGCGGCGGCAGTATCCACTGCGCCGCGATCTTGATCGCGGACCAAGATGTATCCGTCACTGTGAAAACTCTCTGCCGTGAGC
>JAIQFF010000311.1 GCA_020073395.1 Terriglobia bacterium
ACCCTTGCTGTTGTTGAGCAGGTTAGCCGTCGCGCTTGCGGTTTCCCCTGTCAGCACATCCGTTGGGAACTGGGCAGGCACCTGGATTTGTGCGTCGTTCGCCAGGCTGCCCCGCCAGTACACCGTGTGTTTCCCTTTGCTGTCGAGGTTGAAATCGAGGCGGGCCACGTAGTCGTCGTTGCTGACCTTGATCGGCGGATTGAACCGGTAGCCGATCGAGTTATAGCCGTTGTCAAGTCCTTCGATCGAGCCCAAGCTCGGATCGTTGCCGTGCGGGTATCCACGCAGCATGGAAATGATGTTCGAGTTGACACCCGGTGTGATCTTTCTGCCGAGGAGATCGACGCAATTGGTGCTGCCGCACGGATCGATCACTGTGGCGACCTGCGTCGGCGTGAGGCCGTACCATCCCGCCGGGACCTGGAAGTTTGAGGTCAAGCCTTTGACGGTGGTCGCCGGACAATCGCCCGCTTCCTCGCATTGATACATCAGCACGCCGTCGCGGTACGAATCGGTCGGCACCACGCGCGTCTGCGGCGTGGCGGTTGCGTCCTTGCGTCCTTCCCAATTCATAAAGAAGAAAACCCGGTTTTTCAAGAAAGGTCCGCCCAAAGAAGCGCCATAGATGTTCCGCTTCAGCGGAGCCTTAGGGATGCCGAGCCGGTTTTCCATGAATCCGTTGCTCGCGAGTTTCTCGTTGCGGTTGAACTCATAGGCAGACCCGTGAAAGCTGTTGCTCCCACTCTTCGTGACAAGTTCCACCTGCGCGCCGCTCGACCGTCCGTACTGCGCGCCGCTGGACAGTGTCGTGACGCGGAATTCCTGGACGGAATCGATCGGGACCGGGAGCACGCTCTGCATGGCGCTCTGGTTTACCTGATCGTTCACGTCGGCACCGTCCAGAGTGATATTGCCCTGATTGCCGCGTCCGCCGAAGACCGAGCCCGCACGCTCATCATTCAACTGCTCGCCGGCCCAGACTACGCCCGCCTGAAGGCTGAGCAACTGGCTGGGATTGCGTGCCTCCAGCGGGAGCTGCCTTACCTGATTCTCGCCGAAAGGATTACCCACGCTGGCATCGGTGGTGTTGACTTTGACCGCGCCTCCTTCGACGACAACCTGATCCCTAATTTCGCCGATCTCCAGCTTAACGCTGAGAACCTGGTTGGTTCCGATTTGGCAGACTACATCATTGCGAACGGCCGTCTTGAAACCCTGCAGCGCGAATTCTGCCCTGTATGTGCCCGGAGGCAGCAACGTGAACGTGTATGTGCCGTCTGCGCCCGTAACGGCACCGCGCGTCGCCTGAGTGGCCTCATTGACGATTGTCACAGTGACACCTGGAACGACTCCCCCGCTCGCGTCGGTCACTGTGCCGCTAAGGCCTGTTGTGCCCTGCGACCACGCCGGAATCGCCGCCAGGAGCGCCAGGAACGTAACCAAGAGTGCATAACGTATCTCGGCCTTCATTTGCATCTCCTTTCAATCCATCACTGATGTGTTCATCGGTGAGGAGGTGGTTGAGCGAGTTGCATTTTTGGAACGCCGCCGACCGGGTGAATCCCCGCTACGGGAATGATAAGGTGGGTATGCCAGTTGCTGTCGAGGGACTCAATGGTCGGCTATACACGGAAGTTAATCCAAGATAGTGCTAACCAAGAGACTGAAAACAACAGCCAAGTTCTAGCTCCTGATCACCAATCCATGGTTTTCAGGGGTTTGCAACGATCCCATTAGAATCAGTCGATAATGCGCACACTAGCGTTGAATTGGGAAAGATGTCAAGGGGTTTCGGTTCGAGATAAACCCACGGCCCGTGGTCAATAAAATGCCTTTTAGACAACTCATCTGAGCGCGGCGGAATGTACAAACAGACTGTCTGGATTCGTTGACGGCGAGGTGATGCTGCAGCGAACCGGCCGAGACAGGCAGGCTCGGGACTATAATGCGCATCGGCAGCCGAATCGATCGGCGATAGAGGAGAGCACACCTATGAACCGCATAACCTGGATAACTTCTCGATTGGCAGTGCCCATGCTGGTTCTCGCCATCGCAGCGAGCGCGCCGGCGCAGCAGCTTGATGAGGGACTCTACAAGGCGATGAAGTGGCGGCAAATCGGTCCGTTCCGCGGCGGCCGCGTGCTGGCCGTCAGCGGCACACCGGGCGATCCGCTGACGTTTTATTTCGGCGGCACCGGCAGCGGTGTCTGGAAAACCACCAACGGGGGCCAGGACTGGATTCCGCTGTTCGACAAACAGCCGGTCTCCGCGGTGGGTGCAATCGCCGTTGCTCCTTCAGATCCCAGTGTCGTCTATGTCGGCACCGGAGAGGGTTGCATTCGGTCCACGAGCATCCATGGCGATGGCGTCTATAAATCCACCGATGCGGGCAAGACATGGAAGAACATCGGGCTGAAGGATTCAAGACAGATCGGCCGTCTGATTGTCCATCCGAAAGATGCGAATATCGTATTTGTGGCGGCGCTCGGTCACGAGTTCGGTCCCAAAGCGGAACGTGGAGTGTTCCGGACTCTCGACGGCGGCCATACTTGGGA
>JAIQFF010000007.1 GCA_020073395.1 Terriglobia bacterium
GTTCCGGGAATTCCAGTCGGCGAATGCCTCCTGGCTGGACGACTATGCACTGTTCATGGCGCTCAAGGAGGCTCATGGCGGCGAGTCCGTTTGGACCAGGTTGGAAGACGGTGTGGCGCAACGCCAACCGGAGGCGCTGGCGGCCTGGAGTACACGCCTGGACGTCGAGGCAGAGAAGCACAAGTTCTGGCAATGCCTCTTCTTCCTCCAGTGGGGGGAACTGAGGCGCTATTGTGCGGAAAAAGGGCTGCAGATCATGGGCGATCTGCCCATCTACGTCGCGCACGACAGCGCCGACGTGTGGGCGCACCCAGAACTGTTCGGCCTGAAAACCAATGGCGAACCGGAAAACGTGGCCGGCGTGCCGCCCGATTATTTCAGCGCCACTGGCCAGTTATGGGGCAATCCACTCTACCGTTGGGAGGCGCACGCGCGCACCGGTTACCGGTGGTGGATTGAGCGCCTCCGGTCCGCGTTCGTGCTTTTCGACATCTGCCGCATTGATCACTTCCGCGGTTTTGCTGGCTATTGGGAGGTCCCGGCCGGGGAAACCACGGCTCTCCATGGAAGGTGGACGCCAGGGCCTGGAGCGGCGCTGTTCGAGGCGGCGGAACAAGCCCTGGGGAAGCTTCCGATAGTGGCCGAAAATCTTGGCGTCATCACCCCGGACGTCGAGGCTCTCCGCAGCCAGTTCGGCTTCCCCGGTATGAGCATCTTGCAGTTCGCCTTCGGCAACGATCCGCAGGCGCCCGATTTCAAACCGCACAACTATCCACGTAACCGCGTGGCCTATACCGGCACGCACGATAATGACACGACGGTGGGGTGGTGGACGGGCAGCGGGGTAGGCGGCAGCACACGCACCCAGGCGGACATCCGCAAAGAACGCGCGTTCGCGCGCCAGTACCTGGACCTTGACGGACGCGAAGTCAATTGGGTGTTTATCCGCAGCGTGCTGGCGTCGGTGGCCGACCTGGCTATGTTTCCCTTGCAGGATGTTCTTGGTCTGGGCAGCGAAGCCCGCATGAATCTGCCCGGAACTTCCAGCGGAAACTGGCGCTGGCGATTCACCGCAGACATGCTGACGCCAGCGCACCGCGAGCGCTTGCACGAGTTGTCGGTTGCTTACGACCGGGGATGCGGCGTTCGACTGCCATGACCCATCGGCTGCCGGCCGAACGGATGAGACTGCCCAGTCCACGGGCTGGTTACAGGTGGGTTATTTCCTCCTCTTTCTCCGCTTCCCCGGGAGAGAAGCTCTTTTGTAGAACCTGCCGCGCCAGATGTTGGCTGGCGATGCCAAATGCGATGGCCAGCCCCAGCATGACGGCGCCAAAAAGAATCGTGAAGGCAATCAGTACCGTTCGATGCGCCAGCGCGATCTGCTCCAAGGCCATGCTGACGGTCAGCAGCACCACCAGGAAGCGGACGGACCCGGCGAGCAGTCGCGCGAAGGGCAGGTTGGCATTCACTGCCGCCAGCAGCGCCGCCCGCGCCAGAAAGTTAGCCAGCAGGAAGCCCACGAACAGGATCAGCACGGCAACGAAAATCTGGGGCAGGAACAGCAGGACCTGCGAGATCTGGTCTCGAAGCGAAACCACCCCCAGGGCGTCAATACCCAACAGCAGAAACACAATCCAAACCACCCAAAACGTCAGGCTGGCAACCAGGTCCCTGGGCGCGGGCAAAGCCGCGTTCCGGAGTAATTGGGCCGTGCCGGCGCTTTCCGAGAGGGCGTCGAACTTGGCCAGCGCCAAGGCGCGCCTCGCGATCGTCTTCGATAGGATGGCAATCAGCCATCCCACGATGATGATCATCAGCATCACCAGCAGCCGAGGCAGAAACTGTTCAACGGCAGCTGCCAGGTGATTGAGCATCTCCTTGAGACTGTTCATAATCGTGTCTGCCATGGTTAACCTCACTTCTCCTGCGACCAGCGTTCGACCAGATACGGTTTCAGCCGCTCACAAGCCAGGCACAGCTCTTCCAGGCGGTTTTCTACTTCCGCCGTCGTGGCTCTCTCGGTTTCCATTACGAAGGAAAAAACCTTGCCGCGATAGAGTGGAAGAAGAGCCTGGAGCAGGTGGTCGCGAGCCAGAACCGACCGGTGGTAGGAGGCGGCGAACTCGTAAACTACCCTGACCCACAGCTCGTCAGGAAAGTGGAATCCTCCATCGCTGAGCTTGCCCAGGTCTTGAACGGCTCGCCAGGTGTCCGGGGCGAGGATCGCTTCCAGAATGGCTCCCAGTTCCTCCACGCCCAGGCGGAAGCCCTGCAACAGGCGTTTGCGGCTCACGCGCACCGGTTGCAGCGCCACGCTGTATTCGAAACCGAAGGTAGGTACCTGCGAACTGCCGTCCCGGTTGGCCCAGCATGCATGGTCCGCTTCCAGGCCCTGGAACAATGCGCCTACGCTGTCCTGGAACACCTGCACCAGATCCGGCTCCTGGCGGCGGGATTGGTAGATCCGCGGCCCCAGGAAGGACTGACAGGTGCGATAGTCATTCGCAATGGCGGCGGCCATCACGCCCAGAGCGGGACCGACTTCGCAACACCGTTGCTGCCAGCCACCGCTCTCCAGCAACCGGGAGGCGAGTTGCCCTGAGAAAGCGAACTCGCTGCCCATCGGCTCTCGGATGCGGAAGCCGTAGGCTGCACGGAATACGGGGGCGACAAGGTTCTTGATGAGCAGGCCCTCATACTTATGGCGGTGATAAATGGGAGCGACGAAATCAAACTCCTGGCGACGAATCGGGCGGACCAGGGACTCCACCCATTCCGGGGCGATGCTCAGGAGATCGGGAGACACTACCGCACAGGCCTTGGCCCGCATTAATTCCGCCGCCGAGAGCAGCAGTTCCAGGGCTCCCCATGATCCCTTGCTGTTGTCATAGGCGGCGGTAATGCGGTGCATGGTCCGCAGCGGATTGGCGGCCAGGAAGGCGCGGAAGTCTGTGATGATGGAATCCCGCACCACCTGGGGGGTCCCGTCATGCGAGCCGCCGTCGGCGTTGAGAACCGCGGTGCGCTCCCGCGGAAAATACTTCACCAGCCCGAGTTGCAAGGCGTTCATGACGTGCCCGATGGTGTCGCGGTTGTTCAGGCTGGGAACAAACAGCAGGATGTCGACCTCGCCTGCGGCGGTAAGCTGCCGCAGGAAATCGTCGGGCAGTTCCGCCGGTTCCGGCCCGGGCACTCCCGGTTCGATCGCAATGGGGTTTGCCTTCATCATTCAGTCATCAGAACCGGCGCAAGCGAAACCAGTAAAACTGGTAAGGGCCTAGCGTCAACAGGTAAGGCGCTTGCCCGATCCGGGGGAACAGGCTACCGCCGAACAGCTCGATGGGAATGGACCCGGCCAGATGGCGCAGATCCAGTTCCGCAGCCTGCGCCGAGCTGGACAAATTATTCACCACCAGCACCCGCTCATTATTCCACTGCCGCACGTACGCAAGCACGCGGTGGTTGGCGGCGCTGAGGAATTCGATGGAGCCGCGGCTGAACACCCGGCTGGACTTGCGAACCCCAAGGATGTGCTGGGTCCAGGAAAGCAGGGAATGCTCCGAGCGCCTCTGCGACTCCCGATTGACCACTTGGTAGCCATAAACCGGATTGGAAATCAGGGCAGAATACAGCTGCTCCGGATCGGCGGTGGAAAAACCGGCGTTCCAGCCCCCGCTCCACTGCATGGGCGTGCGCACCCCGTTGCGGTCGCCAAGATACAGGTTATCCCCCATACCGATCTCGTCGCCGTAGTAGATGATGGGGGTGCCGGGGAGGGAGAGAAGCATGCTGGTCATCAGCTCGATCCTGCGCCGGTCGTTCTCCATCAGGGGCGCCAGCCGCCGGCGGATGCCCAGGTTCAGCCGCGCTGATTTATCTTTGGCGTACTCGTCATACATGTAGTCCCGTTCTTCGTCGGTGACCATCTCCAGTGTGAGCTCATCGTGGTTGCGCAGAAAGGTTGCCCATTGGCAGGTTTCGGGGATTTGCGGCGTCTGCTCCAGAATGTCGATGATGGGCTTTCGATCTTCCAGCCGGACCGCCATGAACATGCGCGGCATCAGCGGGAAATGGAAAGCCATGTGGCACTCATCGCCGTCACCGAAGTAGGGCCGCACATCGGAAGGCCACTGGTTGGCCTCGGCCAGCAGTATCTTGCCCGCGAAGCTTTCGTCGATGCGCCGGCGCAGGGATTTCAGCACTTCGTGAGTTTCCGGAAGGCTCTCGCAGGAGGTGCCCTCCCGCTCCACCAGGTAGGGCACGGCGTCCACCCGGAATCCGTCAACTCCCATTTCCAGCCAGAAGCGCATCACCTTCCACATTTCCTCGCGCACGGCGGGACAGTCGAAGTTCAAGTCCGGCTGGTGGCTGAAAAAACGGTGCCAGTAATACGACCGGGAAACCGGGTCCCAGGCCCAGTTGGAGAGTTCGGAATCCAAGAAGATGATCCGCGCCTGCTGGTAGCGGTCAACGCTGTCGCTCCAGACGTACCAGTCGCGACGCGAATTGTCCCGGGAGCTGCGCGATTCCTGAAACCACGTGTGCTGGTCCGAAGTGTGGTTGAGCACCAGTTCGGTGATCACCTTCAGCCCCCGGGTGTGGGCCGCATCCAGAAAAGTCCGGAAATCGTCCAGGGTTCCGTAGCTGGGATGAATGCTGGTGTAGTCGGATATGTCGTATCCGTCATCCTTCAAGGGCGAGGGGTAGAAAGGCAGAAGCCAGAGGGCAGTGACTCCCAACTGCTCCAGGTGATCCAGCCTCTGCGTCAGGCCGCGGAAATCTCCCATCCCGTCGCCATTGCTGTCCTGAAACGCGCGGACGTGAAGTTCGTAGATGATCGCATCTTTGTACCAGAGGGAATCCTGGTCGCTAATGCGAGTTGAAGCATCGGTCATGGCACGGACACCGGGGCAGTAGCCTGTGGACCCCGAGCGAAATTGTACTCGTCCGCGTCTTTCCTCAGGCGGCAACCGAAGACATAAACGAAAACGCGCCTGTTCACGTGCCTTCAATGCGTGGAATCCTGCGTTTGGCGCAAACGACACTCGACGCCCAGCAGGCTTCCTACAAACTACGCGACTCATGGAACAGCAAGATGCGCAGCAGGCCTTGGTGAACGCCGTTGACGATGTTGTGGACTTCGAGAGCATAGGTCATGCGAAGCTTCCCATCTGGTGATCAGGTGATCTGGTGATCGAAGGCGCACGCGAGGGCCTGTGCATCACAGGAGGCGTGCGTTCGGCAAGGTGCCGAGGATCAGAGAATGACGGCGGGAATTCGCATAGCAGTCTGCCCGGAAAAGATGCTACGCCGCTCCGAGGGACAACGTCAACACGGGAACGGCACACACGGATTCTTGGCTCCCCCGGAGAGGAGAGCGTCCGCTCCCGTCACCGTTCTGGAGATCAGAATTCGCTCAGTTGCATACGCCGACGATTTTGCCGACCCAGGCGCGATTCTCGGCGGTTCTGATCATGAAATCGGCCACATCGGCGCGCGAAATCTTGAATCCGAACCTCGGCAGGTGCCCTTCTCGTACCCGGTACTTCCCCGTCCGCGGCTTGTCCGTAAGTTCGGGTGGTCGCACGATGGTCCAGTCCAGTCCGTCTTGGCGAAAGATATCTTCCATCGCAGACGCATCGGCGACCGTGTAGGGAAACAACAGGCGGCCGACCAGGTAGGCGGGAGGAATGACGGAATCTTTGAAAAGGAAGGCCACTGACACAACAATGACACGCCGGCTTCTGGCCTGGGTCATTGCGGTCGTCAGCGCAGCCGCGAAGCGTCGCATGAGAGTGGAGTCGGCCTTCGTTACGGGCTCCCGCGCACCAAAACTCGACAGAATTGCGTCTTGGCCTTCAAGGACCCGGGCAAGCTCCCCACTGCTCAGGAGGTCCCCCTCAATCAGCGCGATTTTGCCAGCCACACTCTTGAGCCGCTCCGCAGACCGGACGAACGCTGTCACCGAGTGGCCGCGTTCCAGCGCTTGCGATACAACCTCCAGACCGATACCTCCCGTAGCGCCAAGTACAACGAGTTTCATAGCCCACTGCCTCCACGATTGTTCGTACCTGGATTTTTCTCCTTATCTTTCGCCTTATTCATTTGTGTAGCGATCGGTAGCGTTAATTGGCCTAGGCGACAGCCTCCTCCTGCTCGGAAACGATCACTTCAGGGTCCGCACTCTTTGTGGATACGGACGCCCGCGTTCGCGCCACCAGCACATAGATGGACGGCACGACAAACAGCGTAAAGAGTGTTCCTATGATCATGCCACTCACCAACATGATGCCAATGCTGTTGCGGGCCCCTGCTCCCGGGCCCTTCGCAAGAACCAGCGGAAAGTGACCGATTACGGTCGCGGCGGTCGTCATCAGAATCGGCCTGAGTCGCGTTCCCGCCGCTTCGATGATCGCGCCGAGCTTGTCCATTCCTGATTCCTGGAGGTGGTTCGCAAACTCCACGATCAGGATGCCGTTCTTGGATACCAGGCCCACGAGAGTGATCAAGCCTACTTGGCTGTAGATGTTGAGCGTCGTCAGCCCGAGGAAAGAGAACAGCAGCGCCCCGGAAATTGCCAGCGGAACCGAGCCTGCGAGAATGATGAAAGGATCTCGAAAACTTTCAAACTGGGCCGCCAGGACCAGATAGATCAGGATCCCAGACAGCAGGAACGTACCAAGGAACTTGCTGCCTTCGGTACGGAGCTGCCGTGACTCGCCGGCGTAGTCCACGGTGAAGCCCTGAGGCAGATTTACCCTGGCCTCGTCTTCCAGCACCCGGAGCGCTCGGTCCAGGGGTACGCCAGGCGGGACCACTCCCTGAATGCGGTCCTGCTCCGTGAGAGGGGTGAAAGCATTTGGTGCGCAGAAAATCTTTCCCTTAAACCGACCTGGGATTCGATTTCTTGGCCGCCTTCAGCTCCCGGACGGGCACCAACTTGACTCGGAGTTCCTTGCAGGCGATCACAATCTCCTCGCCGGCGCATGGTTTCGTTACCAACCGGGCAAGCTTCCTCGCAGCTCGGAACTGGTGTATTTCATTGATTCCAGTTCACCGTTCAGGGTACGAACCCTATGCGTTAGTTTTTAGCATCTGCTCGGCGTGCTTGCGCGAGGTCTCGGTCAGCTTGGCGCCGCTCAGCATGCGGGCGACTTCCTCGGTGCGCTCGTCCCCGGTGATGAGGTGGACGCCGGTGCGGGCGCGTCCGCCGACCGCCTTCTTTTCGATCAGGTAGTGATGGTCGGCGAAGGTGGCGATCTGGGGCAGGTGGGTGACACAAAGGACCTGGTTCGAGCGGGACAGGCTCTTCAGCTTCTTGCCTACGGCCTCGGCCGCCCGGCCCCCGATTCCGGTGTCAATTTCGTCAAAGACCAAGGTACGTTGCGCCCCGGAACTGCGCTTCCTGCCCGATGAGGCCTCAACGCTCGCCTTAAGGGCCAGCATGACGCGAGATAGCTCTCCGCCGGAAGCGATGTGTTCGAGCTGCCGCAAAGGCTCACCGGGATTAGTGGCGATCATGTATGCCACCTGGTCGAAGCCGGCGGCAGTCCAGTTCCCTTCCTCGTCGGTGCCGCTGACGTCAATTCGGAAAGAGGACTTCATAGCCAGGTCATTGATCTCAGCCTCGACCAATTTTTCCAGCTTGCGCGCGGCTTCGTAGCGCTTCTTGGAAATGGTGCGGGCCGCAACGAGGTACTCCTCGGCCGCCTGCGCCAACTCGCCACGCAACTGCCGCAGGATTTCGTCCTTGTTCTCCATCTCCGAGAGTTTGCGGCTGACTTCGGCGCCGTGTTTCATCACGTCTTCGAGAGTGGGGCCGTACTTGCGCTTGAGCCGGTCCATGGCTGCGAGGCGGTCTTCTACCTCGGCCAGGTGTTCGGGAGAGGCTTCGATGCCGCCGGCATAGTCGCGCAGGCTGGCGCCGACATCCTCCACGCTGATGCGAGCAGTTTCGAGCGTGGCCATGGTCTCCTGAAATTTCGGTTCGTAGCGGGCCAGTTCTTCGATGTGTTTTTGCGCCGTCCGCAATGACGCTGCAGTCGAGGCGTTGCCTTCGTAGAGCAGATCGAAGGCATTCATGGCCGCACTGTGGATCTTTTCCGCGTTGGCCAGGACGCGCTTCTCAGTCTCCAGTCGCTCGTCTTCTCCTGGCTGCAGCCTGGCTTCTTCGATTTCACGCGCCTGGAATGTCCACAGATCGAGCAGGCGCAGCCGGTCCTGCTCATCGCGTTGCAGTTCTTCGATGCGACCGTTGATGCTCTTCCACTTGGAAAACGCTTCCGTGGTCGCGTCGAGCTGAATATTGGCGAACGTGTCGAGCAGGCGAAGGCGGGTGGATGCGTCAAAAGACAGCAGTGATTCGTTCTGGGCGTGAATGGTGGCGAGGTACGGAGCCAGTTGACGCAACACGGCAACGGTCGCTGGCTGGTTATTGACGAACACGCGTCCCTTGCCCCCAGCCGCAATTTCGCGGCGCAGGATGACCGACTCGTCTTCCTGATCGATGCCATTGTTTTCGAGGATTTGCGCGACTGTTTTTTCCGCCCCACCTTCGACTTCAAAGACGGCGGAAATCGTGGCCTTGTCGGCCCCGGAGCGAATCACGTCCGCGGAGGCTTTGTCCCCCAGCAGGAGCGCCAGGGCATCAATGAGAATGGATTTTCCAGCGCCGGTTTCGCCGGTCAGCAGGTTCAGGCCGGGCGCGAACTCTACCGCCAGGTTGTCTATGACCGCGTAGTTTTCGAGCCGCAGTTCGATGAGCACCGGCGTCCTGAAACGCAGAAATGTGAGGTGAACGAAGTTGAGCGCAGGATAGCATGGACTCGCCCCCGTAGCGACAAGCGTCTCGCCCAGGCCGTTCAGGAGTCGTTAGCGTTGCCTGGCCCTCCCAGATCCTCTGGGATCAGGCTTTAGAGCTTCCGGCCGGTTGCGGTCTGACCGGCCAGCAAGAATGTTTTTGGATATATACCTTCACCACAGATCTTGAACGATCCGAAATCCTTGTACCAGGCGCCTTGGGGGACGTCAGGCCTGGATTCGATCCAGATGCGAAGTTGATTGACATCGTCGAGACTGATCTTGCGCTCGCGCATGCGATCGACAAGATGGTCGCGAATTACCTGGGGAAGGCGCGACCAGGTTTCGATTTGCGGCATTATTCACCAAACACAAATTGCCCCAACTCGTCTCCCAGTCTTTTTACTTCTTCCGGGTCCTGCGATGCGCGGAAGCGTTCCGCCAGTTCGAAGAAGGCTCTCTCTTTGCGTTCACGGGCTTCGATTCCCAGCTCAATCAGTTCTACGAGCACCCGGTTGTCGCTCAGGCGCCGGCGTTTGGCGATGCTGTCCACCTGCTTGGCCACCTGTGCCGGAAGCGTCAGGCTACGCCGCACTTGCTTTGACATTGGCATGGCACCAGTATACACCATAATGGTGCATTTATGATCGAGGCGGGGGGTGGCATCAGGAACATCGCCTGGATGCCGTTGGGTTCGACCGGCTTCGGATATATACTTCCCCCGCGAAGCGTGGAGCACGCGCTGGAGTAGACATCGATGAGTGACGAGACGGATGCCAAACAAGGGAAGTTTCATTGGCCTAGTGCTCTCGGTAGTGCCCTCATCGTCGCAATCGTTGCACCGCTGATTGTGTCATGGGTACAGTCTCGTGAACCGCGTCTAGTTTTTACCACTCCTCAGGTCTTGCCGTTCCAAGGCCCCACGAAGAACATCGCCAACTACGCGGTAACAATTAGCAACGAAGGTTCGAGTGCGGTTGAAAGCGCTGTCTGCGTGATAAGAGTGCCAAACGGGACTATTGAGCAAAAGGCGGTTACTGCCGACGCCTCAATCGCACATTCGGAAACCATAGAAGGCGATCATTTGCGCATTGAGATTCCGAATCTCAACCCATCGGAGCATGTCCAAGCATCCCTGCTGGTTTCGAGTTCGGTCAATCTTCCAGGAGTACCTGAGGTTTCTTTGCGGGGAAAGGGCGTGACAGGAAAGCTCAGTGTACAGAACGTAGAGTCCCCGTTCATGGTTTGGTTAAGGATATTCTCAACAGCATCTACGGTTGTCAGCTTGGCGTTGTGGGCGTTCGTCTTCATTCGGTATGCTCCCATCTTCGGATCTTTGCCTAACATTAAGAAAAGGATGAACCAAATTGCCGAAGGCGAAAGGGAGACCGAACGGGAGCAGAAAGACCTGAGGGCAATGGTCGAAGGACTCATCCAGGATGAAACTCTCAACCCAAGATTCAACTTGGCTTACTTCTGCCGCACGCTTGGCCTTGCCACCGACGCGGACGACTACCTGTTAAACCGCAGCGATCCGCTTAGTTATTGGGCCGAAGCGGACAGATTCACTTCTCTTGCTCAAACCGCTTCAGAGACGGGTTATCGTGACAAAGTAATTGCGCTTCTGCAGACTCTCGCGGACCATGCCGTGATGAATGACCACTCACGAGCAACGATCCTCTTCGACCTTGCTCTGCTTCAACGGAACGGGTCTGACGTAGAGCTCAAGAGCCGGATTGAGAAGGCTCATTCCTTGTCTCCGGTGCGGATTGAAACACGTCTCGCTCTGGATCAATCCCTGAGCGGCATGGCCTGGGTCAAGGAGTTGACCGCCAAGAAACAACCGAATTTGGAAGGAACGGGAAGCTAAGGGTCGTAATGCGTCATTTCTCGTCCTTCGTATATTAAATGCCGCCAACCATCAACCCTAAGACATCGGGTGGACGGACCGCGTTTTTGCACAGGGGTGACGGGTTAATGGATCGTGTTCACCCGCGAATTAGGCCGCCTCCATGGTCTATAATCGAAGCAGGAATCCTCCTAAAAACAATGAATCTGTATCCCTTGCTGGCAGTAGCGGTCGGCGGCGAAATTATTGACTTGGTGGGTCAAACCGGCCCCGTCGCCAAGGTGGTCTTACTTATCCTCCTGATCTTCAGCCTGGTTTCCTGGGCAATCATTCTTTCCAAGTGGAGCGTGTTGCGGCGGGCGCGGGTGCAGAGCGGCCGCTTTGTGCGCGCCTTCCGCAAGGCCCAACGTCTGCAGGACGTGGGCGCGGTGGCTGAACAGTTTCGTCCCAGCCCACTGGTGGGAGTGTTTGAGGGCGGTCTTGAGGAGTACCGGCGTCAGGGTGCCGTGGCCAATGGCATCATCCGAAGTCCGCTGGCTATTCAGCGCGCCATGCAGATCGCCAACTCGGAAGAGCTGACCCGCTTTGAACGCAACTTGCCCTGGCTGGCGATTACCGGCGCGGTGACGCCGTTCGTCGGACTGTTTGGGACGGTGTGGGGAATCATCGACGCATTCCACGGTCTGGGCACGGCGGGAGCTGCCACCCTGCGCGCGGTCGCACCGGGGATTTCGGAAGCCCTGATTACGACCGCTGCCGGACTGGTGGCTGCTATCCCCGCGGTGATTGCCTACAACCTGATTGGCGGATCGATTCGTGAACTGGCGGCCCGCGGCGACGACTTTGCCATGGAAGTATTGAACGCAGTCGAGCGCCAGCAGGCGCAGCCCGCCTACCGCACGGCTGAAGCTCCGGGGGGGCAGCGGTAATGGCCTTTACGGCTTCTAACGGACGAACTCAAACCTCCCTCTCCGACATCAACATCACCCCGCTGGTGGACGTGGTTTTGGTCCTGCTCATCATCTTTATGGTGACCGCCCCGGTGCTGCAATCCGGCATCGAAGTGAGCGTGCCCAAGACCCGGACGGTGAAAGAGATCACCGAAGAACGCCTGGTGATCAGCATCAACAAACAGCAGCGCGTTTTTCTGGGCAATGACGCCATCAACATCAACGAAATCGCCTCCCGGATCAAACAGAGAATTCGCGACCCTCAGCACCAGTCCATCTTCGTCCGCGCCGATGAAGATGTGCCCTTCGGCGCCTTCGCGACCGTAATGGATGCGGTCAAATCATCCGGCATCACCAACGTTAGCATCGTCACTCAACCCCTGGACGCGCATGGCAGCAAACGCTGAGATCTTCTTCGAACACGATCGCTGGGGCCGCAACCTCACCTGGTCACTCGGGTTGCACATCGCGATTGCGGGTTCCATTGTGCTCTACACCGTGGTCGCACCCAGCAGTCATGGTGAAGGCTGGGGCGCGGGTGGAGGCGGCGATGCCATGGGCGTGAGTCTGGTGAGTACCGTCCCTCTGCCGGCCAATCCCATAAAGACGGAAAACGTTTTGGCCAACGATTCGAAAGGGCTCACGCAGTCCCAGCCCAAGCCGGTGGAGAAAGAACCGGACGCGATTCCGATCCCGGACAAGGCGACCAAGATCAAACCTACGCCGAAGAACAGCGCTACTCATCAGAAGCCCCAGCCGGAGGCCGTGGTCGAAGCCGACAACGAAGTCCCCTTCGGACAGGGCGGACCGGTCAGCGGGCCCTACGGCAGCTTCAGCGCAAACGGGGCCAAGGGCGGCTTCGGCTTCACCGGTGGGGGCGGCGATTTCGGTTCGCGCTATGCCTGGTATGTGCGCGTGGTGCAGCAGAAGGTTTCCGAAAACTGGCTAAAATATGAAGTTGACCCCAGCATCACGACGGCGCAACGGGTGTACATCACCTTCGACGTGATGCGCGACGGCCACCCGGCGAACGTTCAGGTGGAGCAATCGAGCGGTGTCCCATCGCTTGACCAGTCGGCCACGCGGGCCATCCAGCGCATTGACACTTTTGGTCCCTTGCCCTCGGATTATGCCGCGAATAAGGTGTCGGTAGAGTTCTGGTTCGATTACAAAAGATAACAGCTGGCTTTTAGCTCCATGCTGTTAGCGAGTTAGAGGACATCATCATTGATGAAGCGATTTTTCTTACTACTGTTACCGCTGTTTTTGTTGACCTCGGGCTTGGCCCAGGACTGGATCAAAACCGGCACGGGATTGGGCGTGGAAAAAGTCCGTCTCGCGGTCCCCGATTTCAACGCTTCCACGCAGGATGCCAAGAACGCCGACCTGCTCAAGGCGTTCAACGAAACCCTGTGGAACGATCTGGACAATGCCGGCATCTTCGACATGGTTTCGAAGAGCTTCTATCCCCTAGGGCAAGTGGGCACTCCCGCTGATGTGAAGTTCGAGGGTTGGAGCGCGCCGCCGCCCAATGCCGCCATGCTGGCCTTTGGCAACCTGGGCGTCTCCGGCAACGGCATGACGGTGCAGGGCTGGCTTTACGATGTGAAGAACGTGACCTCGCCGCAGGTGCTGGGCAAGCAGTATCAGGATGCCGCAACCACCGACGCCGCCCGCACTACCGCGCACAAATTCGCCGACGAAATTATCTTTCGGCTGGGGGGCGGAATTCCCGGGATTGCGGAAAGCAAGATTTATTTTGTGAGCAGCCGCAGCGGGCACAAGGAAATATGGGCGATGGATTACGACGGCGCCAACCAGCATGCCGTCACTCATCTGGGCTCGATTTCGCTGTCACCGCGCGTCTCTCCGGATGGATCGCGCATCGCCTTCAGTTCGATGACCAAGTCGGGATGGGAAATTCTGATGTATTCGCTCGACCTGGACCGGCTGGTTTCATTTCCCCGGTTCGGTGGAACCAATCTTTCTCCGGCATGGTCCCCGGACGGAACCAAGATCGCTTTCTCCTCCTCGCGCAGCGGAGATCCCGAAATCTATGCGGTGGACTCCTCCGGCGCGGGTCTGAAACGTATTACCTCCTTTAAGGGTCCCGATGTTTCTCCGGCATGGAATCGCAAGACGGGCACACAGATTGCGTGGGTAAGCGGACGCACAGGCCTGCCGCAGGTTTACACCATGGAGGCCGACGGCACCAACGTGCAGCGGCTCACCGACCAGGGCTACGCAGTCTCTCCGGCGTGGTCGCCGAATGGGCAGTTCCTGGTGGTTTCGTGGATGCGCAAATACGGCCCGGGAGCGCCGGGGGCGCAGGACATCTACATCATGGACATTGCCAGCAAGCAATGGGTGCAGCTGACCCACGATGGCGGTCGGAATGACTTCCCATATTGGTCGCCGGACGGCAGGCACATCATTTTCCAGTCCAGCCGTGCAGGCAGTCTCCAGATATGGACCATGCTGGCCGATGGTACGAACCAGAAGCAGCTGACATTTGCGGGCGCTAACAGTCAGCCCAACTGGAGTTGGAAGTGATCTTTAGGAATTGATCTTCGGGAATGGAATCATATTTGCCGTTTTTGCAGTTAATTCCCGGAAGAGGCGGGGCACGATTTCCCCTCTCCGGACCTGAGCCGGGCGCGGCGATCGCAATCACTGCGCACCAAGAGTACGGAGGAGCAGAGTGAAGCAACGAAAACTGAGATGGATGATGTTAGCGTTCGTCCTGATGACGATCATGACGCTGGGCGCCTGCAAGAAGAAAGTAGCGCCTCCGCCCCCGCCGCCACCCCCACCGCCGGCTGCGCCTACGGCTTCGCTGACCGCTAACCCCAACACGGTCGAGAAGGGCGGGTCCACCACGTTGACCTGGCAGACGAGCAACGCGACCGATGTCAGCATCGACGGGGTAGGCGCAGTGCAGCCCAGCGGGTCGCAGAGCGTGACCCCGGCCGACTCCACCACCTACACCTTGACCGCCAAAGGAGCGGGCGGGACGCAGACGGCCACGGCAAGGGTCACGGTGACGGCACCGCCACCACCGCCGCCGCAACCGTCGGCCACCGAGGAAGAACTTTTCTCACAAACTGTGAAGGACATCTACTTCGATTACGACAAGAGCGATATCAGGACGGAAGAGCAGTCTTCCCTGCAGGGCGATATCGAGTTCCTCAAGCAGCATCCCAACATCAGCTTCACGGTAGAGGGACACTGCGACGAACGGGGATCGACGGAATACAACTTGGCCCTTGGGGATAGCCGCGCCAACTCCGTACGCAATGCTCTGGTACAGGGAGGCGTCGCCGCCGACCACGTCAAGACCATCAGCTACGGCAAGGAGAAGCCGTTCTGCACCGAATCGACCGAGCAGTGCTGGCAGCAGAACCGGCGTGGTCATTTTGTGTACGGGAAGTAGGGTCTTTGTAGCGCCGGCGTCCCGTCGGCTGCCGCGAGGGAGTCTCGCCTTCGCACGCTTGGAGGTACCGATGTCGCCTCCCTGCTGCAGCGAGAAGTCGGCGCTACATCACTGCTTCGTCCTCTGGCCCGGACGCGGTAAACACTCTTCACATCGTAGGTGTTGAAATATGAAAATCCAGCGATATCCCGTCTTACTCGGTCTTCTTGCCCTGCTCTGTACCGGCATGACTCCGGCCTGGGGCGTGAACAAGGACATGGTCCAACTGCAGACCCAGGTGCAGGACCTACAGGACAGAATTGCCCATATGCAGCAGTCATTTGACGAGCGCATGGGCGTGATGCAGCATCTGATCGAACAGAGTACCGACCGCGCCAACAAAGTCGCGACCTCGGTCACCGACCTTCAGACCACACTGCAGAAACAACAGAGCGACAGCGGTACTCATGCGGACCAGCTTTCGGGCCAGATCCAATCCTTGAACGATACTCTGGATGAACTCAAGGCGAGGCTGGGCAAGGTGAGCAAGCAGCTGGAGGACATGCAGGCGGCCCAGCAAAGCCTGGCCGTTCAGCAGACCCAGCAACAGCAGCAGGCGGCAACCGCTCCCCCCCCCGATGTTCTCTACAACAATGCCTTGCGTGACTACCAGGCGGGCAAGAATGATCTGGCGGCGCAGGAATTTGGGGATTACGTGAAGTTTTATCCCAACACGGATCTGGCCGGGAATTCGAGCTTCTACCTGGCCGACATACAGTTCAAACAGGGTAATTATGCGGCTGCGGTCAAGAGTTACGACCAGGTCCTGCAGAGCTTCCCGGATGGCAACAAGGCAGCCTCAGCCGAACTGAAAAAAGGCCTGGCGCTCATTGAACTGGGACAGCAGGAAGCCGGGATCGCATCCCTTCGCCACGTGATGCAGCGCTATCCCAAGTCGAATGAAGCCTTGCAGGCCCGCGACCGGCTGCGCAAGCTGGGAGTGGCCACGACAGGGGCCACGCGGAAACCGGAGTAAGTGCGGCTCTGACCCGTCCCGCTACGCCTTGCCATGACGGCGATGATTGCGGCGGTGCCGGCGGCGATGATGATGGCGCGCGGCGTGGTCCTTGGCTTCGCGCCGGTGCGCGGCCACGCTGGCATGCGCCTGCTCCCCCGCCGCCGTTTGTCCCCAGCCGGCCAACGTCAAGAGCATGGTTGCTGAAAGAGCCAGTAGCAGAGGCCTCATTCCACCCTCCTCATTATTTATTTCGCCAAATCTACAGGATTAACCCTTCCCACCGGCAAAAGTTTCGCGATAGGCTAACCAGGCCGGGCCGAGTGCAACTCCACGCCTGGTTAAGGACACTCCATGACTGAATCGAGAAACGATCTAAACGCCGCTCTCGCCAACGACCAGGATCGCGGCAAAGGCGCTGTTGAGCAGGATAGACCACAGGAGCAGAACAATACTTCCATGCAGGGCCAACTCGGCCATCGCGACCAGGATCCATTGCTGAAATCCTCGGATACGGATTTTCCTGAACCAGGTGGCAGTCCTGAACACTCCGGCGAACCCACAGAGCCTAAGAAACGCGGTGCGGCCTAGCGGCAACTCTGGTTTCTATCATCCCGAGCGCGGCTCGAGCCGCGTTGGCACGCGTCTTCTACCTGGCCGCAAACTCATCAGTGGCGCCGCCGTCCCGGCGGCTGTCGTGGGGGCGTCCCGCCCGCACGCCGAGGGCAAGGCTTGTCCTAAGCGAAGTCGAAGGATGCCCTCGGGACAGCCGGCGAGACGCGGATCTACGTTTGTTCACTCGGCGTTACTCGCCCTTTTCTTTTTCTGTGTCCTTGTGGCCGAGGTCGAGTCCGAAGGATGGGTGCTCCCGCTGGCCCGTGATCTTGATGGGCACTTCAGTTCGACCGTTATTGCGGAAAAAGGGATCGACCGCTTTCAACAGGAAGGACTTCACGCCGGTCGTGGTCTGTGAAATCTTGGCCTGCATAATCAGCTTGCCGTGGAAGTCGAGGTTTTCTTTATCCAGTCCGTACTTGCCGTTGAGAGCGACCTCTGCGCCGGGAACGCTGAAAGTCAGTTCCCGGAATGTGATCACTCCGTTGTCGAGGACGAAATTCCCCTTCAGTTGGGACACGCTGCTGCCCGCATCCTTGTTTTCCGGCTGGCCTTGCGCCTTGCGGCTCAAAGTCTCGATCTTGGCCGTGACTTCCGGGCTGGTAAATTGCCCCTGCTCTACGTCGAACTTTCCGTTCAGATTCAACCGGTCGGATATGTCGCCTTGTCCCTGAGGCAGATCAAATTTCGTACGGAACTTTATCGCGCCGGTCAGCGGAAGTTTTTCTGACTTTACCGCCAGGCGCAACAAGTCTTCGATCCTGCCTTGTTCAACGGTCACGTCGAGTGTGATTTCCTTGCCCTTCTTGTCTTTGTCCTGAGGTTTCACGACGCCGCCCTGGGCCACGATGACCGTATTCAAAAGGTGGGCTGTCACCGGATGCAGAAGCGTGTCTCCGTTGGTGCCGTCCACAGTGGCGCTGAAAACCGTCTCCAGATCGAGTGGATGCCCACCGATGGTGACCGTAAAATCGGGGGTGGAGGTTTTGCCTTCTACTTCAATTTTCTCCAGCACGCCACCAAATTTGCCGGTCGATGAAAGAATGCCGCTGATCCCTTTGAACACTCCCAGATCAGCCTTGTCGAATGTGTACTCAGCCGCCAGCGGCGTCTGGCCGGGATCGTCCGGACTCCACGGCCCGAAGCTTCCGTGGGTATCGATCTCTCCCGGAGGCACCGCGTTGGTGAGCTGCGCGGTAAACGATGCGGGGCGATCAAGCCCGACCGAATGCATCACCAGGTGGTGAATGGGGAACACGTGGGGATCTTTGTCGGCGAACTTGGGCAACAGCCGAAGTTCCGCGTCGTCGGACACAATTTCGCCAATCAGGACGGGCGCATTGCGCGCCTTTGACCAATCCTGTTTGGGTCGCTCGCCCTTGGGGGGAATTTGGATTGTCAGCCCCTTGAGCTTTACCTGCCGCACTTTCCACGGCTTGCCGATCAGTCCCAGGATGTCGGCCTCAGCGGAGAATTCGCCGATTGAAATCAGAGGTGGCACGTCGGTGCGGCCTTCGTGGCGAAGGGCGAGTCCTGCGCCTTCGATCCGCACTCCTGGAAACAGATAAACATGGAAGTCCTTGAGTTCCACTTCAGCGTGAAATTTAGCGCTGAGCATCTCCACGACCTTCTTATGGAGATACGGATTGGAGAGATGCATTCCGGTCATGACCAGGACCACTACGCCGATCACGACCATTGATATCACGATCAGCAGCGTCCTGCTTGCCGGTCTGGTTTTCGTTTCAGTCATTTATGCTGCTTCTCAGACGCTGTTTTCGAGCAAATGGTTGGCAAAGGCAGGTTAACAGCCTTGGTCAACTTGTGCATTGGGCGGGCAACCCTACCTGGCGCTATTTCCCCGGGACGCGTAGAACAAGCCGTTCAATTTCTGAAGACGGGAAGCGAGCAATGTCGACGACCACGTAAGCCTGGACCGGTGGATGTAAATCTTAGCGACAGGGCAATAAGGCATCCGGCACGCAACGACAGAGTCAATCAGGGTGAATCGTTTCTCTTCAGCAACGCGCGCAATTGGAATTGAGGGCAAGCGGAAAGTGTGATTGAGCAATCAAGAGGGGCCCTCGCGGGCCCCTCTTTATTTCCTTGCTATTGTTTATCGGAAAGGTTCGACCCCAAGGCCAGGGCTCTATTCCCACCTACCTCAGCTCCTCCATCACCTGCTCCAACACTTCCCTGCCCGGACGGACGGCGGATTCCGGCAAAGTGGCCAGCGGCTCTTCGGTCATGTTCAGCAGGTCGACGAAAGTCGGCGCCTTGGAGTTAACGTAGAACACGCCAGTCAGGACTTCGCCCTTTTCGTGCGCCTCGTTCAGGCGAGTGATGGCCTGGATCCGATTGGTGGGGTCAAAATCTTCTTCGAGTTTGCGCAGGCGGAGGTGTGATCCGTCGTGCATGGTCACATCGATCGTGGTGCCGGGATCGTAGTCGATGGCGATATCCTCGAACGCGGGGACGAAACTGACTTCCTGCAGCGGCTCATCGTGGTCTTTCATGTACTTGTAGGACTTGGTGGAGCCCTCGTGGTCGTTGAAGGTCACGCAGGGCGAGACTACGTCGAGCATGACCGTGCCGTTGTGCGCGATGGCCGCTTTCATCATGGCGTGGAGCTGCTTCTTGTCGCCGGAAAACGACCGGCCCACGAAAGTCGCGCCCAGGGTGATGGCCATGGCGCAAGTGTCGATGGGAGGCAGATCGTTGATCACGCCGGTCTTCAGAGTCGATCCCATGTCAGCGGTGGCGGAGAATTGGCCCTTGGTCAGCCCGTAAACACCGTTGTCTTCGATGATGTAAATGATGGGCAGATTGCGCCGCATAAGATGAATAAACTGGCCTACGCCGATCGAGGCGGTGTCGCCGTCGCCGCTGACGCCGAGAGCGATCAGATGGCGATTGGCGAGCACCGCGCCGGTGGCTACCGATGGCATCCGGCCGTGCACGGCGTTGAAACTGTGCGAACGTCCCATGAAGTACGCCGGACTCTTGGACGAGCAGCCAATGCCGCTGGGCTTAATCACGCGCTCGGGCGGGACTCCCATTTCGTACATCGCGTCAATGATGCGCTCGGAAATTGCGTTGTGGCCGCAACCGGCGCACAAGGTGGTTTTGCCGCCGCGATAATCCAGGACGGCCAGGCCAATGCGATTGATTTTCGGTGCGGGCGCGGGCCGGTCGGGGGTTGAGGTCGCCATTTACTTACCCTCCATGGTCATGAGTTCGTCGGTGACCGAGCGCGCATCGAGCGGCAGGCCGTGAATGTGAGCAATGCTACGCAAGCGGGTATGGAGTGCGGCCTCCAGGTCCATCTTAAGCAGGGTGAGCATCTGGGCGTCGCGGTTCTGTTCCACCACGTAAACCCGGTCGTGCTGTTTCACAAAATCGTGCACTTCGCGGGTAAACGGATAAGCGCGCAGACGCAGATAGTCGGTCTCGATGTTGTACTCCTGGCGCAACTGGTCGCGGGCCTCGATCAGTCCCCAGTGCGATGTGCCGTATCCGATGATGCCGATCTTTGATTTTCCGGTGTCAACTTCCGGCCGGGGCACGAACGAGCGCGCGGTCTCGAATTTCCGGTTGAGCCGCTCCATGTTGCGTTCGAAGTCGTCGGGACGTTCGCTGTATTGGGCTTTTTCGTTGTGTCCGCTACCCCGGGCAAAGTAGGCGGCAGCAGGATGATCAGTGCCGGGCAGCGTGCGGTAGCCCACCCCGTCGCCGTCGACGTCTTCGTAGCGGGCAAAGCCGCCGAGGCGATCCAGATCTGCTTTGCTCAGCACCTTGCCGCGACTGATCGGCTTCTCCGGATACTTGAAGGGATCGGCCATCCAGTTGTTCATCCCCAGATCCAGGTCGGACATCACGAAGACCAGGGTCTGGAACTGTTCGGCCAGGTCGAAAGCCTCGCTGGCCATGCTGAAACACTCTTCCGCCGAACACGGCAGCAGCAGGATGTGCTTGGTGTCTCCGTGGGAAAGAAACGCGGTGGAGAGAATATCGCCTTGCGAGGTACGCGTGGGCAAACCGGTGGACGGACCAACGCGCTGGATGTCCCAGATCACTCCCGGCACTTCGGCGTAGTAAGCCAGTCCGGCAAATTCCGCCATCAGCGAAATCCCCGGCCCGGCGGTCGCGGTCATGGCGCGCGCACCGGCCCAACCCGCACCCACCACCATGCCGATCGCAGCCAGTTCGTCTTCCGCCTGCACGATGGCAAAAGTAGCCTTACCGTCGGCGCGGATGCGGAAGCGCTTCATGTAGTCAATCATGCTTTCGGGCAGCGACGAAGACGGCGTAATGGGATACCAGGCCACCATAGTGGCGCCGGCGAACA
This sequence comes from Terriglobia bacterium, assembly GCA_020073395.1. Classification (GTDB taxonomy): domain Bacteria; phylum Acidobacteriota; class Terriglobia; order Terriglobales; family Acidobacteriaceae; genus JAIQFF01. The sequence continues at coordinate 20,992 of JAIQFF010000007.1, forward strand.
TGCAACCCAGGGCGGCGGCGGAGTTACCGTCGATGATGATTTTGCCAGCGGTCTTGTCCATGCGCTGGATGAAATACGGGTCGCGTTTGACCAGGTTGGCGGCTGCGTAATCGTACCCTGCCTTGACCGCGGCCAGGTTCAGGTTGGCCGCTTTCACCTTCTTGGCAAACTGCTTGCGGATGGCTTTTTCGACCTCGGCAACGTCGATCTCCAACAGTTTGGCCACCACGCCCACGTAAATCATGTTCTTGACCAGCTTGCGCACCTTAGCCTCAGGGCATACGGGAGCGACCAGCTTGTCGTAGGGAACGGCGTAAAAAACCAGATCGGAGCGCAGCCGGCTGAGGTTCAAGGGTTCGTCGTACAAAACAGCAGCGCCCGGGGCCACGGACATCACGTCTTCCTCGGCGGTCTCGGGATTCATGGCGACCACGAAATCAATTTCTTTCTTGCGCGCGATGTAGCCATCTTTGTTGGCGCGAATGGTGTACCAGGTGGGCAGGCCGGCGATATTCGAGGGGAAAAGATTCTTGCCCGAGACGGGAACGCCCATCTGAAAAATGCTGCGTAACAAAACCGTGTTGGAACTTTGCGAGCCGGAACCGTTGACCGTCGCGACCTGGATACTCATGTTGTTTACGACCGGCTTTTGCCCCGCCTGGCTGCTGCCTTCGCGGAGCCCTACATCCGTGGTGGCCATTTCCCAACCTTCCCTTGTGGTTAGCTTTCCTGGAGCAGGCTTTCATCTACCCGCAGTAATCAAATTGCGCAGAACTAGTTATTATACGGCAGGAACCGGCACGAACAGGCATCGAAGACGGAGTTCAGACGAGGAGGTACCAGTCTGGGAACTAGAATCTTTCTCAACCAACGATGGCGGAAGGCAGCTGGGCACACTTCCACCCGGACCTGCGGCGCCGCAACGCGGCGGCGTTTGCAACTGCCTGCCCCGTCTTATGCCGCTGCCGTTGCTTCTTCGCTTCCGTCCGTCTGCCTGTCGATAATTTCGCGAAGTTTAGGCAGCACGCGAGGCGGGTAGAGGGACAGAGTGCACGGCTTCGTGCACTTCGTCCTCGGGGGCGGCGTAAGAGCTGCATTCTCCATCTTCCCATACAACAAATTTTCAAGGGCTTTGAACGCATTTTCCAGGGAAGTTCTCTCCTCATCGTTCAGGTTGGTGAACATCGCTGTCATTATCTGGAAATCTCCCTTGGTCAAGCGGAAGCCATAGTTGTCGGCCGTCCCTAGCGGGTCACACAGAAACAACTCACGAAATCCGGGATCCACGGCGGCATTTCCGATCAGAGTGATGAGTAAATCCATACGTTCCTCCTGTTTGGTTTGACTTGTGCAGCAGGCCCTGAAGCAGCAGGGCCCAGTTTTCCATTGGATGGGCCGACCTTCGGTTTCAAGTCCTGTAATTCGTGACGGGCTTGCCGCAGGATAGGAAGGTCATCGGCGTGTGGCCACATGCGGACGATCTCCTGGTAATGCTTGAGGGCAAGATCACGATTGTTCATCTGACCATACACGCGTGCCACTTGCAGGTGGGCGACCGCCAAATCAGGCGGAAACCCGCTTTGAAGAATCTCGTTTCTCTGACTGATAACTTTTTCCCAGGCTGGCGCGGACAGGTCCCAGCGTCTCTGTTCCTGATAGGCACGGGCCAGGCCAGTGGAGGCGATGAACGGCGCGAATCCTTCATCCGCGGCCGCAAAGGAAATCGCGGCTTGCTCGGGTTTCGCCTCGGCCAGCAAGATCTCTCCTTCCAGGCTGTGAAAATTCTCCTGGTTCGAGGAACTCTGGATGGTCTTCCGGGATTCATCCAAACGACGGAGTACCCGTCGCGCCTTGTCGACATTGCCCGCTCGGGCATAGAGCGTACCCGCACCCAGGAGGTCGCTGGCCTGCAGGCCGGTGCTGGGGACCTGCAACATAAGATCCGCCTGCAATTCTGCCGCTCGCGAATTGTCCTGGACAAGATAAATGCGGCCAACCAGATATCTCCGAAACAGCTGCAAGCCACCGCTCTGCGCAGGTACCGCCTGGATTTGCCGGACCAGTTCAGCCCGGGCTCCGTCCAGTTTTCCTTGGTATAGATCTGCGATGGCCAAGGACAACTCCTGCAATTCGCGGTCTATTCCTCCGGTTCCGCCGATTTGCTCGAACTCTTGCCTGGCCGGGGCCACGTTTCCCTGACCGAGGTAGGCCAGGCCGAGTCCCCAGTGCATTCGCGGAGAGGCCAAACCCCGCCGTGAGGCCTCGCCGGCGGCAGTGATCGCCGCTTCGGGCTTGTTGCTCCGTGCCAGATATAACACCAGATTCCCGTAGGCGGGGGCCGAGTGAGGGTTCAACCTGAGGACCTCGCCCAGTTCGAGCACCGCTTGATCGAGTCGGCCGAGATCGTAATAGGCGCTGGCCAATTCCTGATGAGCTTCCTCGTCATCGGGATAGAGGCTGACCAGGACCCTTAGGGATTCCGCCTTGTCGTCGTAACGCTCCTGCAGTCCGTAGTAGGCAGCTTCGATCCTGCGCTGCTCCCGGCCCGTGACGCCGGGCCGCAACTGGTAGGCGCGATCCAGTTCCGCCAAGGCCCTCTCGTTTTTGCCGACCAGCGCTGAATAATACTGACCCAACCGCATATGAGCCATGGCGAAATCCGGGTCCAGCCGGAGGGCGCCTTGCAGCAGAACCGGGACCTGTTCGTCCTTGCCCTGGTCCGTGGCATCCTTGGCCTGGGAATAGAGTTGCAAAGCCTCGAGCGATGAGGTGGTCACCTTGGCCAGAGGGCGACTGGTTCCCTGTATCCGCTCCAGAGATTCCCCGAGATCGGTCCGCACTTTTTTCGCCAGCGCATCCACTTTGTCAAAAAATTCGTCCTGGCGGTCGAATCTCTCGTTCTCCGCGAATAATAGATTACCCCGCATAGGATCCAGTCCTCGCACCGTGATCTGGAACACTTGCCCGGCTCGATCAATACTGCCTGCCAGCAGCACCTGCAGGTTCTCGCGCTGGCAAATCTCGCGGCCAAGATTTTCGTCGATCCGGGTCGTGCTTTCCTTTTTCATGCGCTGAAGGACCTCGTAGGCGCGACTCCTGGGAAACACGTTGACGTAGCGCGACTGCTGCAGCGCGATGGTCAGAGCCTCGCGCACACCTTTGTCGGGAATGGCCGGCTCGCCTGAAGTCTCGAAATCCGCGATCAGCACCCAGCCGCGCTCGGCGAGAATCGGGCCTCTATGCTCCCACCAGTAAACGCCGAACACAGCAGCCACCGCGACCGCCACCCCGACGATGCCAGCCGCCAGCCAGCGCTTCTCTTTCCGCCGAACACGCACGGCGGTAAGTTTGCTCGGCGTCGCTCCCGCATAGACCAGATGCAGGTCGTCGAGCAATTCGCGGACGTGAGCATAGCGCTCCGTCGGTGCTTTAGCCATCGCTTTCATAACGACGGTGACCAAGCCGTCCGGCACGGTGGGATGGAAAGCACGAATCGCCGCCGGGGTCTCGTGCAGGACCCGTTCACTGGTAGCTACGAAACTGCTCGCCAGGAATGGGTTCTTCAGGGTCAACATCTCGTACAAAACAACTCCCAGAGAGAATATGTCCGCACGTTCATCGGGCGACCGTTCGAGTAGAACCTCGGGCGCCATGTAGGCAGGCGTGCCTCCGCCCGAGCCTGTACGATCCACCGTGGAACTCTGATCGGAGCGAGGGAGTCGCTTAGCCACACCGAAATCCAGTATCTTCACTCGTCCCGCCGGAGTAAGCATGATGTTTTCTGGCTTGATGTCGCAATGCACGATGGCGCGTTCGTGCGCCACCATCAGGGCTTCGGCGCATTGCGTGGCGATGTCAAAGAATTGCTTCAGGCTCATCGACCGCTGCAGTCGCTGCCGCAGGGTCTCGCCTTCTACATACTCCATCACCAGAAAGAGCTCGCCATGCTCTTCCACCACGTCGTAAACGCCGGCAATGTATTCCGAGTTGAGGGCGGACGCACGTTGCGCTTCTCGCAGGACCTGGCGCCGGGATTCGGGATCGTTGCCCAGCCTCCGGGACACACGCTTAAGAGCTACTGGACGCCGCAGTTGAGTATCTTCTGCGTAGTAGACCTCACCCATTCCTCCAGCACCCAGCTTCGAGCGGATAACGAAGCGGCCGACGCTGGTACCCGTCAAAATCCTCGGGGAAAGGAATAGCCATCGGTGCTCTGCGGGATCTGCTCATGGCGAAACACCCGCATCAGCTGATCGCGTGAACTCTCTCAGTGGGGAATGTAAGCCCGAGCAGACTGCGCCAGGGCCGATTGCGTAGCCATTCTCTCTCAGGTCAGGCCGCTTGCATAGCGTCAGGGCATGGCGGGATATATCTAGACCTTCAACAGCTGTAATGTCTTCTGGCTGGGTTTGGTGTAACTACCTGAACAGCTGTTACTTACCGAGACCACTGCCGAGGCGTTGTGAGATGGAAACTGGCCTTCGCCCCGGGAAAAACAGGGCCAGCCTCACTGCGCCCGGTTGATAGAGGGTGAGCCCGCCCCGAAAAAGAACATTACGCCGACGGAAGAATTCAGCGAACTCGAGTGACGGTCACGAGCGGTTCGATCTGCGCCGCCGGACGCACGAACACAAAATCCAGCAGGGTGTCGGTCGCACGCAGACTGGAGTTGTTGCCGATCTGGATGGTTGTGGCATGGGCGGAAGTCCCCTGCGCCAAAGGCTGCGGAGTAGTGGTGCTGATCAATTCACCGAACGAGTCGAGGACGGAGGCTTGTTGGGTGCCCTGGATTTCGTCCACAACCGTTCGCAGACGATAGTCTTGGCCGTGGTTAAAGCTGCTTAGAATTGGCACGAATTGTTGGTTCGAAAAAATTCCTGATTGCGAAGTCGGGTCGGCAGCGTGGGTGGATGGCAGTTCCCAATTGACCAGGCGCGAAGGCGATCCGGAAGCCTGCCCCTGCAGCAGCACTGAAAACTGGCTTCCCCCCGGCGTCGGACTGGACCGGAAGCGAAATTCGAGGGCGTAACGGGTGAAGTCGAAATTCAGCGCGTGGCTGGCGACTCCGGGCGCGAGTTGGCTGAGTACGTGAATGGAGCCGGCGGGCACCGTGGACGGCGGACCTATGGACAAGGTCAGGGCCTTGATATCTGGCTTCTGTTGATTGTGCGAGTCGGAGTAGTAGGCTACATACACGTGCCCGTTCGGCAGCAGCATTGGCCAGGAATAGCCGCCATCGATTTGCTTCCCGGTGTAAGCGTCGAGCACTGTACCGTAGCCAAATGTCTGTCCTCCGTCGTAAGAAACGAAAGCAGCCAACTGCCGGGGAAAGCCGGTAGTATTGGGCGGTTGGACTCCAGGGATCTGGATGGCCTCGCGTCCCATGAGGATGAGCGCCGATCCGGCCTGCACCATCACCGGCCCTTGCAGGACCCCCACTTGCGAAGTGTAAGAGATCAGCGGCCCCCAACTCATTCCCATATCACTGGAGTACCGTCCGTAGGTATTCAGAGTGTCGTCCGCTCGCATGATCGCAAATAATTTGCTGGGCGCGGTCCGGGCAATCGCGGTTTCGCTAAGCGACGGATCGCCCGCCTCACGAAGCACCGAGAGTTTTGTCCAGTTGAAACCGTCGTCCGACGACGACCACAGGCCGGGTGCTTGGCCGGAGCCAAGTGTGTACAGTCCGTAGCCCGCTCCATACATCGTCTGTCCAACCGTCAACGAGGGCGCCACGCTGAAGGTATCCGCGGACGGATCAAAGAAGAACGTGAACGGGGCCCAAGTCAAGCCGTTGTCGGTCGAACGGCTGTACGCCGCGAACTCACGGCCACTCTGATCAGCTTTGCCCAAAGCCATTACCAGGGCGCCGAGAGGAGTCCGAAGCAGCGCTGGGTCGGGCTGGGAAGAATCGAAATAGACGACTTCAGGGCTCCACGTCATACCTTTATCCAAGCTATGCCTCAGCACGACGAATGGACTATTCACGTGAGTTGTCCCTTTCTTGTACGCCAGCACGAAGTCTCCGTTGGCCGCCTGCGCCACACCGGGAAATCCGTTATACAATCCGTCACTCTCGATTACGCTACGGCCACCGATGGTAAGCGGGCCTGCCGTGATGGTGTTCGTCACCCTGAGGTGGTTGGTCGCATGCCAGCCTGCGGTGTCATGGACGTCGCTAAAAAAGGGGAAGACCGAGTAACCGTCGAACGAGGAAGTGGAAGCGACACAGCCTGTCGCATGCCCGGCCGTCAACAGGAGGCTCTGCGATGCTTGCGGACCCAACCCAGGCACCTTCACCCATAACAGTGCTTTCCCCGCTGCTGCATCGTACGACTCCAGCCAAGCTGACATCGGCTGACGGGTCGTAGCATCCCATAAGGCCATGGCAGATTCTTTTTTGGGAACCGTGAAATCGAAAACCGTTTCATCCAGCAAGATAGCAACGGGATAGTTCTGTAAGGTCTCTTGCCCAGTATTCTGTATCGTCAGCGACAGCACTTCAGGTGCTGCGTTGGGGTCACAGCTGGGGATGGAAGGCCGCAGAGATCCGCCACAGCCGACCAGGAACTCCATCCACAGACAGACAAAAACCAACCGCTGACTTTTGACGCTGACCGGGCCCGCGAAGAACAAGTTGGACTCCCCGAACCTGGAAGGAGAATTCTGTGTCCTGCAACGGCTGAAGTCAGGGCCTTGAATTCATGGCAGGAAATCCAGCGTAACAGTCAGGGGAGGACGGAGGTTAGGCACGGAGGGACGTGGGTTGCAGCTCAGACGAAACCAATTACACCAGCTATACTCTTCGCCGAGGTTAGTAGGGAAACGAGGTACTTCATGTTGCGCGCCGTGTGCTCCGGCAGAATACTCGCAGTGGCGGCCTTGGGGTTGCTGATCTCTGTTCCACTTGCTCCCGCCCAGAATTTCACCGAGATCAAACCCTCCCCGCAGCAGGTGCAGTGGCAAGACCTCGAATTCGGCGTGATCATTCACTTTGGCCCGAATACTTTCATGGATCGAGAATGGGGAGACGGCACGGCCAGTCCACAGGGATTCAACCCCACACAATTCGATCCTGATCAATGGATGCGAGCCGTGCAAGCGGCGGGAGCAAAGTATGTCGTTCTGGTGGCCAAGCATCACGACGGTTTCTGCCTGTGGCCTACGGAACAAACCGATTATGGCGTGAAGAGCAGCCCCTGGGAGAATGGCCGCGGCGATGTGGTGCGGCGAGTGTCAGATGCGGCGCGAAAGTTTGGCTTGAAGTTCGGCGTTTATCTTTCTCCATGGGACCGCCATGAGCCCCGCTACAGCAATTCCACCGAGTATGACAAATACTACCTCGCCGAGTTGAGCGAATTGGCCCAGCACTACGGCGACCTGGTTGAATTCTGGCTGGATGGGGCGGGCAGCGCCGGTCACGTTTACAACTTTCCGCGCATCATCGAGGAGCTCCGTACTTACCAGCCCAATACACTCGTGTTCGCCGACACCGGACTGTTCGAGTACGGCGACATACGATGGGTGGGCAACGAGGATGGAAACGTTCCCTACGAAAACTGGAACGTGATCGACCGTCACGGCTTCCTGCGCTGGCGGCCGGTGGAAGCTGACACACCGTTGCACAAGGGGCACTGGTTCTGGCATCCAGATGACGAAGCTAGCCTCAGGACAACGGAGGAATTGGTATCGATATACGAGCAAACTATCGGCCATGGCAGCCAGCTCATGCTGGGCCTGGCGCCGGACCGGCGCGGACTTCTGCCCGAAGCGGATGTAAAGCAGCTGCAAGAATTCGGCGTAGCCATTCGCCAGCGCTACGCCAACAATCTGGTCGCGTCCGGACATATTCGGACTGCGGGTGCGACCGAGGCGGCGCTTGATGGCGATCCCGATACATTCTGGTCGGCTCCGCCCGGCTCGCACCATGCCGTGCTCGAGGTAGGCTTTTACAAGCCGATCACGTTTGATCGCGCCTTGACTATGGAGTGGTTGAACGGTGGGCAACACGTCGAGCACTTTCGTATCGAGGTGTGGAATGGCAAAGCCTGGAGCGCGGTCGTGGACGGTCGAGCCATCGGGCACAAGCGCATCGATCGTTTCACGCGAGTCACGGCTTCACGCATCCGCCTGAATATTCTCGCCTCCTCGGCGGAAGCGCATATTCGCGAGTTCCAGGTGTTTGATGGAGGCAAGTCCGCAGCACCGTGATTCAGGATTCGGGCATTGCTCGCAGACGGCCTCAGACTCCTGTGAAGGGGGGTGTGGGGCGGACACTCTTGTCCGCCGCTCTTGAAGTTGCATGGTTTGTGAGGCGCATTTGACTGCTCAAGGGCAAAGTCAAAGGCGTCGGACAGGAGTGTCCGACCCACACAATAAGGACGGCCGGCGCTACAGTCTAGTCATCACCGGTGAAAAATTGGGCCATCTTGCGGAACTTGGCATAGCGCGTGGCGACCAACTCTTTGACTGGGCTTGTCTTCAGCTCGGCAAGCTGCTCTTGCAGGGTGGCATCAAGCAGGGCTGCGGCGGCTTCGTGGTCAACGTGCGCGCCGCCCTCGGGTTCGGGCACGATGCCGTCGATGCAGCCCAGTTCTTGCAAGTCTTCGGCGGTGATGCGCATGGCCTGGGCGGCAAGCGCTTTCTTGGTGGGATCGCGCCACATGATGGAAGCGCAGCCTTCTGGTGAGATCACCGAATAGATCGAGTTTTCCATCATCAGGACGCGGTCGGCGATGGCGATGGCAAGCGCTCCGCCACTTCCGCCTTCGCCCGTGATGGTCGCAATGATGGGAATCCGCAGTCGCGCCATCTCGCGCAGATTGTGCGCAATGGCTTCTGCCTGGCCCCGCTCTTCTGCCCCCAGACCGGGATACGCGCCCGGCGTGTCCACGAAAGTAATGAGCGGACGGCTATATTTTTCCGCAATCTTCATCACCCGCATCGCCTTGCGGTATCCCTCCGGGTTAGGCATGCCGAAGTTGCGGTAAACCTTTTGCTTGGTATCGCGGGCCTTCTGATGTCCGACGATCATCACCTCTTCGCCGTGGAAACGGGCCATGCCGCAAATGATGGCGGGGTCATCCGCATAGCCGCGATCGCCGTGGATCTCGCTCCAGTCGGTGAAGATGCGCTCGATATAATCGAGAGGGTAGGGGCGCTGGGGATGCCGTGCCAACTCCGTTTTGTCCCAGGCCTTGTAGTGCGAAGTTGCCATGTCTTTGCGTAAGGCTTCGATGCGGTCGCGCAATTGCTGAATCTCGCGCTTTGTACTTTCGTCAGGTCCAGCGGCCGCCTGCAAGCGGGCGATCTGCTCCTCGATCTTCTCCAACTGCTGGTGCGTCTTCTCCCCAGACTCCATTTTGCCGCCGCCGTTCCTGGCCAAGCGCGCTTCCACCATGGAGAGGAGGAACTCGGCCCCTGCCATCACCAGCGCTTCGTTGGGCACCGGTGGTGCGTTCTTTGCCCCCACCTTGAAAGTCTTTTGAATGGAAACTCTTATCCGCCGCAGATTTCGGTACGGCTCGTCATGAAGCGGTTACCGGAGTGTCAAGCTAGCGCTCCGGCTGTTGTATCAGTCAATTACCCGCACGGCGCCCCGGCCACAAAGCTCCTCGACGCGCGCGATGAAGTTACGGTCTGGCAGGACATTATAGCCTTCCGCCTCCATCACCACCATGAAATCGCCCTGGCGTTCCACGTCAAACAATACCTTGGCTGCGCCCTTCTGCTGGGCACAAAGGCTGTGCAACGCGTCCACCGTGGACTCACTTGCGGTCTCGAGCGGGACCCGAATGCGGAGCGAATTCGGCAACGGCACTTTGGCGTCTTCCAGGGGAAGAATCTCGTTTACCGTCAGCTTGGGATTGGCGCCTTCCTCGATGCGCACCCCGCCCCGGATCAGCACCGGCACTTCCAGCCGTACCTTGTCCTGCAGTTTGCGGTAGGCCTCGGGAAACACCAGCATCTCGACGGTGCCGGCCATGTCTTCGAGGGCTCCCTGAGCGTAGAAATCGCCGCGCTTCGATTTCAGCACGCGCAGATTAGTGATGATGCCGGCGGTGGTGATGTTCTCGTCCTTGCCCGTGGACTTGGTCAGAGCTGAGATCTCCTCTGTGGAGAGCGCGCGCAGGTCTTCCAGCTTGTCGCGGTATTTTTCCAGGGGATGCCCGCTGATAAAGAAGCCGAGAATTTCTTTCTCGTTGGCGAGCCGGGTGTGTTCGTCCCAGTCAGGCGTTTCGGGAAGCTTGTTCTGCGACGCCGAAACTTCTTCCTGCTGGAAGACGCCAAACAGGCCGTGCTGGCCGCTCTCGGCATCACGCTGGGTTTTCTGCGCGCCTTCGATGGCGCGGTCGAGCACCGCCATAAGCTGGGCCCGCCGGCCGAGTCCATCCATGGCGCCGCTCTTGATCAGCGATTCCAGAACGCGCTTGTTAAGAAGACGCAACTCCACCTTCTCGCAGAATTCGTAAATCGAGTTGTAGCGGCCCAGCTCTTTGCGTCCGGCAACAATCGATTCGATGGCGTTGTGGCCGACATTCTTGACCGCCGCCAGACCGAAACGGATGGCCTTGCCATGGGGCGTGAAGTTGGCGTCGCTCACGTTGATGTCGGGGGCTTCGACGGCAATGCCCATCTCGCGGCACTCGTTGATGTACTTCACCACGTCGTCGGTGTTGCCGGTCACCGAAGTCAGCAGAGCGGCCATGAATTCGACCGGATAGCGGGTCTTCAGATATGCAGTCTGGTAGGCCAACAGCGCATAGGCGGCCGAATGTGCCTTGGGGAAGCCGTATTCGGCAAACTTGGCCAGCAGGTCGAAGATCTTTTCAATCTTCTTTGGAGGATACCCGCGCTGTACCGCGCCCTCGATAAAACGCTCGCGCTGCTTGGCCATCTCTTCCGGCTTCTTCTTTCCCATCGCGCGCCGCAGCAAGTCGGCCTCGCCCAGCGAGTAGCCCGCAAGCCGGTGGGCAATCTGCATCACGTGCTCCTGGTAAACGATCACGCCGAACGTTTCTTCCAGGATCTGTTCCAGTTCCGGCAGTTCGTATTCAATCTTTTTGCGCCCGTGCTTGCGCTCAATGAAGTAGTCGATCATGCCGCCCTGAATCGGCCCGGGACGGTAGAGGGCATTCAGGGCGGTAAGGTCTTCGATGGTGTTGGGCTGGTAGCGGCGCAGCACGTCGCGCATGCCGCGGGATTCAAACTGGAACACGCCAGACGTGAGCGCGCTGTGGAACACCTTCTCGTAAGTCTCACGATCATCGAGCGGGAGGGTTTCGAGCGCAATGTTCTCGCCGCGAGTTTGGGCGATCAGTTTCAAGGTGTCGTCCAGAATGGTCAGCGTCGTCAATCCCAGGAAATCCATCTTCAACAGGCCCATTTTCTCGATGGCGACCATGTCGAAAGCGGTGACGATTTCGTCGTTCTTGGTGCGATGCAGCGGAACCAAGTCGGTGAGCGGACGCGGAGAAATCACGACACCCGCGGCGTGAACTCCCGCATTGCGCACCAGCCCTTCCAGTTTGCGCGCGGTGTCGAGAAGCTGGCGTACCTGCGGTTCGCTCTCATAGGCCTGTTGCAGCCCGGGCGATTCCCGGATCGCGTCTTCCAGCTTGATGTTCAGCGTGGTGGGTACCATCTTGGCGATCCGGTCCACGTCGGCATAGGGGATATCCATGGCGCGTCCTACGTCTTTGATGGCCGCTTTGGCTGCCATCGTGCCGAAGGTGATGATCTGCGCCACATTCTCCCGGCCGTATTTCTGGGTAACGTAGTTGATCACTTCGCCGCGCCGGTTCATGCAGAAATCCATGTCGATATCCGGCAGCGAAATGCGTTCGGGGTTCAGGAAACGCTCGAAGAACAACTCGTGTTGCAGGGGATCGATATCTGTGATCCTCAGGGAATAGGAAACCAGCGAGCCGGCAGCCGATCCGCGACCCGGTCCCACCGGGATGCCATGCTCGCGCGCGTAGCGGACAAAGTCCCAGACAATCAGGAAGTATCCGGAAAACTGCATCTGCTGGATGATGGCGATTTCCTGCGCCAGACGCTGCTCGTAGTCGGCAACGCTATGCTTCGCCGCGCCTGGACTCCCGACCGTGCGCAGCGCCTCCAGTCGCCGCGCGAATCCCTCCCTCGTAACGTGCTCGAAATAGCTGTCGAGAGTGAATCCGTCGGGCACGTCGAAGTGCGGAAACGGATTGCTGACCTTTTCCAGCCGCATGTTGCAGCGTTCCGCGATGGCCAGGGTCCGGGAGAGCACGTCCGGCGCGTCTTTGAACACCCGATGCATCTCGTCATGACTCTTGACGAAAAACCCGGTTCCCTGGAACTTCATGCGGTTAGTGTCCTGAATGGACTTGCCGGTCTGTATGCACAGCATTACGTCCTGAGCGTGAGCATCGTCCTCGCAGAGGTAGTGGCTGTCATTGGTCGCCACCATCGGAAGGCCCAGGTCTTTTTCCAGACGGAACAGGTTGGAATGGATGCGATGTTCCTGTTCCAGGCCTTGGTCCTGAATTTCTAGAAAGAAGTTGTTCGGACCGAAAATGTCGCTGTAGATCGCCGCCGCCGCCCGCGCCGCCTCGTAGTTTTCTTCCATCAGGCGCTCGGCAACCTCGCCTTTCAGACAGCCTGAGAGTCCGATCAGGCCCTTGGAGTGCTCTGCCAGAAACTTCTTGCTCACCCGCGGCTTGTAGTAGAAGCCGCGCAACGAGGCTTCCGATGTGATCTTGGCCAGGTGCCGGTAGCCTTCCTCGTTTTCCGCGAGAACCAGAAGGTGGTTGTAGGTGTCGCCGTCGGGAGGAGTGCGTTCGATGTTATGGTCGTCCTTCTTGCAGATGTAAAGCTCGCAGCCGACGATCGGCTTCACCCCCGCCTTGTGAGCGGCGTTCACGAAATGGACTGCGCCAAAAATATTGCCGTGATCGGTCATGGCGACTGCGGGCATACCCAGCTCTTTCACGCGCTGGACAAGCTTTTCCACGTCGCAGGCGCCGTCAAGCATGCTGTAGTCGGTATGGAGGTGCAGGTGGACGAATTGGGACATGGGTCGCCGTGGCGAAGTTGCTTACTCCTATTCTAATGGGAAATTGCGGGTGAGAGGCGGGTAGTTTATCCACAGAAGGACAAGACGCGCGCGCGCGAGTCGCCCGCGGCCACATGGTCGCCTGTGGCCACACGAAACCACGTAGGCCCGGACGCCTCGTCCGGGCAGGCCAGCGCAGCTCGCCAGAGGATTTAGCGCGGGACCGCGAAGCCTACGCCGCGATCGTCGTTGGCCTTGGTGGTGGCCTCAATGTCCAGCCAAGACAATGGAAGCTTGGTGGCTCGCTGCTCGTTGAAAATCCAAAGCGTGCCGCCCACCACCGCATAGTTCTGCACTTCCTGGGTATGCTTGTCGCGAAAGACCAGCAAGGTGGGAGTAGAGGGCTCCGATGTGCTTTCGGTTTGAGGGCCCGGCGCATCACGCGCTTCCCGTTGCTCCGTTTCCCTTTGCTCGCGCAGACGCGCCACTTCATCCTCCAGGCGATTGATGTCCTGTTGCTGCTGCGCTATGTCATTTTGGGCAGAGTACGCAGGGGAGGCGTACGACGAGCCATAGTAGTCGTATCCCGGATAGTAATCCCCAGTCGAGTAGAAGGCGCCACCGTAGTAAGTGGGATAACCGTAGTACGCAGGGAACGCCGAGCCAAAGAAGGCGCGGTGATGAAAATGCCGGGAGCCGAAAACCGGCCGGTGGAAACCGCGGAACGACCCGTTAGTACGGAGAGAAGGCTGGCGCAAGCCAGTGCCGAACGCTGCTCCGAATTGAGGGGCCGATCCAAAGTGCGGAGCTGTACCGAGGCTCGAACTGCCGCGAAAACCAACTGGACCGTGGGAGGAAAATCCGCCGCGCCCCATCGATCCTCCTCCAATCGACCCTCCGCCTCGGGACCCGCCGTGCATCTGGGCCAGCAAGGGAGCCGGTAGCAACGTCGTGGACAACGCCGCAATGGCCAACCAGCGCTGCATACGGGGGATTATAGCGCCGGCAGCGGCGTCAAGTTGTCAAATCTTTGCCACCTCGGGGAGAGCGCCTCCATCGTTGAAGATGGGGGAAACGCAAGATTCTCGCCTCCTCTCTGTCCTGAGCGGAGTTAGCCCTAATTTCTCACCGCTTGGCAGGAGAGGGATGAGTTTTGTAGGAATGGGAGTTGGGAGATAGTTTCGCGAGGTGCGGTTGCGTAGCTGATCGGTTTTTCGTTTTTGCGTGAGCGTTTTTTCTTTCCGTGGCGTTTTCGATGCACACTGCACCAGGGGTTGACATAAGCCATAAAAAAGTTGTCGGGGATCTTTCTTTTTCAGTACTTTAGCGGCAGGGCGCACAGCTTTTCATAGACTTGCCGGAAGAGCGCGACATAGGGGTAACCACCGGCCAGCGAAACCCACACTTTGCGCACCGTGATGCGGATCAGCGCGCCGATCTTCAACACCTTGAGTCGAATGGTGGTGCAGTGGGCCTTGGCCAACTCCGTTCCCTGCAGTCCCAGGCGCCGCAGCATCTGCAACAGCACGTAAGCGATCGAAGAAAAGTACAGCCGCAGTTGATTGCTCCGCAGGTAGTGCGTGCTGGTGCGGTCTGAAAACAGCATCAGTTGCTCCTTGATGCGATTTTCCATGTCCCCTCGGGCACAGTAGCGCTCTTCATACAGCGCCTGCGCCGGCCATGGTTCTCCCCTCAGAGAGGTCACCACGAATCGCGGGTTCTCTCCTTTCTCCAAGTGCTCGGCCTTGGCCACCACCCGTCGCGCTCGACTCCAGCTCTTCCGCGTCTGATAGACGAACTCCTGGAATAACCGGACGGCGCGGCCCGTCTCTTGGTATCGTGCTTTCGCCTCCTCCATCTCCTTCACGATCTCCGCTTTTAGACGTTCGTTCTTCGCCAGTCCCAGCAGATAGTCCACGCCTTCCGCTTCACACCAGGCCAGCAGCTCCTCGCGGCAGAATCCCGAATCTCCCCGCACCACGATGCGCACTTGCGACCACGCCGAACGAATCTGTGCCACGATGCGCTTCAGCTCCGCTACACTTCCCGCGGACGCATCGATGTTCGACGGTCGCAATCGCGCACACAACAGAAACTCTCCGCAGAAGATGTACAAGGGTAAGTAGCAGTAGTGTCCATAGTAGCCATGGAAGAAACGCCCTTCCTGCTCCCCATGCAGCGGATCGTCGGTGGCATCCAGGTCCAGGATGATTTCTTTCGGCTCCTCCGCGTGGGCGGCGAGGAAAATATCCACCAGCAACCGGTCCACGGCTCCGTGATCCAGCACGATCTTTTTGTAGCGCTCCTTCCGACTGGCCGTCTCTTGGGTCAGTTCCAGCCGGTTCAGGGTGCTCTTTCCGGCTAAGACTGGACTGCCGCCATCCGCCTTCTCCACCAACACTGCCAACAAGGGATCGTTCCGCAACTCCTCGTGATCGTTCAGATCTTCATATCCCAGGGCCAGACCATAGACTCTCTGGGCCACCATCTCCTCCACTCGGTGCTCGATCAGATCGGGATTCCGATAATCGGTGAAGCAGGCGGCAAACTGGTGGAGGATCCCAATGCGTTTCTCGACCTCCCGCAGGAGCAGACCACCGCCATCGCTGGTGATGGCTCCGCCATCGAACTGGGCCCGAATCTCGCGTCGTTTTTGGGGATGAAATCCGAAGACAAACTGGTTACACTCTGTAGTCATAAGGCTGTTCTCCTTCTTGGCACCATTTCTTTCTCGTCAAAAGAGTTATGCCATGAAGCGACAGCCTTTTCTATTTAATTGTGAGAAATTCAGGTTAGTTCCGGAACGGTGACAACAGTACCCTTGTCCGATGCAAACTTCAACGTCGCGACCACCGTCGCCGACATAGATGTTTTCAGCTTTTCGGGGGACTCTAAGGTGTCTCGCCTGGAAACTGGAGACCAGAGACTAGAAACCGCCCTTCGCCGGCTTCCCTTCCAGCATGGCGTAGATTGCGGGGTTAGTGCATACCTCGTAGTACGGGCGCTCGGTCCAGTGCTGCAGCGAAAATTTTTGCGGATCGATTTGAGCAACCCGGCTGGAGCGGACCAGGATTTTCTTGAAAATCTCGTTGCCCACCGGCACCAGGCCACGGTGCAACTGGAAGCTTTCGCTTCCCCACAACTTGGGCAGCTCCAATGGGCAGGGCTCGAGCGAAATTTCCTGCTGTAACCGTTGAAAAGCGGCTTCGCTCAGGCGGATTCCGTTCAGGTTGTATTTCAGGATGAAGTCTTCCGGACTTTCTCCGGCGTCGGCATCTTTAACGGTCTGGAAGGCATAGACATTGAACGGGCCGTCCACGGCGGCGATGGCCTTGCGCACGCGTTTGCTGCACGAGGACAGCCGGTCGCTCTCGTTCAATGCATCTGAAATCATGATCTGCTGTTCGCCATCCAGCAGGTACATGGGGGCCGAATCTTGGAACGAAATGCCGGTCCCCAGCTCCAATGCGGGGAGTCCGGCTCGCTCCAGAAGATGGTTGTAGCCGCGCACGATGTCGATGATCTCCCGCGCCAGCACGCACGCCCGGCTGACCGCGAGCGGGGCCTCGCCTTCATGCTCCAGCAGGGCGACGATGATAGCGTCGCCTTCGACAAACACTTTGCGGGCGCCGTACTTGGCCAGCAGCTTGTTGACCGGATCGTAAAAATTAAGGCTGAAGTAGGAGGCCGGGTTCATGCCCTGCTCCAGCAGCGATCGCGTCAGCCGCGATGAGTCCCGGATGTCGGCCTTCAGAATTACGTGGCGCAGTACTTTGTCCTCTGTCGGCTTCTGTTCTTCCGGCAGCAGGAACTCATACAGGGTGCCGTTCATGGCCGAGAGTTCCCGCAGCTTCCAGTTGCCGATAAGGTTTCCGCTATCCAGCGCGGAATTCAGCGCCTCTAGGCGTCGCAGGTCGCGGTGATAACGCAGAAAGTCGCGCAAGAAACGTGCCGCCATTTTGGCCCGTTCCGCTCCACGGCAGCCGGCCACGCGGGCTGCCGCCGAGTTCAGGCTCTGCACGGAAAGTTTACCGTGCTCCTGGATCAGCTTCTCCACCCGGTCGCGTTCTTCGCGTGAGATCAGAGCGTTTTTCAATTGCTGCGCGTTGATGCGGGGCGAGTACTCCGCGAGGAGCGGCACGGTTTCGTAGGACGCGATCACGTAGTCCATGAGCTTTTCGCGCTCCAGCATTTCGACCCAGGCTTCCAGTCGCGCTTTCTGACTGCGTCCCTCGTGAGTGGCCTCGTCAGGCTGGCCCGAGCCTACGAGTTCCTGGGCGTTCTCCGGAACATTCAGCCAGCCGTCAACCACGGCTTCATCCTCGGCTGTCGAACCCAGCTTGAGGGAAAGCAGGAAATCACGGGCGATCCGGCGTACGTTGGAAAATCGGTCGGGATCGCGGTCAAAGTTCCCCAGCATCACGTAATGCTCGGCGTTCAGGTAGGTGTCACAACCGTCTTCCGTGAAGATCAGCGGGTTCAGAAAGAGTTTGTACTCCGCCTCGCTGCGATTGCCGAACAGCGACCGGCGCATGCGGGCCAGGGTTTCTTTTTCAATCTCGCGCAGGATGCGAAACAGCTCCTGCCCGGTCTTGCGCAGGATGATCTTCTTGGCCACCTGAAAGCCAGCAACGCGCTCGCGATACTCCAGCGCCTTCTGCTGGCGCACGCCTTCGTAACTCTTGAGCATCATGCGGCCGCGTTCCAGCATTTGCGCGAATTGCGAGTTCAACTCGACGCGCAGGAATTTGACGATCGCCGCCCGCGCCAGCATGTCGAGGGAAAGATTCTCCGCCGCCTTGGCGCGATTCAGTACCGACACGTGCAGGTCAGCCAGAAGAGGCTTGAGTTCGGACCCGCTCGCTTTGGCGGGCGCCTTCGCCAAAGGAGTCGATCCTATAAAGTGGTTGCCACCCGCCCGCTCCGTCTTCTCGGCCGCCAGCAGTCCTTCCATGTCGCCATGGCGGACGATGAGGCGCGCGATCTGCAGCCGCGCCTGTTCCACAAACCGGGGGCTGAGATGCACGTCATGCCGGAGGTTGTCCACTCCCAGCTGCAAACCTTCCAGGGTAAGTTTCGGCGTGTAGCTACTGAGCTGCGGAGGCAGCACCTCTTCGGCCGAGCGTCCGAGTCTGAAGATGGGAATGCGTGGCATCGTTAGCGATCTTTGTTGGCTAGGGCTGTCGCGCCGGACCGATCACACCAGCGCATAGTCGCGGGAGGCCGATTCCGGCCTCGTCGCTGCTCGGCTGAGAGGGCGCAGACGCGGTGCACCTGCCTCTGACTTTCATTCCTCGCAAATTGCTGATTTTCCTACCTATGCGGGAGCGTAGCACGCGTGCGCAGCCCGGCCAACGTTACCCAAGTTACGTCTTTCGGGCTCGGTTAGAATTTGTTTCCTTAGGGGCGCGTCTCCAGGGGGTGGGCCGCCTTTTCGAAAAACTCGTTCTGGAGCTTGAGGCTTTCCTGGTCCGCCTTCACGGCGCGAGTGGCTTTTACGATTCCGTCAATCCACGCATTCATTTTGAATTGGCCAAGTTCAGTGGTAGCCAGCGAACCGTCTCCGGAATAGTGGTTAGGGAAGCGGGCATACCACCAGATTCCGGTGTAAAGGTCATCGGGCAGCTTCTGCCGGCCGAGATCGGCGCCGGACTCACTTCTGGCCCGGTCCTGATGCACCAGTTCAGGATGCGCGATCAGCATGCTCGAGGTTTCGGCTTCTCCCGCGTGCCAATCCGGGCCGGTGCTTTTCGCCGCCGGGCCGCCGGACGGCGTCTCCACCCGCACTAGCACGTAAACCACGTAATCATGGGGCTTTTGCAGTTGGCTCTGGGCGAAGAAGGGCAGCAAGTGCTCATTGCCGCCGTGCCCATTCACGATGATGATTTTCTTGCACCCGTTACGGGCCATCTCGTCCGTGGTTTCCTGCAGAAGTTGCAACTGCAGCTCCCGGCTGTAGGCAACGGTGCCGGGTTCGTGCCGGGCTTCAAAGATCTGGCCAAAGTAATACTCCGGAAAAACCACGGTGTATTCCTGCGCGGCGGCATGCAAGGCGGCGTACCGCACGTCTAGAAGATCGGTTCCCAGGGGCAGGTGCGGACCATGCTTTTCCAGAATGCCGAAAGGCAGCAGGCAGGTGCCCTGCGATTGCTGAATGGCAGAACGGAAATCGGCCGCCGTGAGCTCTTCCCAGTGCACTGATAACTTTGACTGCGACCAGCCCAAATGGGTGCAGAAGGCCAGCAATCCAGCCACGATTGCGACTCTGCGAATCAAGGTGTTGTGAGATAAAGCTTTGCGCATGAGTATTCTCCCGAGGTTGCGCATTTTAGCATTTGGACCTGGTCAGAGTTACTTCGGTCACCGTGCGCCGGCACCGCGCTCACGGTATGATTTCTGGAACCGTGACCTCAATGAAGAAACTAAAATTTCTAGTTTCGCTGACCACCAACGACAACGATTATCAGATCGAACAGGCGGCGTCCGCAGAAGAGGCAGCGCGGCGCCTGGGCGCGGACATCCAGATTATCTACGCGGAAAACGATTCGATCACTCAGAGTCAGCAGATTTTGAACGTTATTCAGTCACGGTCCGACTCTCACCCTGACGGAATTATCTTCGAACCAGTGGGCGGGACCGCGCTACCGCAGGTGGCTCGGGCCGCGGTAGCTGCCGGCATCAGTTGGGTAGTCCTGAATCGAAATGTCGATTACATCGCGGAGATCCGCAAGACCCATCGGGTACCGATTTTTGGAGTCAGTTCGGACCACGAAGAAATCGGCCGCATCCAGGGACAGCAGTTTGCCGCCCTTCTGCCCAAGGGTGGAACGGTCCTTCACATCCAGGGCCCATCCGAGAGTCTGGCCGCCAAACAACGCACCACCGGCATGTACGAGACCAAGCCCGCCGATGTCCAGGTAAAAGTAATGCGGGCACAGTGGACCGAAGCCAGTTCTTACCGGGCGGTCAGTTCGTGGCTGCGCTTGTCCACCTCCCACCAGAACCGTATCGATCTGATTGCCGGTCAGGACGACGGCATGGCCCTGGGCGCGCGAAAAGCTTTCCAGGAGCTGCCCGACAACGCAGCCCGGCAACGCTGGCTAAGCTTGCCGTTTATCGGATGCGACGGCCTGCCTAAGACCGGCCAAGCATGGGTGAAGCGCGGACTGCTGACCGCGACCATCTTTGCCGGACCAAACACGGGCCAGGCTCTGGAGATGCTGGTCAAGGCCTTGCACACTGGCACCATGCCTCCGGAAAACACTCTGACCACACCGGTTTCCATTCCGGCTTTGGATGCCCTGGCGGCATCCCAGGCCGAGAAGGCGCGTTTGCTGTCGGTTTAGTGCGCGTCATTTCTAGCTTCTAGCTGCTGGCTTCTAGCCCTCGACCGCGAATTCGTCCCGGCACCTCCGCCCTTCTCTTGGTAAATTGGTTGTGATTTCATCCCTGGATTCTTTTCTGATTTCATTCAAGGAGAAGCAATGCCCACACTGGTCGCGCAGCCCACGCGCATCCGCGCCGCAGGCACAAAGCCCAAACTGATCGATGAATTCATCGGCCGCGTCAATACCAAGACGTCGGGAGTAAGCGTGGCCCACATGCGCAGTCCACAGGGCTGGGAAGAGCCCGGGCAAACTCCCGAATTCGATGAGTTCACTATCGTTCTTAAGGGCACGCTTCGGGTGAAGCACAAGAACGGCGAACTGGACGTCGAGGCGGGCCAGGCTGTCATTGCCCACCGTGGCGAGTGGATCCAGTATTCCACGCCCGCCGAAGGCGGCGCGGAATACATAGCCGTGTGTCTGCCGGCATTCGCCATGGAAACGGTGCACCGCGACCCGTAAATCGCGGCATCAAGAAAAAAGTATGTCATCCTGAGCGGAGCCGAAGGATCCCTAGCAGCGCCGCAGTCGGCAACTGGGAACGGGTACCATTCACGAATGCCAGCATATTACGCCCGCCATGTCGGTGAGTTTCTGAGCGAGTCAGATACTTCTATTTTGGGTGTGCTCGCTCAGGCCAACTCGGAAGCTAAGTTTTTACAACTCGAGTCCGCAGCTATCGAAGCATGGCGAAGTCAATTTGACATTTTGCGTGGTACGCTCTCGACAATTACGGAGTCGGTCTCTGGATCGTGGGGTTGGGGTCTGTTGCTGGAGTTCCCCATCCCTAGACGGCAGCGTCGAATAGATCTTGTGCTCTTAGCAGGCGACGTGGTCTTTGTCATTGAATTCAAGACAGCCAAGCCAGACAAGGCTGCCTTGAGGCAAGTAGAAGATTACGCTCTCGATTTGGCGGACTTCCACGCTCCTAGCCGTACTGCCGTCTTGGTTCCAATCCTGGTCGCCCCTGGTGCCTCGACTCAAAGTGAGTCAGGCCCAGGCAGCGGCTCGGGCGTGAAGAGAGTACTGGGGTGTGAACCCTCGAACCTAGCCGACATGTTGGCGCATAATTTCTCTCTCTACACCTCAGGACAATCCACTCAGATTGAACTGAATTCTTGGAATGGTGGAGTCTACCGCCCCGTTCCGAGCATTGTTGAGGCGGCAATGGCCATCTTTTCAGGAATGGAGGTAAGGGAGATCGCGCATGCCCACGCCGATGCTCACAACCTCACCTCAACAGTTGACGCGATATTCGACGCAATCGCGAAAACGAAACGCGACGGTCGTAAGTCAATTTGCTTCATAACAGGAGTTCCAGGGTCCGGAAAGAGCTTGGCTGGCCTTCGCGCGGTGCATGATTCTCGAATCAAAGAAGAACTCGGCACTGATCCCAATTTCTTATCAGGAAATGGCCCATTGGTAAAGGTTCTGCGGGAGGCGTTAGTCCGGGATTTTGTCCGACGTAAGAAACAAAGCAAGTATAAGGCGCGTCGCGAAGTGGAAACCCTCATCCAGAATATTCATGTGTTCGCCAGGTACTACTGGGAAGAGAGTCCGACTAGTCAGCCACACGAGAAGATTATCGTCTTCGACGAGGCGCAACGTGCGTGGAGTGCTAAGAAGAATAAGAGAAAATTTGGACGAGATATCTCAGAGCCTTCGATGATCTTGAAAATCATGGACCGGCACCCAGATTGAGCGGTGGTCGTGGCGCTGGTCGGAGGTGGACAAGAAATCCACGATGGAGAGGCTGGCCTTGCCGAGTGGGGACGGACTCTCTCGGAGAATTTTCGGCATTGGCGTATTTTTGCGTCACCTGAAGCACTAGAGGGAGGGCCATCTGTTGCCGGCTCCAGACTGTTTGAATGTGACACGCGAGTCGGTCTTGAAATACTCCCGACCTCTGTGTTGCATCTGAAGATTTCCACTCGCTCTTACCGGGCAGTTGTGATCACGGAATGGTCTAACGAGCTCCTCAGGGGAAACATTAGTGGAGCATTGAAGGCACTTGCTGAGGTAGAGCATTTTCCGGTCGTTGTCACGCGCGACTTGGCAAAAGCCAAGGAGTGGCTGCATAACCAAACACGCGGAATGGCTCGATGCGGGCTAGTCGCGAGTTCTGGGGCTGCAAGGTTGCGAGCATACGGGTTCGAGACTTCGACTGGCTTTCATCGGGACTATCCGTATGAGTATTGGTTCCTGAATGGTCCGGAGGATGTCCGATCATCATTCCAGCTTGAGGTAGTGGCAACCGAATTCGAGATTCAAGGACTTGAGTTGGACTGGGTAGGGCTGTGCTGGGGCGGAGATTTGGAATGGGCCTTACGCTCGGGAAGCTGGAACACCAGACGATTCGTGGGTACGAACTGGAATTCAGTTAAGAATCCATTGAATCGTGAGTACCTAATCAATTCTTACCGCGTTCTCCTCACTCGGGCTCGACAAGGGATGGTAATTTGGGTACCGCGAGGAAACGATAAAGACCCGACGCTCGACCCAACGAGTCTGGATGTCACTGCCAATGTCCTGCTTGAGAGCGGCCTGAAGAACCTGGAGTAAACGGCGATAGGCACGCGCCCAATCTCGCTCGCCCTCAGCGCTTCGCAGCCGCCTTCTCGAGCAACCCTCGAACCAGATCGAATCGGACCTGCCGGGAGCTTTCGCTGGCCACCGACAAATTTAAGTAACCGCCATCCACCAGAAAGCATGATGTAGTGAGCAGCGGCTTGCCAAGGGGCTTGCCATCAAATCCCTTCGTCATCTTCATGCTCAGGCATCCCACCTTTCCAAAGTCTTTGGTGTTGGTTTCGGGAGCCTGCTTGGCTGCGCCTAGCACCATGCGGGCCCCCATCAGACCTTGCGGGATCGATGTCGGCACCGCCCTTGTTCCCGGCGCTGCGCTCTGCAGCTTGACCGCGAGTCCACCGATGTTCACCGTGCATACGGAAGAATCTCCATCAGTGCCATGCGGATTGCTGACCTTACCGCCGTAACTTGCCTCCAGATCCGGGGTCGGCATGAGCTTGCACGCTTTCGCGTTTGGACCATAGTAGGGAGATGATTGTGCTGCCACGGAACGCTGCCCAGCAACGGCGGCGAGAATGACCGCAAGGAGCGCGGCAGTCGTTTGCCGTCCAATCATGGCAGGCCTCCTCTTCTCGATGAGTTTCCCCGAGGAAGTATATCGGTAGCGCCGCGGTCCCGGCGGCTGTCGTGGGGGCGGTCCCGCCCCTCGCCGAGGGCAGGGCTTGTCCTGAACGAAGTCGAAGCGGCCTCGGGACAGCTGGCGAGACGCGGGCGCTACCTGGTGCTCAGGCCGATTGGGATTTTGAATCCAAAGTTTGCCTCTCCATGGGTAATAATGATCGCCGATAACGCCTGGACGCGAGGCTGCCTGGGCGCGAGAGTCTTCCCATGCTTATACGTTTGGGATATGACATTCAATTCGAGATTCCGGCGGCCGTGGCCATGGTCGGGATGTTGCACGTGCATCCTTCCCGCGTCCCGGACCTGCGCGAACCAGATGAGGTGAGCATCAGCCCTGAAGTAAAAGTGGAGAGCTACATCGACAGCTACGGCAACCGATGTGCGCGATGGTTGGCGCCGGCAGGACCGCTGCGCCTGAGCAGTTCCACTCTTATCGAAGACCCGGGCACGCCCGATGCGGGCGATCCCGATGCGCAGGAGCATCCGGTGAACGAGCTTCCTCCGGAGATGCTTCGCTATCTGCTCAACAGCCGCTATTGCGAAGTGGACCGGCTATCGAACATCGCGGTTGAATTGTTCGGCCACCTGAAGCCGGGATGGAGCCGTGTGCAGGCCATTTGCGGCTGGGTAAACTGGAAAGTCGCGTTCGGCTATCAGCATGCGCGTTCATCGAAAACGGCCCTGGACGTGTTTGCCGAGCGCACCGGAGTCTGCCGTGATTTTCAGCACCTGGCGGTCACCTTCTGCCGCGCCCTCAACATTCCGGCCCGCTACGCCACCGGATACCTGGGCGACATCGGTGTTCCCAAAGAGCCCACGCCCATGGATTTCAGCGCCTGGTTCGAAGTCTATCTGCAAAATCGCTGGTGGACGTTTGACGCACGTCATACCCAGCCACGCATCGGGCGGGTGTTGATGGCAACGGGCCGGGACGCTTCGGACGTCGCCATCACCACATCTTTCGGGATTGCCAATCTGACCGGGTTTTCGGTGGTCACGGAAGAAGTCGCTGAGTGATCGGCTGTAACCCGTTTCCATACCAAATCACAGCCCCGTTTTCATGTGTGGGTCGGACACTCCTGTCCGACGCCTTTGACGTTGCCCTTTTACAGTCAAATACATCGCCAAGAAATCACAAACCGTACAACTTCAAAAGCGGCGGACAAGAGTGTCCGACCCACACGGGCGCCGCTTTACGGCGCTTCGATCAGCTCCAGCTTTCCGTCTCGCGTGCGGTGCAGCACCATCACCTTGCCCTTGGGATCACGGAAGACGAACACGTCGCGGTCGCGGAAGTGTGCCTCTTTGATGGCTTCCTCCAGCGTCATGGGGCGCAGGGCGACGGCGTCCTCGGAGCGGACCAGGTGTACCTCGGTTGACTTGGCGACAGCCGGAAATTTGTGCACCACCAGCGAGATCTCGGTCTCCGTGGTTTCCCCGAGCCCGACCTTCGCCGGCAGGCTATCCTGCTGTGCTTCCTTGCCATTCCATTTCTTCAGGTCATGGCGCTTCTTGCTGCGCCATCGCGTCTTGTACTTGACCGCCTGCTTTTCCAGATGGTCCAGGGCCTCGTTGACGGCAGACTTCATGTCGCCGGCCTGGGCCTCACCGACCAGCGGTCCATTGCGCGGACTGATCGTGATTTCCGCCTTATGCCGGCGCTTTTCGATGGCCAGGATGACCTTGGTATCGAATTTGTCGCCCAGGATTTTACGGATTTTCGTCAGCCCGGTTTCGACTGACTTGCGGATGGTGGGAGTGACTTCGTAGTGTCTGCCGGTGAATTCTACGTTCATGAGCACGCTCCTGAATCTGGTTAGTTTTCTTGTCGCAGATCAGTTGAAGCCAGGCTTCATAGCCGAACACCATTTTCCGAAGACCAGTTTTCTAGCCGCAACAACAATCCAGAGTACTGGAGGGCTGACGACAGAGAGAACGTATATCCAATCCCACCATTCCGACGCTTGCGGCCCGAGCGTTCCAAGGAGAGGTAGTTGCCATTGAGTGACACAGTGCAAGTTCTTTGGATCAGCGACAAGAAGTAAGCTCATCGAGCCGAAGTGCAGAACGGGAACGCTCAGGCAGGTGGCGATGATCGCAGCCTTGGTCAATTGCTTCATATGAGGTGGGTCGCAAAGCTCCGGCCAGATTGACGACGCGGCTGAAAGCTGTGCCCTCCAAATCTTACTTACTTTTTTACTCTGCGCTGGTGAGTGCTGGGGATGCGCATATCCTCCCGGTATTTCGCCACCGTACGGCGCGTGACCTGGATGCCTTGTGATTGCAGGATGCGAGTGATCTGCTCGTCAGTCAACGGCCGGCTTGGGTCTTCTTCCTCGATGAGCTTTTTGACCCGGCGCTTGAGGATAAGCAACGAAGTGCTGCCGCCCTGGGGGCCGTTCACGCTCTCGCTGAAGAAATAGCGCAATTCGAATACGCCCTGGGGGGTATGGGCGTATTTACTGGCAACCGCCCGGCTAACCGTGGAAGGATGCACGCCGATTTCTTCGGCGACCTCTTTAATCATCATCGGTTTCAGCTGGTCGATGCCTTTTTCCAGAAAATCCTGCTGCCGGGTGACGATGGCATAGCAGACTTTGGTGATGGTCTGCTTGCGCTGTTCGATATTCTTGATGAGCTGGATGGCGCTCTTGTAGCGCTCTTTGACGTAGTTACGCGTGTCTTTGTCGTTGGTGTCGCGGGTCAGCAGGCGCTTGTACGCGGGATTCAGACGCAGCACCGGGACATCGTCTTCGTTCATCATCACCAGCCACTCGTCACCATGCTTGATGAAGGCTACATCAGGTTCGATCAGGCGTGGCTGGCTCTTGTTGTAACGCAGACCGGGACGAGGATCGAGCGTCCGGATATAGTCCAGGGCTTCCTGCACTGCTTCCGGCGTGCGACCGATGGCGCGCGCGATTTCTTTGTATTGCTTGTTCTGTAAAGCGCGCAGATGTTGGTCCACAATGGCAACCGCGTCGGAAAGCACTTGTGCGGTGGCCTCGCCGTTTCCATTCTTGTGCGTGGCCAGTTGCGCCTGGTGGTACCTCAATTGATAGAGCAGACAATCGCGCAAGTCGCGGCAGGCGACTCCGGGCGGATCCATCTGGCGCACCAGGTCCAGAGCTTCATGCAGATCATCAACTTTGAAACTGGGCTGAAAAACAGGTTGCGCTGGCTTTTTCGGAGCCGCCGTTTCGGGCTGCGGTGCGGGCGGCGGGGTGGGTGCGGCCGTTTCTGGAGCAGGCGCAACGGCAGTTCCGTCAGCGCTGGCGGAAGGCGGCATTGCGGGCGCGTCCAGCGCGTCCCATTCCGAAGACAACGCCGCGTCGGCCCCATCCACCGGCGATTCTTCTTCTTCCAGTTCCGTGGCCAGCCCCAGGGCAGCCGCTTCCTTGACCACGTTTTCGGCGATGCTGGCATCCACCTCCGGAGCAGACGGCGGAGCGATGCCCAGCAATTCCTCATCACTGGCAATCAGGTAGCCATCTTCGCTCAGGTTGCCGATGATCGTTTCGGCGGCCTCGCGCACCTCCGGGCGAACCGACAAGGCGCCGAGCTGCCACGCCAAATGGTCGGAGAGAGTTGTAGGCTTGGAGAGAAAATTCTCGAACGACGGGCGCTCAATCTCTTCCATCTCGCTCCGGCTGCGATAGCCGGGATCGAGATATTCCTGGAAGAAGGAGCCAAAATCGATCTCTTCGAAAGGGTCTTTCTTTTCTTCAGCCGTGACTGTGTTTTCTTCAGGCTTAATCCGTTCGCGATCTTCCTCCTGGCGAGCGGCATCATCGAGCAGCGGTACAGTGTCTTCCAGTTCCTCCAGCACCGGGTTCTCCACCATCTCGGCGGTGATCATGTCGCGCAGTTCGAGCTTGTTGAGCGCGAGCACGCTGACCATTTGCACCAGGCCGGGCGTGAGAATCTGCCTCTGCGACAGTCTCAAGTGCAACTTGGGTTGGAGAAGAACCATAGTTAGTCTACAGTCGTCGGTCTACAGTCGTCGGTCTTCAGTCGTCAGAAAAACCAGCCGTCAGTCTTAGCCCGTAATTTGCTTCGGCTGAAGACCGACGACTGAAGACTGGCGACTGCTTTCTAGACCAGCGAGAAACTCTCGCCCAGGTACACCTTCCGTACCTGGGGATCGCTGGCCAGCTGCTCGGGCATGCCCGAGGCTAAAATTCGTCCACCATCAATGATGTATGCCCGGTCCGTTACTGCCAACGTCTCACGGACGTTGTGATCGGTGATCAAAACTCCGATCCCGCTCGACTTCAGATCACTGATAATCTTCTGCAGGTCGAGAACAGCGATCGGGTCAATCCCGGAAAACGGCTCGTCGAGCAAAATAAATGTGGGGTTGATGCTCAGAGCGCGGGCTATTTCCACGCGCCGCCGCTCTCCCCCGGACAGAGCGTATCCACGATTCTGGCGGATATGCTCCAAGCCCAGCTGATCGATCAGCTCTTCCATTTTTTCCCGGCGCTCGTGCCAGGAAATGGGCTGGGCTTCCAGCACGGCAAGGATGTTTTCCTCAACCGTAAGCTTGCGGAATACCGAAGCTTCCTGAGGGAGGTAGCTAATGCCGTACTGGCGTGCCCTTAAGTACATCGGCACGTCGGTGATTTCTTCTTCGTCGATTAGTACTCGACCGGCATCCGGGGGTATCAGGCCGACGATAGCGTAGAAGGTTGTCGTCTTGCCGGCCCCATTAGGTCCAAGCAAACCAACAACTTCGCCCTGCCCCACGCGAATGCTGACCCCGTTTACAACCCGTCGACCACGGTAGGATTTGCCGATTTCGTCTGTGGCCAGGGTACGCATTTAACGTGCCACTCGCGTCGTTGTGACCGTAGGGGATGTATTATTGCCTTCGACCAAAACCCTACCATCGTGTCTGAACAAAGTCAACGAAACCCCGGTAATCTTGCCGTGTTCGGCATCAAAAATGCTAGGAGAACCGCCCGTCAGCACAAACTTGTCGTCAGCTGTGGTGTAAACCAGCTGATCGCCCACCCCCCGGCGCCCCGGCTGGGTGACCACCACCTGCTCCCTGGCGATGATGTGGTCAATCTTACCCGTGCTTGTAAGCGATTGATTCGAAGCGGCTTGGTTGCGGGGTTGCAGGAAGACATCCATCACATTCGCGGTGATCGTGAGTTCAGCTCCTTTGGCCTGAACCGAGCCTTCAAAGTGCGCCTTTCGCTCACCATCGGTGTAGCTCAGTCGAGCAGAGGTGATCTTGACCGGGGTGACTTTTCCACTCTTTTCAGTCTGGACCAGCACCGTGGACACCGGTTGGGTCGGGGACCCCTGCGCCAGAACTGACCGGCGGTTGCGATCGAACTCGATCGAAGGCGCCTGAATTACGTTGGCGTTCTGCCACAAGCGAGCGTCTCCGGTGTACAGGGCGACGGCTGGACTACTATGAGCCGTCATGGTGCGGGCAGTCACGTGGATAGGGTCCGACGCAGCCAGAAAGGCTCCGCTGGGTTGCGCTTTCAAGTCGCTGTAGGTGCTCTTGACGTCGCCATCGGCAAAGGCATCTCCAGTTGCTCGATTCAGGCGCATGCTCCGACTGGTGGTGGTCATTCCGCCATCGACTACGCGGGGCGAACCATTCAGTACGAGCATCTGGTCCGCCGGGATGTAAGTCGCACGGTCGCCCCACGCTTTGCGCTCCCCGTCCACGTAGGCCATGTGTCCCTGCTGGACGATCGAATCAATGCCGCTGCCTGGGCGGAAGGATGCGTCAAGCGTATCGCTGGTGCTGACGCGATCCGGCTGGCCCGGCGTCTGTGACACGATGCGGGCATTCGGTGCGCCATGGACCGAAGCCAGTTGTCCCAAATCATCGAAACGCGCTTGAAACTTGCCCGCCGTCACCAGCGTCTGCTGCCCCGTGCTTGGGGTCGGGCGCAAGGCGATCTGGGCGGCTCCGGAAGTGTCGGCGCGCTGCAGCCTTCGGCCATCGGTCACGAAGAAGTCAATGACCGATGCTGTGACCTCGACATCCTGTGCGCCGGCGGACGCCGTGGCCGGTTTCTGCTGCTGCACCAGCCTGACGTTGTCCTGGCTGTGCACCGTGCTCAGCACATTGTTTCCGGTGAAGTTCAGGATGACCCGCCCGGCGTTCCCTTGCATGGGCTGCGAACCCGAATTTTCCATCCGGACATCGCCCCAAAAAGTGGCGGACCGAACCGTGTCCTGCTTGTCCGCCATGAGCAATTCCAGTTGGTTGGACTGAACCTTCTCCGACCCCGAATCCTCCGATTCGACCCGAACGTTGCCGCTGGCGAGAATGCGATCCACCGTGTTGTCCGGACGCAGGTAAATCGTGCCTTTATCGGCGGAAGCGTGCCGTGCGCCGTTCTGCAGGCGCGGAAGGTCTAGCTCCACCACCCGCGGATTTTTGGTGATGGTGCCGTGAATCGCAGTCAACCGGGCGGGAGTTGCTCCATGGAAGGCGACATCGACTTGCGACTGCAGGGTGAGGACGGTTGTATTGGCCGCGTAGCTCAGGCCAACGGCGGACCCGTTGGCTTGGGGAAGGCTGAACTCAACTTTGTCCCGGGTCAGGGCGTTCCCTGTCTTCTGGTTAAAGAACAGGTTTGTGGTGGTGAGGTGGACTGGGTTTTTCAGCTCCTTGGGCGTTGCCTGGTCAGGATGAAGGATGCCTTCGGGGTTGGCCTCCAGATCCATCTGGACCTGGCCTTTGCCGATTACGTCGCCAGATTGCGGATCATATTCAAAATCCGCGCCGTAGATCTGGTCGAAGCGGCTGGAATCGCGCCCGTAAAGCGTAATGGTGACGTCATGAAGTTCGGCGTGCCCGCCCTGCTTGTATTGCACCGCCTTGCTGGCCTCAATCTTGAATATGGTGTGTCCCTGTTCGGAGCGGGAGACGGTGAAACCCTTGGCGCTCTGCTGGATTTCAATTCCGATTTTCGCCGGCACCTCGCTGAGCGCATTCTGCACCCTGTGACGGGCGTAGAAATACACCGAGGCCACCACCAGCAGGAGGCCAATAGCGCCCCCCCCAAACCAGCGCCGAAGGTGCGAAATCTGGATGGACATCTCTAGACAAGTCTACTTGAAGGCCAGCACGAACCACGTGGAGACAGCTCCCCCGGGCTGTCTGGCGGAGCAAAGCTCCGCTGTCTGGCAGCCCCCGGCGAAAATTCGGTCGAGCGCGGAACACGTAGGCCCGGACGTCCTCGTCCGGGCGGGCGAGCGTAGCTCGCCTGGTTTTCAGCGTTGAACCACGGCTCAGACGAGCCGTTTACGAGCGGCGCTCCACTGGGCGGGTGAGGGCACCCGCCCCTACGCGAGCTGCGGAGGGTAAGAACAAGATTCCGGTCATCGTCTAAACTCAATGCACCATGAACTGGCAAGAGCCCGCCCTACTGGATTTACAGAATATTTCAGTCATGCGCGGAGAGAAAATTGTGCTGGAGGATTTCAGCCTGGTGATCCGCGGCGACGAGCACGTGGCCATCCTGGGTCCGAACGGCTGCGGCAAATCCACTCTGATCAAGACCATTACGCGCGAGTGCTATCCCGTGGCTCGGGAAGGTTCGTCGATGACCATTCTGGGGCAGGACCGCTGGGATATTTTCGAGTTGCGTTCGCTGCTGGGCATTGTCTCGAACGATCTTCTCTCCAAAAGTTCCGGCGAAGCTTCCGGACGTGATGTGGTCCTGTCCGGCTTCTTCAGCAGCGCTCGCATCTTCCCTCATCACGTGGTCGATCCCCAGCACCGCGAACTGGCCGATGCCGCCCTGGCGCAACTGCAAATATCGCACCTGGCGCAGCGTCCGGTTTGCGAAATGTCTTCGGGCGAAGCGCGGCGTGTGCTCATCGCCCGCGCTTTGGTTCACAAGCCGCGGGCCTTGTTGTTCGACGAGCCCAGCAACTCGCTTGACGTCTTCGCCCGGCACAGCTTGCGTCAGAGCATGAGTTCACTGGCGAAAGCCGGCATCGGAATCATTCTGGTGACGCACGACCTCTCCGACCTGATTCCGGAAATCGAGCGCGTGCTGCTGATGTCGAACGGGCACATCATCGCAGACGGACCAAAAGAGCAGATGCTTCAGCCGGACCGTCTGGAAGGTTTGTTCAAGACCAGAGTGGAGATGGACCAGCGCAACGGCTACTACCACATGTGGTAAGAGTCCGAGCCGTTAGAACCGCTCGTCGAGCGTGATCTCCTGCACCATGCGATCCAGTAGCTGCTGTGCCTGGGTATGCTTTTCCTGCAGGTCGGAGATTTCTTTGTTCAGGGTGTTCAGGCGGTCTTCCTGAGAGTCAAGTTGGTGGGTATACCGCTGCAACAGGGCCTTCTCCTCAGCGCTACCTTTTAAGGCCTTCATGTTCTCGCGCAGGCGGACCTGATCTTTGGTGATGGACTCGACTTCCTGCTGGTGCGATTGGAGCTGCGTGGCAAGGGCGCCAACCTGGTTTTGCTGGTCGAGGACACGACGGAAAACGTCCTGCAGTGCCGGCGTCATCCGGCCTTGCTGAGTGAGCAGGACGACCTGATCGTTATTCAGGTTGTTGAGCTGGTAGCTTGTATCCAGAGGATGATATTCCTCGACTGGCAGCTCCGCCGTTTTCCCCGCTTCTACACTGACGCGAAAACGGTAGAACGAAGCGGAAGTCTCCTCCGCTTTCGGCCCCTCGGCTAATTTCCAGCCCTCCCGGAAGGGATGCTCGATCACGACCTGGCGCGGCAAGGTATCGGCGTTACGGATCGTGTATCTGAGAATGTCGCGCTCTTCTTTGGTCAGGACCATGATGCCCTTCGCGATGCGCACGTGGCTCACAGGCTTTTCACTGGACTCCTGGTGGGCTACGACATGCACTGCTGTGTCTGTCGCGTAGGAGAGCAGGCGCCGTTCCCCGGGATTGACGGTATCGATCAGCCCTTCACCAGCGAAGGTATCGCCCTCAAGAATGTTGAAGGTACCAGAGTCCAAAGTGAGACCGCTCGAGTTGGTGACCCAGAGCGCGCGCAGGGCCCGCGAAGGTTTCTCGTCATTACTGTCGTCGCTGTCGTTGTCGCTTGCGCTCCAGAGACTCACTTTCTCGACATCGATGTGGGACTGCAAAATGGGCACCAGAGCGGACTGATTTTTGCCGATGGTGATCTTCTGCTTGATGTCGTATTCAAACATTTCACCCACATCTTTGCCTTCGGCCTCGGCCCCCTGCTTGCGCATCGCGCTGGACACCATAGACGATTGCGTTTGGATGGTGGCCGGCTCCGCCCTGACTTCCACCGTCTCGCTCGCCGTACCCAACTGGAGGGTCGCGTGGATTTCATTGGTACGGCCCACTCCCAGGTAAAAGTTAGAAAGCGAATATCTTTGGAAGCCCGGAGCGTCAACAAATAGCGCAGAGTTGCCGGCGGGAACGTTGTACAGGTGATAGGTGCCACTCGAGTCGGTAACCGCTGTCTGGGAGGACCCGCTCTCCTCGTTCCGAATAGTGACCCTGGCGCCGGCAACGAAAGCGCCGGATGGGTCCGTGACCGTACCCTGCAGACCGCCTGTGCCTCCGGCGAACGAGGGCGGCGGGGATGGGCCGGGGACGTTCATGGCGGCCTCGTGGGTTTGCGGCGAGAGCATCATGGACTCGGGCAGAGCCACGACCGGGCGGCGGGCATAATAAGGCTGTGAGATATCCTGGATGAACGATTGCGGCGCGGCGGCCACGAGTGAAAGTTGAACGTCTTTCCAGTCGTCGCCAACCGTGTTGTCCACGATGGCCCAGCCTTGCAGCAGCGGCTTTTCGCCGGGTTTGTCCGGCAGAATGATGCGGTAGGTACTCTTCCAGATAGGAACTTCGCTGATGTAGCTGACAAAAATATCGCGGTCGCCCGTGCCCGTAGCCGAGATGGTCATGCGTCGGAGGTCGCGGGCGCGGGAGGAACCGACCAGGTTCAAGTAGCGGCCAATTTCATCGCCCAGATCGCGTTCCGCGAGCCGCACCGAAGTCCCAGGGCCGAGGTCGAAATTTTTCATCTCGCCGGTGTCGGACACGATGGAGAATTCGGTCACGTCGTAGAAGTCACCCTTTCCGTTGGCTTTCCGCTCTTTTTCGACGCTCAGAAGGCGGCCGGTGGTTGTCGCGGAACCACTGTGCACTTCCACGCGGGCGCCGCGCAGGGCCATCAGGAAGTCGGCGCGAGTCACTTGTTCTCCAAAGGGCAAGCGCAGTGCCTTCAGCCGTTCATCAAGCGGCGCGGTGGAGTTGTAGCGCACTCCGGAGATGCGACCTTCGCCCAGGTCCACCACGGTCAGGGACTTGAGCACATCGTTAAGCTGGCCGGTGGTGAAATCGATGGCGAGGTCCTGGTTCCCGCGTACGCGAGCCGTGTGCTCGAAATATCCGATGCCATTCTTGTAGAGCACAACCCGCTTTACTGGGAGTCGCGAGGAGGAATCGTTGGCCGCCGTGGCTGTGGGTTGCGATTTTTCAAGAACACTCCCAGGTTTGTTCTGGGCGCCAGCGACGGTCGCAAACAAAAGAACAACCACAACTTTGAGGCAAACCCCGAGCATGAACTCCTCCCGCCTTGAGCGGGAGTTTACGCACCGTGACAACCGGGAGTAAGTACCTAGTTAGTGGCGAAGCAAGAGTTACACAATCTGGGTCGTGATTGTTCTTTCGCCCGTTCAGGGCTTCGTCATTTGCCACCCTCACCCGGGGCTTACGCCCAGGGCTGCAATGTTGCGCCGCTGCGCGGCTATGCACAGTGACGTCGATCTCATTCTAGGGAAGCCTTGAGTTGCGGGACAGACGCTTACAGCCCGGCCGCGATCTTCTTTTTTTCTGCTGTCCCAGTGTCATCGGCGGCTTTTTCCGGTCGCCCAAAGTCTCGCAGCGAGAGTTCGAGACCGCCGTACTCGGGGTGATCGTTATTGTCGATGGTGAATGCGATGTCGAGAGCGTCGCCGGAGAGCAGGGCGGCCTGCTGACAGCGTTCCGCCATGTGCCATCCCAGGGCATCGAAGGTAATGGCCCTGCGCCACTTGCTGTCGGTCGCTTGCCGATTGTCGGTGGCTTGGCGTACGTCACTGCGGCGCAACCCGGCTGAATCAGGATCACAACGCGGAGTTGTAAGGATCGCCACATCCGGCCCGCCCGGGCTGCGGGACAACAACCCAACTGCCGGCGCCAGCTTCAGCTTCACGTGCTTGTCTTTAATGATGCGCGGAGACGCCATGAGACGGACGGCGCGGGCGGTGAAGACAGGCTGGGGATTGCCCACGCCAAAAGGCTCCAGCCTCTGCAGCAGGTTGAAGAATTCGGGTGTCACCCGGTCAAGCGACAGCTCGGCATCAAAGTTGAGCGAGGGGTCGAAGTCAGCAAGAGTCAGGCAGGTATGCGCGTAGTCGTCGAGGCGCGCCCGAAGTTCAGGAAGATTTGCGGCAGGCAGCGAGAAGCCAACGGCGTGGGCGTGTCCACCGAAGCGCGTGAACAGGCCGGCACACGACTCGAGCGCATTCAGCAGGTGAAACGCGCGGATGGAACGGCCGGAGCCGTGGGCTTCCTCTCCGTTGCGCGAAATCACCAGCGCAGGGCGTCCGTAACGCTCCACCACCCGCGTGGCGGTAATACCGATTACACCGCGGTGCCAGCCTTCGCCGTCGATCACAATGCAGAAAGCATCGCGCAGTCTCGGCTGTTCTTCAAAATTTGATGTGATGGATTGCAGGATGCGGCGCTCCTCCTCCTGGCGGTCACCGTTGAGCTGATCGAGCTTCTGGGCAATCTCGCGGGCCCGGACCGGATCCTTCACGCTGAAGAGTTCGATGACATCGCAGGCCACATCCATGCGGCCTGCTGCATTGATACGCGGAGCGATGCGGAATGCGACTTCTCCGGAAGTGAGGGTCCGGCCCGGGCTGAGTTGCGCGACTTCGAGCAAGGCTTTGAGGCCGGGGTTCACCGGCGAACGCAGACCTTCCAATCCCAGCTTGGCGAAAACCCGGTTTTCTCCCGTGAGCGGCACTGCGTCCGCGATGGTCGCGATCGCGACCACTTTCATGAACGATTTCAACAGGCGGGTCCGATCGCCCTCGGGGATTCTGCGTTCGATCAGACCCTGGGCCAATTTGAAAGCGACGCCCGCGCCGCACAGTTCCTTGCACGGGTACCCACAGCCTGACTGATTGGGATTAACCACAGCCAGCGCAGCCGGAACACCCTGCGGGCCCGGAAGGTGATGGTCGGTGACAATCAGGTCCACGCCCAGCCGTCGGGCGGTCTCGGCGGGAGCGAAGGCGCGGATACCCATGTCCACGCTGATGATGAGTTTGATTCCGGCGGCCGCGGCCCGCTCGATGACGTCGTCGCGCATGTCGTAGCCGTCGCGGATGCGGTGCGGAACGTGAAATTCAGCCGCGCCGCCGCAGAGTTCGATCGCGGTCTTGAGGACCACGATGGCGGTGGTGCCATCCACGTCATAGTCGCCGTAGATCAGGATCGGGTCCTTGTTCTCGATGGCGGCTTCGATCCGATCGACCGCAGCCTTCATCCCAGCCATCAGGTACGGCGGATGCAAGTGGGAAAGCGCGGGAGTCAGGAAGCGCTCGGCAGCTTCGGCTTCGGTTATGCCTCGCATGACCAGGAGGCGAGCGAGGGTCGTGGCGATTTGCGGATCGTTCAGGCGAAGGGATGGTTGTGAACTCAATTTCGCCGCGAGATGTTCAACGGCATTGGAGTCGGCGGTTTTAAGATCCCAGCGCATTTAGGGGAGAGGTCCCAGAGACTGATTATAGCGATGCGGGTTGCCGAGCTTCGCTCGGCCTGACGGGCGGGACGCCCGTCCTCCATTTATTTACTTAGTTCAGGTTTCGTCGTCCTGATCGGGTTCGTCAATAGGAATGCCGCCAAAGTCCTCCGACAATTCCAGCAGGCGCTGGTAGTGGTCGTACCAGTCGGTGGACGCTTCGTACACCATCATGATGCCCTGGTGGGCGAAGCCGAGCTGCACGAACCCGGTCTTGCCAATGTAGGTCCGCAGCCAGCGCGCCTCTTCCACATCTTCTTCATTGGTGAACTCGGCGTTGCCCAGGCGCTCGATCATCTGGTCAAGCTCTTCCTTGCGCAGCATCCAGGCGTCCATGGTGAGGAAGGGCGCGGCTGCGGCCTTGGCCAGTTCCACGAAATCCTTCCAACTGTCGGGATTGTCTTCAGTCTTCCAGACTACGCTCTGCACTTCTTCGTAATCGACGTAGCCGTGGAAGCGGCGCATGCCATGGCCTTCGATGAAGGCGATCATGTCGTCTTTGAGGCCGGCCAGATTGTCGGGTGCAGGAGACATTTAATTCTGCATTGTATGCCTGAATTTGGTCGTTTGTCGTCGGTCGTTGGTCGTTGGCTACCCCAAAGATACCCGGCAGGAATCGCAGTCAAGAGCGGGCCAACGACCAACGACTAAACCCTGTGCTACACTACGTGTTTCGCAAACGACAACTGATCCGCGCTATGCTTCTTTCCAAAGAATATGTGGGCTACCTGGCCCGCGAAGTCACCAAAAAGCTGATTGCGGGCGGGCATATTGAAACGAAAGCCGTGCCTGCGGTCACCGAGAAGGTGCATGCCGCGATGCTGGAGGAACTGTCGCTCGAGGACCGCATCAATGACGAAGTGCGGGTCATTCTTGAAGCGTATTCCGAAGAGATGCGGCGTACCGGGGCCAATTACCAGGAAATGTTCCGCAAAGTGAAAAGCGAACTCACCCGCAAGTACAAGGCGGTGCTGTGAGAATCAGCCGGGACAAGGTCAACAAAGTGGCCCATGTGGTTACGGACGCCCTGGCTGAACTCGACGCCGTCGATTTCGTCGAAGACCGCAACACCATCCGCCTCGAAGTACGCAAGATCCTCGAAGAACTGCTCAACCAGGAAGCGAGAATCGACCAGAGCGCCCGCCTGAAGATAGAAAACCAGAAGCGGACGATCCTCGAGGGCAGCCAGGAGTGGGACATTCTGTACCGCAAGTATTACAACGAAGAAGTGAAGAAGCTGGGAATCTAGTCGTCGGTCGTTGGTCGTCAGCCCCTCCTCGCGCAGGCTTTCGCCAAAAATGTCTCGTGCCAGGCGAGGCTTAAGTTCGCTCAAAAAAAAACGCCCCGCAGGTGTGGCCGCCTGCGAGGCTCCTCTGATGCAATCCGTGGGATCAGTCTTGCCTAGTGATCGCGGTACCGGCCATGCTCGTCGCTGTCCCAGTGGCCTTCACGGACCTCCCAGCCCTGGCGATGGTGCTTATAACGGGGACGCACCCAGCGGGCGCCTCGGTAGGGTGGACGGTCCCAGCGTCCCGGCACCCACTCATAGCGATCCCCTTGCGGCGACCAGTAGCCATTGACCCAGGCGTAGCCCGGACCGGGAAGCGGGCTGCGGCGCTCATATCGGACTCGCGGGGGTGGTTGTCCGATGTACACCGAAATCTGTGCCGGCATGGGGATGGTCAGAGCGCCCGCGAACACTACCCCATATATCCAATTCCATTTCATCCTGTATCTCCTCTTGTGCGTCAGGGGGAAACCTGGAAAAGTCTCCTCCGGACCTTGGTTTACGTTGCGGAGTCCTTCTGGCGCGTGGCTTTGACACCCGTCAGAATTCCAATCCCCACCAGCACCAGGCCGCCCACCACAATCCAGTGGGTCGGTATGTGCATCAGGCTAGCCCCATAGATGGGCCCGGCAATCACGACCACAAAACCGGTCAGGTAAATTCCGAATGACATACCATTCCTGCCCTCAATTCGCCCGTTGGATGGTGCGTGACAGTCGCTGGCAACTCGATGATCTCGCCCTCATTGAATAGTATGGAGCGGGAACCTTGATCATTGGATTAAGAAGGTCCGATACTGGCATTGCAGGGTCTTAAATCGGGACACGGCCTCACGGACAACCGCGAAGGTTAAGGCGATTCCGGCCTCAAGATGAATCAGAGCAGCCAAATTACGAGTCTCGTCAAACAGGCAGCCCACGCTGCCGGCTTTGAATTGACGGGCGTAGCGCCAGTCCACGAGTTCGGCGAACTGGACCGCTTCCGGGAATGGATCGCCGCCGGGCGCGCCGCGGAGATGCAGTACATGGAAGCGCGCAATGAGACCGGCGCGCTCAAGCGGGCGTCGCTCCGTACCACCCTGCCCTGGGTGCGCAGCGTGATCGTCTGTGCCATCAACTACAACACGGCCGAACCGTACTCGACCCAGGCGGATGAGCCCCAACGGGGGTGGATTTCCCGCTACGCCTGGGGACAAGAGGACTATCATGACGCGGTGCTGCGCCGCCTGCGGCTGGTCGAGAACCAGTTGCGCGATGGGGTCACAGGATCATCAGCGCTGCAAACGCGTTGTTACGTGGACACTGGACCGCTCGTAGAACGCGTGTACGCAAAATATGCTGGCATCGGCTGGATTGGAAAGAACACCTGCATCATTAATCAGAAGCTGGGGTCTTGGTTATTCTTAGGCGTAATCCTGACCTCGCTCGAACTTGAACCTGATCTGCCGGCGCCCGACCGCTGCGGTTCCTGCACCCGCTGCATCGATGCCTGCCCCACGGATGCCCTGATCGCGCCCTATCAGCTCGATTCCAATCGTTGTATCTCTTACCTCACCATCGAGAAGCGGGGCGCGATCGCTGCGGACTTGCGCTCCGGCATGGGTCACGAGGTTTTTGGCTGCGACATCTGCCAGGATGTGTGTCCCTGGAACCGCAAAGCGCCAGCCACCGGCGTGGTGGAGTTTCAGCCACGGGAAGGGCTGGTCAATCCCGCGCTGGAATGGCTGGCGGAGATGACCGATGAAGAGTTTCGGGAAAAGTTTCGCGGGTCTGCGGTGGGCCGCGCAAAACGCAGCGGCTTGCGCCGAAACGCGGTGATTGCCATGGGCAACAGCAGTGACCAAGGCTTTGCCCCGTTGCTGGAGAAGTTGAAAGCGGACGAGGATCCGGTTGTCGCAGAGAGCGCGGAGTGGGCGACCAAGAAGCTTTCGAGAAAAAACACAGAGTGTGGGTCGGACACTCTTGTCCGACGCTTTTGACTTGGACTTTCTGTGCGCTTTTTCCAAGTGTTGGTTCTGGGAGAGTTCTTAAGAAACAAAAAAGCAAAGTCAAAGGCGTCGGACAAGAGGGTCCGACCCACCCTCCCGCACCGGGGGACGCGTGGTAGCATTTCAGCCTGGTCGAACATGTCCAGCATTTCCCTTCGCCCGCGACGCTTATTTCTCGTTGTGCTGCTCTTCGCCGCTGCGGCGTCCACGTTTGCACGCAACTCTGAACCCAAGTGGATACGTGTAAGTTCCGCTCATTTTGCCGTCCTGACCGATGGGGGCGAAAAAAAGGGCCGCGAAGTGAGCTTGCGCCTGGAGCAGATGCGTGAAGTCTTTGGCCAGCTTTTCCTGAAGACCAAAGTGCAGATGCCGGAACCGCTGGACGTCATCGCGCTGCAGGCGGACGAAGAATACATCCGGGTAGTGCCCCTCCGCCAGGGCCAGCCCATTCCCGCTCCCGGATTCTTCTTACCTGGAGAAGACCGCAGCTACATCGTGCTTGATCTTGCCGCCGAGGACAGCTGGCGAGCCGTCTCCCACGATTTCGCGCGCCTGTTTTTGAGTTTCAACTATCCCCCTACCCAGGATTGGTTTGACGAAGGCTTTGCGCAATATTTCTCCAGCCTGCGACTGGGCGACAGCCAGGTGCAGATCGGTGGCGACCCGGCCCGGGACCTGCCCTGGCACCATGCGCTTCCCGGTCAATCGTCGGTCGATCCCAGCCCGCCCAAATCATTTGTCGAATTGCTCAACGGGCCATGGCTGGCCCTGCCGGAGCTGTTCACGATGCACGCAGGTCCCTCCAGCTATCCGCCCATGTTCTACGCGCAATCGTGGATGGTGATGCACTACCTGCTCAACCAGAACAAATTATCGGAGGCTGGAACTTATTTCGGACTCGTACAGATACGCAAGGTCCCGGTCGAACAGGCCATTCAGCAGGCCTTTGGCATGAGCGCGACTCAATTGGAGCAGGCGATGAATGATTACTTTCACGCCTTCGCGGCAGCGCCGCCGACCCCACCCAACCCCAAGCCAGGCGCGACCGCGTCGGGGGTACAGGTAAACCAGTTTCCCGCTCCAGTGGGGCCGCTCGATGTCGGAGCCAGTGTCGCGGACGTAATCCAGGCTCAGGCGCAGTCGCTGGTTGCGGAAATGGCGGTGCGTCTGCCCGAACATCGCGATCAGGGCGAGAAGGATCTCCAGACCGTCATCGCCGACCCCAAGGGGGACAACGTGATCGCGCACCGCGCCCTGGCATGGGTCCGCATGGAAAGAGAAGAATTCGACGAGGCCGGCGAAGAACTAGCCAGAGCACGGGAGCTCGATGGCCGCGATACCTGGACGCACTACTATCTGGCGCTGGTAAAGTTTCGCGCTGCCCAGGTGAGCCGAAAACCGTTCCAGGGCGTTTCGAACATGATTCAGGATCTGGTGTACGTGGTCGATAAGCAGCCCGACTTTGCCGAGGCCCACAGCATGCTTGCCCTGGCGCGCCTCCAGGGCGGTGGCGTTCATTCCGCGACCGAGTCGATAAAGGTCGCGATCCAGCTCAGTCCGCGCAACGAACAATACCTTCTCAACCTGGCGCAGATCGATCTCGCCGGAAAGAAGTGGGACGACGCTACCGCCCTGCTCAGCCGCCTTCAGGACAGCGCAAATTTGCGAATCGCGCAAACCGCCCGGAAGAGTCTGGCCGACCTCCCTACCCTGAAGAAGTATGGTGTGCTGCCGCAGGATAGTACGTCGCCGCAAGATG
This sequence comes from Terriglobia bacterium, assembly GCA_020073395.1. GTDB lineage: Bacteria > Acidobacteriota > Terriglobia > Terriglobales > Acidobacteriaceae > JAIQFF01. The sequence goes on from JAIQFF010000007.1 coordinate 62,456, forward strand.
GCCCAACCGGTCCGGCGCCGACCGCCGCGGAGAACGATGCGGAAGAGGCTAATTCCGGCAAAGGGGAAGCGGCCCCGGCAGAGCCCGTGCCCGACCGGCGGAAATCCCAGTTCGTCCGAGGGAAGTTGCTGAAAGTGGACTGCGCTCAGGCACCGGTAGCAATTTTGACGGTCAGGGCGAGCACGCGAACCTTGAGATTGCGCACTGATGACTACAAATCACTGTTGCTGGTCGGAGTGGACGAGTTTTCTTGCGAGTGGGCGGACCGGGGTGTGATTGTGAACTATAAGGCCGGCGGAAAAGCCGATGGCGATTTGGTGTCGTTGGAAGTGCAGTAGCAGCGAGGCAAGCGCCGCAGATAACAAACCCTCCCAGGGGAAGCTGGGAGGGTTCGCAGTGGCTGAACCTGGGACCGTTTTATTGCACCCGCACCACGTTACCTGCCTGAAAGCCCTTCGGCCCCTTGAGCAGATCGAATTCCACCGTTTCGCCTTCGTTCAGCGTGCGATAACCATTCTCCTGGATAGCGGAGAAATGAACAAAAACGTCCTCCCCGGTGGAGCGCTGGATGAACCCGTATCCTTTGGCCCCGTTGAACCACTTCACTGTACCCTTCTCTCTCACAAGGAACTCCTTTCGCCTCTGCTCTGATTTAACTTTCGCATCCTCCGTGGAGCTCGTGCTCCTCTACAACCCCCTCCGAGGGAAGACGAAAGCACCGCCGCTGAAAATCACGCCCACAAAAAAAGCTCCGTCGGTTCGGATCTTGGCAGAAACCACGACCGAACTTTACCGGGGCCATCCTGTTGGCGCGAATTGTGACTGCAGGACAAGACCATCTACCCCAAGCAAACCTGCCCGTTGCCCAAATTGCGGGCAGTGAGCAGAAGATAATATTCAGGAACTCCATTTCTGGCAAGCAAAGAAATCTGAAGCATAAAACGATTAAATATGAACGGTCGCGGCATGCATGGAACGCCGGCGGTGCGGCCGAGAGCGCAACGTCCTTCCGTGTCTGCCGACAAAGCGCAACTGTCTGATAGGATTAGGGAAAATGCCTGGTGACCAGCAGTCAAGGTCGGCGACTTCGCCGCCGCCAACCGGTTTGGCCGTCTCCAATCGGCCCGAAGACCCTTACTCCGGGCTGGTCAGTTCCACAGTGAAATACTTGTTACGCACCGAGGTACATACGTTTGCATTCTCCGTGGCCGCCAATGCTATCCTCTCATTTTTTCCTTTTGTGCTTCTGCTCATGACCTTCATCCGGCAGGTATTTCATTCTCCGGTGATGAATGACGTGGTGGTGCAACTGCTGCGCGACTTCCTGCCCGCCGGGCAGGACTTCGTGATTCGCAACCTGAATGCTCTGGTGGGCGCGCGGCAGCGCGCACAATTGGCTTCACTGGTTATTCTTCTGTTTACCTCAACCGGAATCTTCATGCCGCTCGAGGTGGCGCTCAACCGCATTTGGCGCTTCCCCAACAACCGGTCTTATTTCGGCAATCAACTCATCTCGCTCGCGCTGGCCTTCAGCTGCGGAGTACTGGCTCTGCTCTCGATTGCCTTGACTGCGGGAAATATCGCATTGCTTGAAAATGCGTTGCGCAGTCACGGGCCGTTTGTAGTCCGGCTGGGCGGTTTCCTGATGATGAAGGCGTTTGCCATCTCCGCCAGCATCGCGATTTTCTTTCTGATCTATTGGGTACTACCCAACGGCAAGGTACCCGTCCGGGCGGTGCTACCCACGGCGGTAATCATGGGCCTGATGTCAGAAGCCTTGAAGTACGCCTACATCCTGGCCCTGCCCCGGCTGAGCTTCCAGGAGGTGTACGGCCCATTTGCTTTGTCGGTCAGCCTGATGTTCTGGGCCTTCCTCTCCGGATTGTTGATGTTGACGGGAGCGCATTTGTCAGCCCGGGGACACAGCCGGCGAGGTTTGATGTAGGCGCGAACACGCGGGGACAACCGTCCCCGGCTGTCCCCACCTGGTTCGTTCGTCACATGACCTTGTGATGGCTGATACATCTTCCCGTTTCTCTTAACCTCTATCATTGCTGCACTCCCCGTCCCACCTGGTCTCGTTTGAAACGAGGCTCTGCCATGCGGTTTCTTTTTCGGCAGTTCCCTGCGCTTGGCCTGGCCTTGGTTTTACTATCCGCCGCCGCGCAGAACCCGCGGGCCAACCCGTCGCTGCCTGCGATCTCCAACCTGCACCTGTTGGCCCGGAATTCGGGTTACATATTCGACGGCACGGTCCTATCGGTGGAACAACCCTCGCAGGACGAAACTGACAGCCTAGCCACGGTGCAAGTCACCTTTCGCGTTGAACAAGCCATTCGTGGAACTCGCGCGCTGGGGCTGGACTGGTCGCAGATGAATGTCAACGTTTTCACCCGCAGCCCCGCACCCACAGCGTCCGACTATGCCGGGCTTTCCATCATGCACGCCACGGACCCGATCAATTGCATTCCGATTTCCATCTGTTATCCCAATGCTGACCAACCCAAGATGGACGACCGGGCGGCGCTCTCGCGATTGTACCCGGTCACCGCGCAAAACCAGGCAGCA
>JAIQFF010000008.1 GCA_020073395.1 Terriglobia bacterium
GTTGCCGAAGCTGGCGCCCGCGCCGGGACAGAAATTCACCACGCCTTCGGGCAGACCGCATTCCTCGAGCAGTTCCACGAACTTTGCCGCGATGGTGGGCGAGTCGCTTGAGGGCTTCAGGATGACCGTGTTGCCGCTCACGATCGAGGCCAGCGTCATACCGGCCATGATGGCGCAGGGGAAATTCCACGGCGGAATCACCGCGCCCACGCCCAGCGGAATGTACAGGAGGGTGTCGCGCTCGCCCGGCATCTGTACCGGCAGTTCGGTCCGCGAGAGGCGCAGCGCTTCGCGCGCGTAGTACTCGCAGAAGTCGATGGTCTCGGCGATATCGGCATCGGCCTCCGCCCAGTTCTTGCTGACTTCAAAAACCAGCCAGGCGCAGAATTCAAACTTGCGTTCCCGCAGCACGTCCCCTACGTGGAAGAGCAGGCTGGCGCGCTCCTCAAAAGATGTCCGGCTCCAGCTGGCGAAGGCTTCGAGCGCCGCCTGCATGGCCGGCTCCACGTGCTCCTTGCCGGCTTTCTGGTGCAGGCCGACCAACTGCGAGGGCCGGGCTGGATTGATGGACTTGATCTTGTCGCTGGTCCTGACCCGCTTGCCTCCAATGACCAGGTCGTACTCGCGGCCCAGTTGGCCACGCACTTTCTCGAGCGCGGCGCGCATCCGGCGGGCAGTTTCTTCTTTGGTGAAGTCGGTGAGTGGTTCGTTTACGAACGGCCCTTCATGCAGGCGAGTCTGTGGGCGGATCGGAGCTTCAACGGTTGCCATGAGCGCACCTCGGAGATATTCGATGCCGGTGGGTCGATGTAAGACTCGATCATTGTAGCACCGGAAAATGTAGCCGAATCGGCCGCCGAGCTGCGCTCGGCCGGGCAGGTGAGGACACCTGCCCCTACGTGGGTTCCGCGCCGGCTACGACCTGCTATGGGACTTTTACCGATTCGTGATCTTCCGCTGACGGCTGGTAGCTCATGGCGGCAGTGCGCTCGAGTTTGTCCCAGGCGAAGCGCCGGCCTTCCGCTGCGCGCTTCAGCGTCTTCAGTAAGACGAGAGAGAACAACTGCCGGTAGGCGATACGTTGCAGCCAGACCTGGCTGAGCAGCCACGGGTCTTCAGGCGCGTCCGGCTGACGGCGTTCCAACGCGAAGGCAATGGCCGAAGCCAGGAAGTCCATCACCAGGAACGCGACAAAGAAAACGATGAGGCGTTGAAAGCTGCCGGGATCGGTGGACTCGGGATGAAACGATTTCTGGACGAAGTACCAGATCATACCGACAAAGAACATGATGTCGATCAAAGGCGAGACCAGGGGCAGCAGGACCTGGAAGATGGCAATATTGGGCAATGCAATCCAGCCCAGCACACCCTCCCGGGCAAATGCGCCGCGATGCTTCCACACCGACTGCAGGATGCCGAACGACCAGCGAAAGCGCTGGCGCATCAGGCCGCGAGCGTTGACCGGGGCTTCCGTATAAGCCAGGGCCATGTCTTCGTATTCGACGCGATATCCCAATTGCAGCAGGGCCATGGTGAGATCGGCGTCTTCGGCAACGGTGTCGGTGTGGAATCCGCCGGCTTCGCGCACCGCCGAGATGCGCCAGGCGCCGATCGCGCCCGGCACCACGCTCACCGCTCCCATGGTGTTCAAGGCGCGGCGTTCGAAGTTCTGGCTGGTGATGTACTCCAGGGCTTGCCAGCGGGTCCAGAGATTGATGCGGTTTCCAACTTTGGCATTGCCCGCGACCGCACCTACCTTGGGGTTCAGGAAGTGAGGTATGAGGCGGGAGATGGCATCGCGAGCAATAACCGTATCGGCGTCGATGCCGACAAAAATTTCCTCGCCGCCAAGGTGCTCCAGTCCAAAATTAAGAGCGTCCGCCTTGCCGGAGTTCGGCTTGGTCAGGATGAGGACCCTGCCGCTGGCCGCTTCGAGGGCAAATGCAGCGCGCGCGACTTCGAGCGTCCGGTCACTGGAGCCGTCATCAATCACGATGACATGCAGATTGGGATAGTCCGAGGTGAGCGCTGAGCGGATGGTGCGCACGATAACCTTTTCTTCGTTGTACGCAGGAATCAACACCGCAACCGGGGGAAGAAAGTGGGCCGCGTCGCCGGGAGTTCCATAACGCCGGGGCCAGAGCCGGTCGAAGACGGCGAAGGCGCCGATGAAGAGCAGGCGGCCGGTCATCAGCACGTCACCCACAAAGAAAATCCAAGTCATGGCATTAAACGCCAGGGGGAAGAGAGCGAATCCAAACAGGTTCAGGCGCGCGATCCAGCGTTGATTGGAAGGAATGGGAGGCATCACTTCCGCACGAGTCCGGCCCAGCAATTCGAAGAGCGGCACGATCTGCAATCCCTTTTCCCGGGCGCCGGCGATAATTCCGGGAAGTGCCAGCACGGTTTGTTCGCGATCGCCTCCGCCATCGTGCAGCAGGATGATGTTGCCGCAGCGAATATCGCCGGGCGCGCAGGGCGGCAGGTGGGACAGGACATCGGCCACGATTTGGTCGGCGCTGTGGCGCGGATTGTCTCGCCAGTCGTTGGGATCGATCTTGTCGCCGATGGTGATGTAGCCCATGTCCTGCGTGGTCTCGAGTGGGCGGACCTGATCTTCGGTGTCAGGCTCGGCGTCAATCGAATAGGGCGGGCGAAACAGAATCGTGTGGATGCCCAGCCGGCTGGCAAAAAGCTGCTCGGTAAGATTGAGTTCCACCGCCCGCATGAAACCGCGCGAAATGTTGCTGATGTCGGGATGGGTAAAAGTATGGTTCCCGATTTCATGGCCCTCGCGGTAGATGCGGTCGGTAGTGTCGGAAAACTTGTCGGCTTGAATCCCGATCAGAAAGAACGCGGCCGGTGCCCGGGCACTCTTGAGTACGTCGAGAATCTTGGGCGTCCACTCCGGGTCGGGGCCATCGTCGAAGGTGATGGCGATCTTGTCCGGGCTTGATCCGTAGCGCGCTACCCGATAGGGCTCAGGAAACGAATCGAAGGTCTGATCGGTAATGATCCCGGTTGACTGATCGAGGGTGATGCTGCGTTGTCCATCGGCAGGCCGGGCCTCGATGCGCAGGATCTCGCCATTACCCTCCATGTCCACATCCTGGCCGGGCGGGACGTCTTTCAATTTATTTTCCGCCCCGGCCTCGCCCGGAATGTCCCAGACCCGCCACAGCGAGCGATCTTCCGATCCCAGCCGCCACAGCGCGAAGGTCTTGATGCCGAGGGACTGAGCCGCCCGCATCTGGTTGAGCGCGGTCACAGCGTCAAGAAACCAGATGTCATGCTGCAGATCGTGTTCGTCCAGGTAGCTGATGTGGGGGTTGAGACTGTCGCCGTCAAAGTCCACGTCCGCTTCCGAGTCGCGGGCGGCCAGCCAGGCATCCTGCACGGTCACGTTGATGTCCTTCACCCCCGGGGGAAGCGCGCCGTGCTTCGGCTTGTGTACCCAGTCGTAACCGTAATTGCCGATGGCCGAGATCAGCTTGTCTTTGGGGACCACCTTGATTGCCGCTTTGAGGTTGTCGGTGAACCAGTCCTGCGACGCCACCGGGCCGGGCGTGCCCGGCGACGGATAATGTTCGTCGTAGTTCATCAGTACGACACCATCAACGCGCGCCGCGACCGCAGCGTAATCGTATTCCTCGTTCCGTGCCTGCACGCTGACGTACAACTTCATGCCCTGCGCATGCAAGTCATCCGAGAGTTCCTTCAGCAGCGCCAGATAACCTGGCTGCGCATTCCTGGCCAGGGTTTCAAAGTCAATCATCAGGCCGCGATATCGATCGGTGGCTAGAAAGGACGCTATCTGCCGACGAAAGTTCGCACGGGCTTCCGGACTGTTGAGGAAGGCGCTGACGTCCACCCAATCCGTCCCGTCGAAATTGTTGACCATGGGAAAGACTTCGATGCCGGTCTCTTCCGATTTCAGGAAGGGCATGACCTTGTCATCCACGGACCGGACAGTCGAGTCTTGCATCACGTCGAAGAACTTGTTGGTCTGTTCATCGATGCTCTGCAACCGGCCATCCGGGGTGAGGGTGTGCAGCCAATCGGGAAATAGCAGATCGATCTGCCGGGCGTATTCGCGCAAGGATGAAAAGCTGGCGGCATCGTAGGGCACGTAAAATGCCGCCCGAATACCTTCTTCCGCATTCAGCTTCACCTGGGAAGGCGCTCCTCGGGATTTTCGATGGCCCCGCAGGTATACCAATTTTCGCCGCTCTTTCGCCTTTTCTCTTTCTTTTTCTTTTAAGGCACGGTAAGGACGTTTCTGGGGCGGCAGCAGGAGGTCGGGCAAAGGCTCATCGCGCAAAGCCGTGTAGGCAAAGAAAATGACCAGCAGGGTGATGCTTACGCCGATGACGTCGAAGGCCAGTCGTATGCGCTTCCAGCGGGCCTTGCGGGGATCGAAGAAAACAGGTTGCGCCATGGAAATTGCTGTCTATTCATCCTAAGCTGACGTATTCGGGCGGTCAATTGGCGTAGAGTAGCGCCGGCGCTGCTTGTCCGCGGCACTGAGAGCCACGAATTGGTCCGATCAGAGGTATATTCTTAGCGTGCGCCAGTTCGTGCGCCAACACTTTCGATTCTTTCTGCTGGCTACGTTAGCTGCGGTTGGGCTGCGGCTGCTTTTCCTGTTTCGTTTCCCGGCCATCACCAACGACTCTTTCGTTTATGGCGACATCGCCAAGAACTGGCTGCAGCATGGCATTTACGGGCTGAGTGGTCCGGAAGAGATTTCTCCTACCTGCATCCGCCTGCCGGGATACCCCGCATTCCTGGCCGCCGTGTTTGCCATCTTTGGGATGGAACACTACCGGGCGATGTTGGCGCTTCAGTTGTTGGTGGATGTCGGCACCTGTTTCATGATCGCAGACATGGCGCGCCGCCTGGTTTCTCCCCGGGCCGCCAAGGCGGCATTTCTTTTGGCGGCACTCTGTCCGTTTCTGGCCAGCTACGCTGCGGCTGCTCTCACCGAGACGCTGGAGGTTTTTTTCACCGTGCTGGCTTTTGATTGCGTCGTCGCGGGCCTGGAGCCGCTGGACCAGAAGCGGTTGCGACCATGGATGGGATGCGGGCTCGCCATCGCCGCCGCGATTCTGTTGCGTCCGGATGGGGGCTTGATCCTGATTGCGATTGAGTTGTATCTAGGGGCGCTGCTCATCCTGGCCTGGGGACAGGAAAAGAAGGACAAGACGGGGGCGAGTCGCCCGCGGCCACACGGGCTCCCGGTGCCACATCTGTTTTGGGCTGGGTTGATTCTTGGGGTGGTCTCTTTGGCGCCGCTGGCGCCCTGGGCCTGGCGCAATCTGCACACCCTGCACCGCTTCCAGCCCCTGGCGCCGCGCTATGCGAATGAAGAAGACGAGTTTGTCCCCGCCGGATTCAATCGCTGGGTGAAGACCTGGATGGCCGACTATGCCTCCGTGGAGGAGATCTACTGGCCGGTGCCAGGAGACACCGTGGATGCGGGCAAGCTTCCGGCTCGTGCCTTTGATTCTGAAGCGCAGCGCCAGCAGACCGAGCAATTGTTGGCAGATTACAACCAGACTCTTCATGTCACGCCGGAACTGGACACCCGGTTTGCGGCTTTGGCCAAACAGCGCATTCACCAAGCACCTTTGCGGTTCTACCTGTGGTTGCCGGTGGTGCGCATTGCCGACATGTGGCTGCGTCCACGCACGGAAACTCTGCCCTCCGACACCCGGTGGTGGGAATTTAATGACGATCCGACCTGGTCTGCGCTGGCGGTCACCCTGGGGGTCGTAAATCTCTTATATCTGGGGGCTGGGGTTGTCGGAGTTCTAAGGGTGCGTTGGACCGTCCCCCTGGGCCTGGTGCTGACATTTGTGCTATTGCGATCTGCCTTTCTGGGAAGCCTGGAGAATCCGGAGCCCCGCTACACTCTGGAAGCCTACTTCTTCGTCCTTGTTATGGGCAGTGTGTTGTTCAAATAACAGAGTCAACACACGCTGATGGAAACCCGTATTCTTCCTCTGAAAATAAGGATATTAATCCGAGACATAACGCAGAACTGAAGCAGATTCTTCTTGCAATTGTTGGCCCGATAATTGCACAATGTCGGCCCAACAGTGCTGTTCCTATATTTCCCTGGTTTTTTCTTTACAAGTAAATCGCCAGTCGATTGGGCAAGCCATGCGAGCTTTAAAAGGAGCTGCTATGGGTTCTGTTCGGGGAGTGGCTTTAGCGATTGCCGTCCTGCTGTTTGCGGCCCCGCTGTGGGGTCAAACCGGAACTTCCGCCATTCGCGGAACGGTCACTGACCAACAGGGGCGGTTGGTTCCCAATGCGACGGTGACCCTCACCAACATGGCCACCAGCGCAGCGCGCACCACGAAGTCAACCGCCAGCGGAGACTTCGTATTCGACTTGATCCCTCCCGGGGACTACCGCCTGGAGGTCCAGGCCACAGGGTTCCGCAGCAACGTGGTGAACAACCTGCACGCCCTGATCGGGAAGCAGACGGAGAGCAACGTCCAGTTGGAGGTAGGCGCCGCCACGGAAATCGTGGAGGTCAGGGCTTCTTCGCAGGACGCTCTCATCAACACCCAGGACGCCAGCCTGGGCAATAATTTCATTGCTGAGCAGATCACCCAGCTTCCTCTGGAAGCGCGCAACCTGGTCGATTTACTGAGTCTGCAGCCAGGCTCAACCCGCGAAGGCTACACGACGGGCGCCCGGGCCGACCAATCGAACGTGACCCTGGATGGCGTGGATATCAACAACGCGCAAAGCGGCAATGCCAACGTCCCGCTCACCACTAACAATCTGGGAATTGGAACGCTGGGCGGCGACCGTGGCGACATTACTTCCGGGCCGGTGCTCCGTCTTAATGCGGAGGCCGTTGAGGAATTTCGCGTTACCACCGCCAACGGAAATGCCAACCAGGGCCGCTCGTCCGGTTCCCAGGTGAACCTGGTTACCAAGTCGGGCACCAACAGCTGGCATGGTGCAGCCTTCGAGTTCTATCGCTCCCGGGGGTTCACAGCCAACGACTGGTTCAACACCCATTCTCAGCCTCAAGTGGATCGCCAGCCGCTGATCCGGAATACGTATGGTGGAGCGCTGGGCGGTCCGATCGTCAAGAACCGGGCATTTTTCTTTTATAGCTACGAAGCCCGTCACGACGCCAGCGGAACCGGTCAAACCGAAACCGTTCCCTTGCCCTCGCTCGGCCAGGGCATCATCAACTACCGCTACTGCGCGGATGCCGCCTGCAGCAGCGTGCAACAGGCGTCTCTCGATCTGACCCAGAATGAGGCTGCGTTTCACCTCGTGCACGATGGAGATCCGGCCAACCCTGCTATCAACCCGGCCGCATTGAGTGCTCTGGCCGCAGCCGCCGCCAAGTACCCGGCCAACGATTCATCGCTGGGCGACGGCCTGAATACGTCTGGCTTCCGTTTCAACGCGCCCACGCCGGTGAGACTGAACTCGCACGTGGCCAAGCTGGACTTCAACCTTTCCAATAGCCAGGTTGCGTTCGTCCGGGCGAATGTTATTTATGATCATCAGACGCAGGCGAGTTGGTTCCCAGACACCCAGGCACCCCTGGTCTGGAACCACCCCTGGGGTTTGGCCGCAGGTCATACCTGGACCCTGGGCAACCACTGGGTCAACAATTTCCGCTACGGATTCACCCGGCAGGCCTTCGACCAGGCCGGCGACAGCAACGGGAACGACCTCAGCTTCCGTTTCGTGTTTCAGCCCACTGGCCAGCAACACACCCTCAGCCGGGTCACGCCGGTGCACAACTTCACCGATGATGTTTCCTGGATCCGGGGGAACCACAATATCCAGTTTGGGGCCAATATTCGGGTTGTCAGTAACAGCCGGATCAGCTTCGCTAACGCCTACGACAACGCCGTCACCAACCCGTCGTTTTACTTAGGCGCGGGCGAGAATGTCTCGGATACGTTCCAGCAATATCTGATCGCGCAAGGCCTGCCCGGCGGGCGAGCCAACGAAAGTCTGGATTCCACATCAGAAGTGCAAAATGCGGCCACGGCCATCATCGGACGGCTCTCGCAGTACACCGCCGACTTCACTTTCGGGCAGGATGGCACGTTGCTGGCGCCCGGCCAGCCCGCAGTCCGCGATTTCAAAACCCAGGCTTACGACAGCTACGTTCAGGACACGTGGAAGGTCCGCCCCAATCTGACCCTGACTCTGGGTCTGCGTTACAGCCTCGAGCGTCCGGTCTATGAGGCAAACGGGTTTGAAGTCCAGCCCAACATACCCCTGGGAACGTATTTCGCGGAACGCCTGGCGGCTGCGAACCAGGGCAAGAACTTTATCGACCCGATCGTGATCAACAAGTCGGGACCGGCCAACGGCGGCCCCCCCATGTACAACTGGGACAAGAACAACTTCCAGCCCCGAATTGCTGTCGCCTGGTCGCCGGACGGTGGCGACGGCTTCTTTGGCCGTTTGCTGGGCCATGGCGGGACTTCGGTGTTTCGCGGCGGTTTTGCCCTGACCAACGACTATTTTGGCCAGGCTCTGGCCGTGGACTTTGATCTGAATAACACTCTTGGTTTTACGTCCAACTACACCACTCCAGCCAATACCTACGATACTCAGGTGAGCGGGCAGGCCGGGCTGGCGCCATTATTCACCGGCTTCAACCAGGACATTCGCACCCTCCCCAACGTCAGCGTCCCAGTGGATCTGCAGTTTCCGCTTCACGCGGACTCCGACGAAGGAGAGCGGATCGAGCAGTCTGTCGATTCGAGATTGCACGCGCCCACTGAATACGTGTGGAACTTTACCTTCGAGCGTCAATTGCCCGCTGGCATGGTCTTCTCCGCCTCCTACATTGGACGCATGGGACGCAGTCTGCTGGCCCGCCGGGACGCCGTAGCTTTCAACAACGTTCGCGATCCACAGAGTGGCGTGACCTGGTACCAGGCCGGTACCGCGCTTGAAAAGCAGCGTCAGAAAGGAATCGACACCAGCCAGATCGCAACCATCCCCTTTTTCGAGAATCTCTTTCCCGCTGGCCTGGGGACGATGCTGAACAATGATTTTGGGCTCGATCCATCGTGTAGCGATACCGCTGCCGTTCCAGGTTTCGATCCCACCTGGTCCAACACCCAGGTGTTCTACGCCATGCAAAGCCGCACCCCGAGCAACCCCTGCGCTTTCTTTGCGGGAAATGACTGGACGGACACGGAAGCGCTGGTGGACCAGGTGATGTTCTTTGATATCGGTCCGGAAGCCACCCGCTTCATGCAGCCGCAGTATGGAGCGCTTTCCGCCTGGAGTACGGTCGGGAACTCGAACTATCACGCGCTCACCCTGTCACTGCGGGAACGACTGAACAGTCTGTCGTTTGACTTGAACTACAGTTACGCGCATTCGCTGGACGACGCTTCCGGCCTGCAAGGGGATACAGCTTTCGCGGTGGCACCGTTTATCGTCAATCCCATCCGCCAGCGTGACAACTATGCCAGTTCTGACTTTGACGTCAAACATAACGTCAACGCCTCGGCCGTTTGGCAGATGCCTTTCGGCAAGGGCAAAGCCTTTCTGAGTGACGCCAAGGGAATTGCGCAGGCAGCCCTGGGGGGCTGGCAACTCTCCGGCATCTTCCGCTGGAATACCGGTTTGCCCACATTCTCGCCCTACGACGACGCACGCTGGGCGACCAACTGGAATGTGCAAGCCTACGTGACGCCCATCAAGGCAGTCCACACCTGCCCCACCAAGACCGAGACGGCGGACCCGAAGCTGTTCGGCGGATGCGGCGACATCAACCAGGTGTACCAGAGTTTCCGCAATGCGTACCCGGGCGAGACCGGACCGCGCAATATCTTTCGCGTACCGGATTACATCGACATTGATCTGGGGATCGGAAAGAGCTTCAACATCGGCGAGCGTTATGGCATCCAACTGCGCTGGGATGTTTTTAACGTCACCAACACGCAGCACTTTTCCCAGATCAGCGGCAGCCGCACCGGCTTTGGCGTGACCCGCGATCCGGCGCTGCGCAATGCGAGCGCTCCCAGCGATTGGTCGAATTTCCTGCCTATCGTGAATGGCCAGGCGCGCATCATGCAGATCGGAGCGCGCTTCTCGTTCTAGGCGGCTACACGGATCGCCTTTACGGCTGAGTCAGCAATGGCTCAGCCGTTTTTTTCGCAGCCAGCGTGGGGACAGCCGCCCCCGGCTGGGAAGGGCACGACTTCAGTCGTGCCACTAAGCCGCGAAAATCTGGCCGCGCTTTAGCGCCTGCGGTTTGCTGCTCGCGCAAGACTTGCGGAACGCGCGCTGGGGATTCGCTTGCACCATCGGGGAAAAGCAAACCCCAGCGGCTGAAGCCGCACGAACTTCTGCCCGATGTGGCACGACTGAAGTCGTGCCCTTCCACGCCTCGCCCCGTCAAACTGGGCTCGACAGACCTCAGGCGCTAAAGCGCGAAATGGGCTGCGGCGGCCTGTGGCGCGACTGAGTCGTGCCCTTCGACAGCCGGGGGCGGCTGTCCCACGTGGTCACCGGCGGGCTGCAGTGCGCTCCCGTTCCGCATCGGCTGTGCGACCGAGCTGCTGGTAGGCATCGGCCAGGAAGGAATGGGCTTCGCTGGAATCGGGCTGGACTCGGGTCGCTTTTTCCAGGTTGTCGAGCGCGCCCAGCGGATTGCCCTGCAATGAGAGGATTCGCCCACGCAGCAGGTTGGCGCGGTAGTGACCAGGAGTAAGGCCGAGAGTGGTGTCCAGTTCGGTCATCGCTTCCGGGACGCGATCAATGCGGGCATAGACAGCGGCCAGTGAGAAATGCGCGTCCGCCCACCGTGGCGCACGCGCCGCTGCGGCCTCGAATTCTGGCGCTGCTCCCTTCCAATCGCCGGTTTCAAATAACGCCAGCCCCAGTTCGTAATGACCCATGCCATTGTCAGGCTGCGCGGTCACGGCTTTCCGCAACGGCGCGATCGCCAGGTCGAAATGCTTGAGCCGGGCCTGTGCAATCCCGTACTGCAGATTGGCCACCGGCATTTCGGGCTGCACGGCGAGCGCGCGCGCCAACAGCGGGATGGCCTGCTCGTAGCGCGCATCTTCAACGTCGAACATGGCATCGTGCAACAGGTTCGCAATTTCGATTCGGGTCTTGGGGTCGGCCCCGGCGAGCTTCTTTTCGTCCTGAGCGGGAGCAGTATCGGACCCGACGTATCCGAGCGCTTGCAGCTTTTGAAGTTTCTCGGGATCAGGCTTGCTCAGGTCCACCAACGTCTGGCTGGTCTTGTTACGGAAATCCGCGAGCTGGGACGCCAGCGTGTCAATAACTGCCGTCGAGCTTCCCGCCAGGTTGTGAATCTCTGCCGGATCAGTCGCCTGATTGTAGAGTTCGCGCTCGGGGGCCTGAATGAACAGATATTTGCCACTGCGCAGCGCCCGCAATGAGCTCCAGCCAAAAGCCCGATGCGGGTAGTCGGTCTCGGCGTAGGCGGGACGGTCTGGCGACGCTGCGCTATTCGCATCCGCCGCCTGGACAAATTCCAGAAGAGACTGCCCCTGCATTTCCGAGGGAGGTGTGAGGCCGGCAGCCGTAAGCAGAGTGGGGGCAACGTCCACCAGCCCGGCGCGAGTCTCGCTGCGGCGTCCTGCCCAGCGATTCAAGGGCAGTTTGATCAGCAAGGGCACATGCAGAGTCTCATCGTATAGAAACACTCCGTGAGTGCTCTCACCATGCGCGCCGAGCGATTCACCATGGTCGGCCATCACCGCAATCATGGTTTCGTCATAAAGGCCGTGCTGGCGCAGCGCGTCCAGCAATTTGCCGACGCAGGCGTCGGCGTAGGCGATTTCTCCGTCGTAGAGTTGGGCAGCGAAGCGTTGCTTGTAGGGCGGCGGCGGGTCGTAGGGATCGTGCGCGTCGTAAAGATGGATCCAGAGGAAGAATGGTCGATTGGGAACCTGGCTGAGCCATCCCAAGGCGTGCTCGACCACGACTTCGGCGCGCCGCTCCACCGTTTTGTAGCGGTCAGCGCCGTGGCGGCGCAGGTGAAAGCCCGCGTCATAGACGTCGAAGCCCCGGTCAAATCCGGGAGCCGTGCCATCCAGCGGATCGAGAACCAGCGAAGCCACAAACGCGCCGGTGTGGTATCCACGCTGATGCAACAGGTCAGGCAGATACGGCAGCTTGGGGGAAAGCGGCACGCCAAAATCATTGACGTGATTGAACTGCGGGTAAGTGCCGGTAAGAATTGTGGTATGTGAAGCCGTGGTGATGGGTACGTGGGCGTAGGTGCGAGTAAAAACGACTCCCTGTCGCGCCATGGCATCCAGATGTGGCGTAAGCCCTCGCTTCGATCCCAGAAACCCCATGCGGTCGGCGCGCGTGGTGTCGAGCGTGATCAGGATGATGTTGGGATACTGAGAAGGAGTACGGCGCGGCCCACTCTTGGGATGCTGGGCAGGACGCTGAGCGGCGACACTGGAGATCGCAACCAGAACCAGCAGGAAGGAAGAACCGAGGCGCCGGACTGCCATAGGAATGAAAAAGGGAGTCTAGCACAGGCAGACTCCCTCGATTTCGCGCTGGGTGCGGGAGCGAATTTTAGAAGGTGAACTTCAAGGAGAAATTCATGTTTCTAGGTCCGCCCTGGGCTATCACCGGATTGCCGGACGCGACGTCCGACGTTTTTGTCACGGTGCCGAAGCTGGCTCCGAACGTGTTGTCCGGGAAGTAGTAGAAATTTCCGCGATTCAGAATGTTGTAAACCTCCCAGCGTAATTCCAGATTCAAGCGTTCCGTGATCTTGGTGTTCTTCATTAACGTCATGTCCCACTGGGCGAGGCCGGGGCCGATCAACTGGTTCCGGCGGGAATTGCCAACGGTGCCGGGGCAGGGGACGAAAAAGGGCGAAAGTGGCTGGCCTCCGAGAAAGTGACCAGGATTATCAGGGTCATCCGCGCCAACCCGACCGCAGGGATCCAGTTGGTCCTCGACAGTGAGATTTTCAACTATGTACTGAGCCGGATTCCGGGTGTTGTACTTGACCGGCGTACCGTCCCACGACGCCCGGATGGAACTGCCTGATAGGCCTTGGCCGGAAGGATCAGCGCCTCCGCCCAGCAGAACGCTGAAGGGGCGTCCGCTGATGGCGGTGAAGATGGTGCTGAGTTGCCATCCCTTACCCAGACGCTCATTCATGTGAGGAAGGGTCGGCAAAGAATACACGCCGCTAACGTTGAAGTTGAGTCGCACATCGTGGTCGCAGAGGCCGCGATTGTCTGCAATGCTTAGAGGATTCTGCAACTGGGGATAGTCGCCGGTGCCGCCGCGGTTGAAGGAGTTCTCGTCGAAGCATTTGCTCCAGGTGAAGTTGTATTCGGTGTCGAGTCCGTGCCAGTCGCGTTGGTTGTAGGACGCCTGCAAGCTGTCGTACTGAGAGTCGCCCAGATTAGTGGTCTGGACGATGTGTCTGAGGTTGGGGAACTGATTGAAGAACGGACGGTCGGAAAGATCCCCCCCGCTGCCCAGTGGACTGGCATTCAGGTCGCGGTTAATAGCGAGATCCTGTCCGCGCTGGCCTGAGTAACCTACGGTCAGCACATTGTTGCGGGCAATTTCCTGCTGAATGCTCAGGCTGTAGTTGTGTGCCCGCGGAGTCTTGAAGTTCTGCACCACCGAGTAGGCGTCAAAAGGAGGCTCTCCGGTGGGGCTGGGGCCAAAGACTGGTCCCTGAGAGAAACAGATGTAGTCGCCGGCCCCGGTGACGGGATCGAAACAGCCACTGCCGGGGATGTTGTCGGCCTGGTCCGGGGGTAGCCCTGAACCGCCTCCCAGGCCTACGTCGCCTGAAATCGAAACCGAGAAGAGGCCCAGGTTGGGCTGGGTAAAGGCGCCCGCGCTGGCTCCTGCCAGGGAATACGGAGAGGCCAGAGTGGCAAAATTCGGAACGTCGTAGGTCAGGGAGTAGCCGCCGCGCAAAGCCGTCTTTCCATTCCCAAAGATGTCCCAGGCGAAACCGACACGGGGGCCAAAGTCCTTGTAGTCGACATGGTAGAGGCGGTTAATCCCCTGACCAACCTGGACGAGGCCTACTGCCGGAAAGAAGTTGGCAGCGACGTTTTCGCGGTCGCGCAGGTTGCCAAAAATGTCGTAGCGCAATCCAAAGCTCAGAGTCAGGCGTGGTTTGATCTTCCAATCGTCCTGAAGGTAAAAGCCAACCGAATTCTGGACCAGATGCCGATGAGTGTCGCCGAAGGCGCGATTGGCATTGTCAGCCTTGCCCAGCAGCAATTCTTCGATGGAGTCCTGTATCGGGTCCCCGGAAATCGAGGTGTAGTAACTGAAATATCCCAGCAGCATTCCGGTGCGGGCATTGTTGCGCAGACTATTGGTATATGCCCTCTGGAAGTTGCCGCCAAATTTGACGGTGTGGTCTCCCTTCACCCAGGAAAAGTGCTCCGACCAATCCCAAGTCTGGTCGGGGCGCGTGGTGATGGGATAGGCCTGCACCCCGCCGATGTAACCGCCATACCCGAGTGGCAGGAGATAGACGTAGGGTACGCCAAAATCGGCTGGGCTGAGCGGGCCGGTGTCCATGCCCAGACTCTTAGGATCGATTTTGTTCTGGATACCCAATAACTGGGCGAAGCGGGTAAAGCCCACCCGGCTTTCCAGAATCTTGTTGGTGCCGAAGTTCGAGGACAAGCTCACGCCCGCCATCTGGGCGCGTGACGGCGCCACCGAGTTGAATAAATCCGCAGGCTGTCCCGGGCCCGGCGGCAGGCCGGCGAACGGCGGTGCGCTCTGCAGGCTGTCACCGAGAATGTAGCGCACAGCAAGGGAATTCTTGTCGTTCAGCCGGTAATCGAATTTGACGCCGAAGGTGTTGGCGCTGGCTGTAGTCGGGCTCTGAGCGATGATCACGCCGCTGGGATCGGTGGGAAAGAAATTGAGCAGGGCCTGGCCGACCGGATCGACGGTCAGCCCCTTCCCGGTAATGTCGTCAATCGCGCCCTGTATTTCGTCGGGGGTGGGAACAAATCTGCTGCTCACGGCCAGCGATTTGTAACGCTGTCCCTCGTAGAAGAGGAACATGAAGGCTTTGTCCTTGATGATGGGGCCACCGATGGTGGCATTGAACTGATTGTTGTGGATGGGGGTCTTCTGCCCCTGAGAAAAATAGTTGGAAGCGTCGCCAAATCCACTGTGATTGACCCAGGTTCCAGAACCATGCCAGACGTTCGTTCCGCTCTTCATGTTCAGCAGAATGGGAGCGCCGCCCTTGACTCCGAACTCAGCGGACGGCGTTTCCTGAATGCTCAGCTCCTCGATGGCTTCGGGGGGAAACAACACGGCGGGAATGCCTACGATGCCGGTCTCGCCGATGGCCGAATCGCCGTAGTAGCGGTCGTTGTTATATAGACCGTCGATGAAGTAGTTGTTGGACTCGACTTTGCTGCCGTTGATGCTGATCGCCTGAAATCCGCCCCCGGGAGTGCGCTGGACGCCGGGAGTGATGGCCAGCAGCGAGTTGAAATCACGTCCATTCAGGGGAACGTTTTCGATCTTTTCATTGTCCACGTAGTTGTTGTTGTTGGGCGAAAGTTCCACCAGCGGGGCGGTGCCTTCCACCTCGATGGTCTCTGTGCGCTGACCAACCGTCAGCTTGAAGCTGGCTTGAATGACGGCGCCGGCCTGCACTTCCGCCGTCTGGACCGCGGACTTGAAACCTTCGGCCGAAGCCGTGACCCGGTAAGTGCCAATGGGAAGCTCTGGAATACGAAAAGCGCCGGTCGCGCTGGTCACGCCCGAGCGCGACAGATTCGTGCCTGTGTTTACCGCCGTCACCGTGACATTCGGCACTACTGCACCCGTGCTGTCGGTCACATCGCCGGCAATGTCGCCGGTGATTCTCTGGCCCAGAACAGGAAGGCTGACACCCAGGCAAACAACGAGAACAAAAAACAATGTTCGCTGGAAAACCAGCTCTCGCCGCATAGCTTCCCCCTCGGAACGGGTCTGGAAAGAAAACGTTATCAGGTCGGAGTTTAGTGGGCGCGAGAGGAGAGTATCAAGAAGAAATCGCTGCACAAAACGGAATCGCATTGTTGCCCGTGGCTGACTGACGGTCACAGACGACGAGTTGGCTTTCAGCCGTCAGCTTTCAGCTTGTCAGTTAAATCTCCCAAGCTGAGCGACTGACAGCTTAGAACTGACAGCTAATTTGAAACGGCGGCTTTGCATGGAGCTGTTGCTGATTCGGATTTTTCATCCGGGCCAGTAAAATTTTTCTTGTGCTACTCGGCGTCGTGACTGCGACCGGTCTGAACCAATCGAAGTGAATCTAGCTCAACGGGGAATCGCTCATGCGGAAGCGGGTGCGGACATGTTCGGACAGCAGTTCGATGGCTCCGCGGTTGGCGATGGGATCGGCTTGCGCCAGGTATTTCATGGCTTCCACCAGCAGGCGCTGGCCGTCTACGTAGCGCGGATCCGCCGTGCGCTCACGGCGTTTGCGCCCAATATTGGGAGGAACCGGGATCGTAAAAACCTTGGCCATGCAGTTCGGGTATTCGGAGTCGATTTCTGAAAGTTCCTCAACCAACTAAGATGGCGCAATCTCAGTATACCGCCCCGCTGGCGGTTTTCAGCCCCAATTTTGTGAAGATTTCGGGTTCAGTTCTTCTCTAGCTCTGGGTTGATATGAATTTGGTCTTTCCCGTGGTTTTCAGCTTGAAGACAGAGTCGGGGATTTTTTCGTTCATTTTGATGTCGGAATATTTTGCCAGGCGATAGTCGCCTGACTTGCCAAAGAAAAACTGCTGTTGCAGCGAAATTCCCCGTGATGGATCAATCCAGAGGATGATGCGATCAACGTTATTGCGCACGTTTGCCGTCTTGGGTACCAGTTCCAGCTTTTCCGCTACCATGCCGCCCACCGCTTCGTGGCCTAAATATTTAACATCAAAAGACTTAAGCAGGTCGTGTCCGCCACCGCCAAAGCCCAGCACCAGAAAACTTTCGAAGGCTTCCCGGTTCTTTCCGGTGTTATAAGCCGTGACCTGGTCGATTTTAGGCTGGTACACCTGAATCTTGGAGCCGTTGAACAGAACATATTTCTGGTCCGGGTCGGTGATATCGGCAGCCATCTGGACTTCATTATTTCCGGTGTGGCGGAAGTACACTTTCCCCTTTTGTTCCTCGTGTTCGTCCACCACTTTTTGATATTGGTCCCAGACCACGCTGGCTTCGGTGGTGCGGAATTTATCGGCCGCGCTGTCCATCTGCCCCAATACTCGATCCAGGGCGGGATCCGGTGCGGAATCAGCGGGAGCCGCGACTGCGACCATGGCGCCCAGGCAAACCATCGCCAGAGCCCACCGGCAAAGTGACTGCGCGCCGCATTTCATGGTTGCCTCGCTGGGCACAGTGGGAGCTGTATCGCTACTCCTTTTGCACCCACACCTTGTAAGTCAGCACGCGGCCCTGACGATCGCGTAGAACTTCGTACCGGGTGACGCTCACTTCGCCGGCTATGGGTTCTACAATCCGCAGCAGCTCTTGCCGTACCTTCGCGTCATCTGTTGTCGCGGAGACGGCCGAACCTTCGATCTGATAAATGAATCCGCCGCCCGGCTCCGGAGTTACAACTACCCCGATTGGATGCGGATTGCGTTCCACCGGTTTATCGTGGAAGTCGATCCAGTAGGGCGAGAGAAAAACGAACAACAGAATGAGGGTGACCATCACGTCATACTGCAGGGTGCCGCGCTCGTAAGACCAGAGAATGAAGTCGCGAATTGTGCGCCAGATCCTCGACATGGGCACGGGGGGCGCCTCGGTAATGGTCGTCGTTGTCACTCTGGCTTCGGTCAAGTTTCTCCCGTCCAAGTCGTTTCCGGTCAAGTCGTTTCTGGTTAAGTCTAGGCTTTGGCTGATCGGCTTGGCAAACGCGCTCTGCCAGATCAGGTGAGCGCGGGCGGGTTGCCCGGCGGCCACATTAAACCAGAGCGTAGCGATGCACAACTAGAATTTCTTTGGCCGGATGCGATCCGTGCCCATGGCCGCTTGCAGCGCTTCTGGAATCAGGACGCTGCCGTCGGCCTGCTGGAAATTCTCCACGATCGCGACCCAGGTGCGTCCCACCGCCAGCCCACTTCCATTCAGAGTGTGGACAAACTCAGTTTTGTTCTTGCCTTCGGGGCGATAGCGAATATTCGCCCGGCGGGCCTGGAAGGATTCGAAATTCGAGCACGATGAAATCTCGCGGAACAACTGCTGCCCCGGCAGCCACACCTCGATGTCATAGGTCTTGGCCGACGAGAAGCCCATGTCGCCGGTGGAAAGCGCAACCACGCGGTAGTGCAATCCGAGCTTTTGCAGGACTTCCTCGGCGTCGTGAGTCAGCTTCTCCAATTGCTCGTAAGACGTGTCGGGCCGGGCGAATTTGACCAGTTCGACTTTCTGGAACTGATGTTGCCGGATGATGCCGCGCACGTCCTTGCCGTAAGAACCAGCCTCGCTGCGGAAGCAGGGAGTGTACGCGGTGAGTGAAACCGGCAGGCGCGAAGCTTCCAATACTTCGTCGCGGTAAAGATTGGTGACCGGCACTTCAGCGGTGGGAATCAACCACATATCTTTTTCGCCGTGAGGAACGCGAAAGAGATCGGAGGCGAATTTTGGCAAATTTCCGGTGCCATACATGGACTCGGAATTCACCAGGTAAGGCGGCAGCACTTCGGTGTAGCCGTGCTCGCGGGTGTGCAGGTCGAGCATGAAATTGGCCAGCGCCCGCTCCAGCCTCGCTCCCAGGTCCCAGTACACCGCAAAGCGCGCGCCGGAGATTTTGGTGGCGCGTTCGAGATCGAGAACGCCCAGCTCTTCGCCCAGTTCCCAGTGCGGCTTGGGCGTGAACTTGAATTGGGGTGGCGTACCCCAGCGCCGGACTTCAACGTTGTCCTCCGGTGTTTTCCCCACCGGCACGCTTTCGTGCGGCAAATTAGGGATGCCGGTGAGAATATCTTGCAGGCTGGCCTCGAACTGTTCTGCTGCTTTCTCGCGTTGCTGGATCTGTTCTCGCAATTCCTTGGTTTCGGAAATCTGCGCGCTGGCATCCTGGCCGCTCTTTTTCAGCCTGGCAATGTCCTCGGAGGCGCGGTTGCGCCGGGCCTTCATGGTCTCAGCCTCGGTGATGGCGTGCCGGCGCTGAGCGTCTACGTTATGGAAATCCTTCAATACCTGGGCCGGATCCATGCCGCGCTGGCGCAGTTTTTCTTCCACCAGGGGCAGGTTGTCGCGAACGAAGTTGAGATCAAGCATGGGAGCTAACTACTGTACCGAAAAAGAGGCCGGAAATGCACGTTTGGCGCGGACCTGCCCTGAGCGAAGTCGAAGGGGCCCTCGCCCACGGCCTTTGACCTTGGATTTGCCGCAAGCCTAACATCAAAAGCGGCGGACAAGAGTGTCCGCCCCACACGGTCTGCTCCCACATTTGGTCTGGAGTGTCTCCCGCTGTAAACTACCCCGCAAATGCGATCATCTCTTCGCTCCTCGCTGCTGGGAATTCTGCTGTGTCTCGGCCTCACCGGTACGGGCGCCGGTTCCGCCTACAACGCTCGTCCCAAGCTGGTGGTCATCATCGTGATCGACCAGTTTCGCGGCGACTATCTCGAGCGCTATCGCGACCAGTGGGGCGAAGGCGGTTTCCGTCTTCTGCTCGACCACGGCGCCAACTTCACTGACTGCAACTACAACTACGCCAACACCCGCACGGCGCCCGGGCATGCAACCCTGTTGACCGGGGCATATACGAATGGCCACGGCATCATGGCCAATGATTGGTGGGACCCCCAGAAAAAAGCCATAGTCGCGGCGGCGGACGACGACCAGACCAAGCTGGTTGGTGTGGCGGGCGGCGCGCCTGGAGCGTCACCTCACCACCTTCTCGCCGACACGCTGGGGGACGAACTCAAACTGGCGACGCAGGGCAAGTCCCGGGTTTTCGGCATCGCGCTCAAGGACCGCGCCTCGGTTCTCCCTGCCGGCTTCGCAGCCAATGGCGCCTATTGGATTGACCGGACCACCGGCGCCTGGATCACGTCCACGTACTACCGCAGCGAACTTCCCAGGTGGGCGCAGGATTTCAACGACAACAAGCGGGCGGAGAAGTATCTGAACCAGGACTGGAAAGACAGCAACGGGAACATTCTGCGCAGCACCAGGCCCGCTGCCGGGAAGCCAGGCAACTTCTACGATCTGGTGGGTTCCACGCCTCTGGCCAACGACTATGAATTTGAATTTGCACGGGAACTGATCACCTATGAAAAGCTGGGCAATGGCCCGGCCACCGATCTGCTGATCGTCAGCTTGTCGGCCAACGATATTCTCGGTCACAAGGTAGGTCCGGATTCAGCGGAGATGCAAGCCATGGCGTTGGCTATGGATCGCCAACTGGCCGGCTTTTTCGAGTTTTTGGGACACCAGATTGGGCTGGCCAACGTTTGGATTGCGCTCTCCGCCGATCATGGGATTGCTCCCTTGCCCCAGATCGCGGCCGGGATGCACCTTCCCGGCGCGAACGTTTCCGGCGACAAGATACGCGCGCAAATAAATAGCGCGCTGTCTGCCCGGTTTTCTCACAAGGCTGAATACGTGAAGGACTTAGACTACCCGGTGACCTGGTTAGACTCGGACGCCTTCGCGGCGGTAAAGGTGAACGAGCAGGACGCAGAACGCGCCGTGGGGGAGGCGCTGAAACCAGCTGGCCTGCGCACGTACTACACGCGCTCACAGCTGGAGCGGGGTGATGCGCCCAACACCGAGCTGGGATCGAAGTATTTGCACAGCTATTCCCCGCTCGGCGGATGGTACGTCCTCGGTGTTCCACCGCCGTTCACCATCGGTTTCATCGGTGGAACCGATCACGCAACCCCGTACACCTACGATACGCATGTGCCCCTGGCTTTCTATGGCCTGCCCTTCCAGCCGGGAACTTACCGTACTCACGCCGAACCCGTGGATTTGGCTCCGACGCTGGCTTCGCTGCTCGGCATCAACGCTCCGACTCATTCTGTCGGGCGCGTGCTGACCGAGGCCTTGCCTCCGTCACGCCGCGTCGCGGGCTCCGTTCATGGAGGTGATCGGGAGGAGCGGAGCATGCCTGACGTTGAGGGGCTTGGGTTCAGGCAAGGCACAATGGCACCGCCGTCCCAGGCGGCTACATCAGCGGCTGAAGCCGCCAATCACAGGACGACTGCTATTGCAGCGCTGAAGAGTTGCTCCACCCAGAGGCAGGGGAGTTGGTCTATCCAGCGCCTGGAAAGCTGGTCCTCCGCGAGTCAGGACTTCCGTGTGTCCGTTCTGGCGGCTGCCGTGAAGAACGATGGCCGGACGGCAGCGGAGGGCGTACGATGACTTCTCCCGCCGCGCCTGCCGCCCCTGATCTTTCCGTCAGTGTTGCCGGTATTCAGTTGAAGAACCCAGTCATCGCGGCCAGCGGCACCTTTGGCTACGGCATTGAGTTCGAGGATGTGGTCCACCTCAACAAGCTGGGCGGTTTCGTAGTGAAGGGACTCTCTGCCCAGCCCATGGCCGGGAACCCTCCTCCCCGTCTTTATGAAACCCCGGCCGGAATGCTCAACGCGATCGGACTGCAAAATATCGGGGCGCGCGCGTTTGTCGATGAGAAGCTGCCCAAGCTGAGACAGATAAAAAATATCGTGGTCTTCGCCAACGTGTTTGGCTACAGCCGCGAAGACTACGAGCGAACCATTGAGATTCTGAATGAAGGGGAGGACATCGCCGCCTATGAACTGAACGTATCGTGTCCAAATACGGTGGCCGGCGGCATCCAGTTTGGCAGCGACCCGCGAGCTCTGGATGAAGTGGTGAACACGGCTAAACGAGTATCCCGCCGCCCGCTGATTGTGAAGCTTTCGCCCAACGTTACCAGCATCGCGCTAATGGCACGCGTGGCCCAGGAAGCCGGGGCCGACGCCATCTCACTGGTGAATACTTTCCTGGCCATGGCCATCGACCCTGAAACCCGCAAGCCCCGCATCGCCAACGTGACTGCCGGACTGTCCGGTCCCGCTATCAAGCCGATTGCACTGCGCATGGTTTACGACGCCTCGAGAGCAGTGAATATTCCGGTCATCGGTATGGGAGGAATTTCGACTGCGGCCGATATTGTGGAGTTCATGCTGGCGGGGGCGAGCGCGGTGCAGATCGGGACCGCCAGCTATTGGGACCCGGTAGCGACCGAAAAAATCGCCGGCGAACTGGAAACCTGGTGTGCGGAACGGCGTATACCGCGGGTGGCGGAATTAACCGGCGGCATGGTGACGGAGTAGCAGTCGTCGGTCGTCAAGGAAATCCAGACGCCGCTTTGGCTGAAGACCGACGACTGACGACCGACGACTGATTCACCACGGCCAGACCGCCAGAATCGCTCCCATCACCAGGTAGCACACCAACTGATAGCCGGTATTGATCAAATACAGCTTGGTGGATTGGTTTCCGAACAGCTTTGCGGTGAGCTGCACCGTGGTCACAAAGCCCAGCCAGATGGCAAAGCCGATTTTCATCCCGTAAAGCAGACTATTCACGGTGGTGATCTCGATAATCTTGCCCAGAACGAATGCCGACACCAGGGCGGCGATGAAGGAAATAGCATAGCTTTTGCCTGCGCTCTTCTGCATCGCTTCCATTCTTGCCTTGTCGTTTGGATCGTAGCCCATGGCGACCATCCAGGGACGGGCAAAGAGCAGTGGCGAATACCAGAGAAATCCCACCACCATGGTGGCGATGGCTGCGACCAGCACTGACCACAAGTTCACACCCATGAAGATCATGTCTTTTCTCCGCGAAGGCGAAATTTGAAGCCAGCCATAGTATGCCGACCTGGGCCGGTTGCAAACTGAAAACCGTCAGCCTCTGGGGATGTCTGTGCTACTCTCCGGGCGCCAATCTATCTAATGGAATGTCGCTATAATCAATCCTTACAAAAGAGGAGTTTTTCATGGCCAAAGCCACCTTTGCCGCAGGCTGTTTCTGGGGAGTCGAAGCCACTTTCCGCCAATTGCCGGGAGTTACGGGAACCCGGGTGGGCTACACCGGCGGGCACTTCGCCAATCCGACCTATAAAGACGTTTGCAGCGATCGCACCGGCCACGCCGAGGCGGTCGAAGTGGATTACGATCCCGCCAAACTCTCCTACGAGAAGCTGCTGGAAGTGTTCTGGGAGAACCACGACCCCACGCAGCTCAATCGCCAGGGTCCCGACTACGGGTCGCAGTACCGCTCCGCGATCTTTTTTCACACCCCGGAGCAGGAGAGCGAAGCCCGACGCTCCAAAGAGCGCCTGGAGAAATCGGGCCGCTTCAAGAAGCCGATTGTGACCCAGATCGTGCCGGCGGTGACGTTCAATGCCGCTGAAGACTACCACCAGCAGTATCTGGAAAAGCGTGGACTGGCAACCTGCCACATCAAGTAAGCCGGACTGCCCCCCTGTCTCTCCAAAAAATGGAGAGACGGGGACGAGGCACCCCAGCTTCACATGAGAAGCCCAGGTTCTCTTGCGGGCATCCACACATTCCCATATGCTGCGGAGCACTCATGCCGCACGGTCCCGACCAGCTTTTGCTGCAGCTTCTCGCCATCTTTGTTTCTGCGAAGGTGGTGGGAGAGTTGTTCGAACGGGTAAAGCTGCCATCTGTCGTGGGCGAGATCCTGGCCGGAGCGGCGCTCGGCCCATTTGCCCTGGGCTGGATCAATCCCAGTGACACCATCCATTCGGTCGCGGAAATCGGCGCGATCTTTGTGCTGTTCAACGCCGGCCTCGAAACCAGCCCGCAGGACCTGATCCGGGTGGGCCGCCAGGCGCTGCTGGTGGCCGTCGCCGGCATCGTTGCGCCTTTCGTTCTGGGATTCGCTTACATGAAATGGCGCGGCGACGCTTCCAGCGAGGCCATTTTCGTGGGTGCGGCCATGGTTGCCACCAGCGTGGGAATCACGGCGCGCGTGCTGGGCGACTTGCACGTGATGGCGACGCGCACCGCCAAGATCATCCTGGGCGCGGCCGTCTTCGATGACATTCTGGGAATGGTCTTGCTGGCGATTGTGGCCGGCCTCGCTTCGGGCGGCGGACTGGAGTGGCTGCACCTGGGCGTTCTGATGGTCGAAGCCACCGCCTTTGCGTTGTTCATGATTTTTATAGCGCCAAGAATTGTACGCAGAATCCAGCCCCGGATGGACCGCCTCTCCACCCAGCACGCTCCCCTGGTGGTGGCGCTGGCGCTATGCCTGTTCCTTTCGTGGCTTTCGGCGAAAATCGGCATGGCGGCCATCATCGGAGCTTTTTTTGCCGGGCTGATGTTTGCCGACTATGCTCCCCGCTGGAATCTGCTGCCGCGGGTGGGAGGCATTACCGAGTTTCTGGCGCCTTTCTTCTTTTTCGCTATCGGTTCGCGACTTGATGTGCGCCTGTTTACTGGAAACGTTTTATTGGCTGCAATCGCGATTTCTTTGCTGGCCATCGTTTCCAAAGTGGTGGGGTGTGGATTGCCGCTTTGGCGTGACGGCTGGCTGAGCGCGCTGCAGGTTGGCGTGGGCATGATGCCGCGCGGCGAAGTAGCCTTGATCGTTGCGCTGGTTGGACTGCAATCGCAGATCGTGCTGCCTTCTACTTACGCCATCGTCGTGTTCATGACCGCGGTGACCACGATCCTGGCCCCACCTCTGATGCGCTATCTGTTTCGCGGCGAGATGAAACCGATGTAGGTGCGAGCGTCACGCTTGTGCGTCGCTGTTCACAGGATTCAGTTCTTGACGCCTTGATCCGCGACCCTGCACGAGCGTGGACGCTCGCGCCTACATTGAACCCGGTTATAATTCCCCGTTCTGTTGGTGAGGAGAATTCATGACTCTTGCAGGCCGGGTTGCGCTGGTGACGGGCGCGTCGCAAGGCATCGGCCGGGCCTGTGCGCTGAAGCTCGCCCAGTCCGGGGCCACGGTGGCGCTGGCCGCGCGCAGCCAGGAAAAGCTGCAGCACCTAGTGGCTGAAATCGCGGCAGCGGGAGGCACCGCGGCTGCCTTTCCGCTGGACGTCAGCGACGAAGAACAGATCAAGGCCACCTTCAAGGCCGCAATCACCCAACTGGGCAAGATTGACATCCTGGTGAACAACGCCGGCATTACCCGCGACCAGCTGGTCATGCGCATGAAGCGCGCCGACTGGGACGCCGTCCTCAACACCAACCTGACCTCGGCGTATCTCTGCACCCAGCAGGCGATCGGGTCGATGCTTAAGCAACGCTGGGGCAGGATCATCAACATCACTTCGATCTTTGGGCAAACGGGACAAGCCGGCCAGGCCAACTATGCGGCTTCAAAAGCCGGGCTGATCGGGCTGACCATGGCCATTGCTCGCGAGGTCAGCTCGCGCAATATCACCTGCAACGCCGTTGCTCCGGGTTTCATCGAGACCGCGATGACGTCCGGACTGGGCGATGAGTTCAAGCAGAACGCGGTGAAGATGATCCCGCTGAGGCGTGTCGGCACGCCGGAAGACGTAGCGAGCGCGGTGGCGTTTCTGGCGTCAGAGGACGCTTCGTATATTACCGGGCATGTGCTGAACGTGAACGGCGGAATGTTGATGGGTTAGATGTGTGGAATGACGGCGCAAGGAAAGACAGCGTGGGGAACCCCAGACTTACCCTGAGGCAGGCGGAATCGCGTGCCCAGATTGCCCAGGTGCGTGAACTTTTTCTCGAGTATGCTGAATCGCTCGGATTCAGCCTCTGCTTTCAGGGCTTCGAGCAGGAACTTGCGGGGCTTCCTGGAGATTACGCCCCGCCCGATGGCCGCCTGCTGGTGGCTGAATACCGAAGTCAGCTGGCCGGTTGCGTAGCGCTGCATAAACTGGAATCCGGAATTTGCGAGATGAAGCGGCTTTATCTTCGCCCGCAACTTCGTGGCCGGGGCGTGGGACGTGCACTGGCGGAAACCGTGATCGCGGAAGCCCGGACGATCGGATACCGGAAGATGCGGCTCGATACCGTAGAGTCCGTGATGCCCAATGCGGTGGCGATGTACCGGCGGCTGGGATTCAAGGAGATCGGACCTTATCGCCCCAATCCGATTGAAGGGGCGTTGTACATGGAATTGGAGTTGTAAAGACGAGGGCGGGACGCCCTCGAGCCAGCCGGCGGGCCGCCGGCGCCACGGAGAACTGCGTTACGAGGAACCACGATGAAACTGGTCTGCTTATTTCTCTCTTTGGTTTTCTCGATTCCGAGCCTCGCTGCGACCAGCAAGAACGTCTCCTACAAGAGCGGCGATGACACCGTGCAGGGCATTCTGTACACGCCTGAGGGTAAAGGTCCGTTCCCGGCGCTGGTAGTCATTCACGAATGGTGGGGGCTGAATGACTGGGTCAAGGAGCAGGCCGCCAAGCTGGCCGACGAGGGTTATGTGGCTCTGGCGATCGATCTTTACCGGGGCAAAGTGGCGACCACGCCGGACGAAGCCCATGAAATCATGCGCGGCGTTCCGGAAGACCGGGCGGCGCGCGACCTGCATGCGGCGGTGGAGTTTCTGAAATCGCAACCGAATGTGAAGCCAGACCGGGTCGGCTCCATCGGCTGGGGCATGGGTGGCGGATACTCGCTCGACGTGGCGTTGCAGGAGCCCACGTTGGCTGCCGCCGTCATCAACTATGGACACCTCGCCGCGGACGCGGCCTCCCTCAACAAGATTAACGCTTCAGTACTGGGCATCTTCGGCGGACAGGACCGCGGCATCCCGGTGGACGACGTAAAGAAGTTCGAGCAGGCGCTGAAACAGCAGGGGAAGAAAGTGGAAATTGTGATCTATCCCGATGCCGGGCATGCTTTTGAGAATCCCAACAACAAGACCGGCTACCGCGCAGCCGACGCAGCCGACGCCTGGAAGCACACCACCAGTTTCCTGGCCGGCACGCTGAAAAAGTGATCGGGCCCACTCAGAAAATGGTGGACTCCCGTAATCGATTACTAAACTGCAGCAACGGCGGTTGTCGGCGGGCGGAATTCGCTCGGTACTCCATCACCGGTTGTGGTGCAACGAAATTCTTCTTGCCAGAAGGTACTACTCTGGTTACTATGCACCTCATCCTTGGGGGTCTGCTTTGGTTGCTTTCTCTATGAACATCGGCGAGACCATCCGAAACTACCGGCTGCAAAAAGGCATGTCCCAGGGCGACATCGAGAAGCGCACCGGCCTACTGCGCTGCTACCTGTCACGGGTGGAGAACGGTCATACCATTCCATCGCTCGATACGCTGGCCAAGATTGCGGGCGCCATGGAAATCGCGCTGTCGCAGTTCTTCTCCGAGTCCGGGCACAGCAACGGCTCCAAGAACCTTCCCCAACTGTCCGATGACGAAGTCCGCTTTCTGAGCCAGATTCGCCGCTACGCCGTCAGCCTCAACGACAGCGACCGCAAGCTGGTGCTGGCCATGGTCAAGAAGATGGCGGCGAAGTAAAGCAGTTGCTGGCTGCTAGCTCCTAGCTCCTAACTCCAAATTTCAGCGATGTGCTACGTCCGCCTGCAACTCTTTTGTCGTGTGCTTCTTCAGTCGAAAGCTGGGACCCTTAGGTTTGCGCAAATAATTAGACGCTAGCAGCCGGAAGCTAGCAGCCAGAGGCTAGAAGCCAGCAGCTGACTTTTGGGTACTTTCGTTCTATCCCTCTTGTGGCCAACGGGAATCTCGTTCGGGGGCTGGCCAACCCCTAGACTGTCTGTGGAGAATCCTGGGTGACCATCGACGAAGAACTGACCGTGCTCGATACGCAGCTGCGGCGGCTCAAGATTGAGTACGAGATTTATTTCAGCAATCCGGCCAAACGCCCCCCTACGGACGTGGAGTGGAAGGTGCTCTCCCTGCTGCGCAAATTCAGCGACGGCGGGCGCATGAGCTTTTCACAACGCTTCCGCTACAACGAACTGGCGCAACGTTACGCTATCTACAGTGACCTGTGGCGCAAGAAGAACCGCATTCGTGAAGAAGGCTACCGCCGTCCCCAGGACGCGCTGCTCTCCGTGCAGGGCGTGCGGGTGGAGGAGCATGAGCCGGAGCACAAGGTGTACGGAGTTGGCCACGCGGCAGCAGCGGCAGCGGCCACACCAGTGGTGGAAGAGAGGCCCTTCAGCATGCAATGCGCCGATGCTCGCGCCGAACGCGATAAGGTGCAAAAGCTCTACCAGGCACTCACAGATGCCAAAAAGAGATCCGGCGAAGCCGTCTCCGGCAATCTCGACAGTTTTGCCTCGTTCGTGCAGAAGAAGACCGAACAGATCCGCAAACAATACGGCTGCGAACTGGTCGAATATACCGTCGAAATGCAGAGCGGCCAGGTAAAGCTCAAGGCCAAAGCGAAGACTTAGACGTCAGTCTTCAGTGGTCAGCACTCCCCACTTCATTAGCTTTCATCATGCCCGGCAAGCCGCCGTCGCGGTTTTGTAGCGTTACAAACGCGCTGACGACTGAAGACTGACGACCGACGACCGCTTGCTGATAGAATTTCTCCCTGCCTTTCCCGGGCACATTCCCATTTCATTCGAGGTCTGCCATGTCCGCAACCCAGACGAAGATCCAGCGTGCCATCCTGAGCGTGACCGACAAAACGGGGCTGGTGGAGTTTGCCCGCAAACTTGCCGGCATGGGTGTGGAACTGATTTCGACTGGGGGCACGGCGAAGCTGCTGCGCGACTCTGGGATCAGCGTGAAGGACATTTCCGAACTGACGGGTTTTCCCGAGATGCTTGACGGGCGAGTCAAGACGCTGCATCCCAAGGTGCACGGAGGCATCCTGCACCGGCGCGAGATGGCTTCGCACCGCAGCGCCGTCGCCGAGCACGGCATTCAGCCGATCGACATGGTGGTGGTCAATCTTTACGCCTTCGAGAAAACGGCAGCCCAGCCGGGCGTGCCCTTTGAAGACCTCATCGAAAACATCGATATTGGCGGACCGTCGATGATTCGGTCCGCCGCTAAGAATTTTCAGGACGTGGCGGTCGTCACCTCGCCGGGCGACTACACGATGCTCGCCGAAGAGATGGCCGCATCGGGCGGGGCCCTCTCCGCAGCCACCAAGTGGCGGCTGGCGCAGAAGGCTTTCGCCACCACGGCCGCTTATGATTCGGCCATCGCGTCCACCCTGGAGCGGGTCAGCGCCAACGGCCATTTCGAGTTTCATCCGGAAGGAGATTTCCCGCAGAACCTTCGCCTCTCTTTCAGCAAGATCATGGACCTGCGTTACGGCGAGAATCCTCACCAGAAGGCCGCGATGTACAGCGACAGCTCGGGCAGGGGCGTGGCCAACGGCCGGCAGATTCAGGGCAAGGAACTCTCCTACAACAACATCGTGGATTTGCAGGCGGCCTGGGACCTGGCCCAGGAGTTTGACCAGACTGTCTGCGCCATCATCAAGCACACCAATCCTTGCGGCACCGCCACCGGCAAGACCCTGGCCGAGGCCTATCGGAAAGCGCTGGAATGCGATCCGGTGTCGGCTTTCGGAGGTGTGATCGGGGTAAATCGAGTGGTGGATGGCGAGGCTGCGGAAGAAATGGCCAAGCTCTTTCTCGAGGTCATCGCCGCCCCGGGTTTCGACGATTCCGCCAAGGCCAAGTTTGCCGCCAAGAAAAACCTGCGCCTGGTCGAAATCAGCCACGCTCCACAGAAGTGGGTGCTGAAGAACGTCTCCGGCGGCATTCTGGTGCAGGACGCCGACACCCATGCACTCCAGGAATCCGATCTCAAGGTGGTCACCAAACGGCAACCCACGCCGGAGGAGAAGCGCGCCCTGCTATTCGCCTGGAAGGTTTCCAAGCATGTGAAGTCGAATGCAATTCTTTACGCTCGCGACGGGCAAACGGTCGGGGTCGGCGCGGGCCAGATGAGCCGGGTGGATTCCTGCAAGATCGGCGCCATGAAGGCGGTCCTGCCACTCCAGGGAACGGTGGCCGCGTCAGATGCGTTCTTCCCCTTTCCCGATGGAGTGGAGGAAATCGCCAAGGTGGGCGCCACCGCCATCATTCAGCCCGGCGGGTCAGTTCGCGATCAGGAGGTCATTGAGGCTGCGGACCGGCTGGGGTTGGCCATGATCTTCACTGGCATCAGGCACTTCCGGCACTAAAGAGCACTTGGCATTTGGTAATTGGCACTTGGTCGAAGCAGGTTTGTGCTAATTGCCAATCGCCAAGAGCCAAGTGCTGTTTCCACAATCGTCAATCCTGTTAGTCCCTGTACTTCTGATCATTACCTGCCCGGTTCCGCGGTGCGCTTTTTCGCTCCCGTGCGCCAGCACGGTTTACAATGTAAAGAGCACCCGCCAGCAGCGGTTCGGCATCCAATCGCTATGGTTCAGGGAGGCCGAAGGTTCTCGATGAAAAGTATTTACTGCATTCTTATTCTGCTGCTGGTCGTCCCTGCTGTTTCCGCGGAGCAAACTCCGGCTGCGGATTCCAAATCAGCCTCCGCGACCGCGCCCCGCAAGCTCGACAAGGCGGCGGCGTATTACCACTACACGCTGGCCCATATGTACGAGGAGCAGGTGGCGGTGTACGGCCGCAGCGAGCTGGCCAACAAAGCCATCGAGGAATACCGGCTGGCGATTGACGCCGATCCTACTTCCGAGTATCTGACGTCTGCGCTGGCCGAGCTCTATGCCAAGACCGGGCGGATTCGGGATGCCGTCCTCGAAGCCCAGGACATTCTCAAGCGCGACCCCAACAACCTGGAAGCCCACAAACTGCTGGGCCGGATTTATCTGCGTTCGCTGGGCGACGTCCAGGCGGGACAGGGTTCGCCGAATGTTCTCAAGCTGGCCATCGACCAGTACGAACAGATCATCAAGATCGAGCCCGACAATGTTGACGATCATCTTCTGCTGGGGCGCCTCTACCGGCTGAATAATGATCTGCAGAAGGCTGAGGGCGAGTTCAAGACCGCGGTCAAGCTGGAGCCCGATTCGGAAGAAGCGGTGACCACCCTGGCCTATTTGTACAACGAAGAGGGCGATACGGCTCGCGCCGGTGAAGTGCTGAGTTCCATCCCGGACGCGTCCCGCTCGGCAAAACTGTACTCGGCTCTTGGCTATACCTACGAACAGCAGAAGCAGTACAAGAACTCGATCGCCGCCTACCGAAAGGCGATTGAGCTCGACCGCGACAATCTGGACGCCATCCGCGGCCTGGCCCAGAACCTGATGAATGACGGCCAGACCGACGCCGCTCTGGAGCAGTACAAAATCATTGCCGACGCGAATCCCGAGGATGCGCAGACCTACCTCCGGATGGCTGAGATCTACCGCAAGAGCGGCAAATTCGACCTGGCGATGGACAGCTTGAAGAAGGCCGGATCGATGGTGCAGGACTCGATCGAGGTCCCTTACAACATGGCCGCGGTGTACCAGGCCCAGGGCCGCTACGACGAGGCCATCCAGGTATTGCAGGACCTGCTCAAGAAGACCGAGAAGACGGACAACAGCTACACCCAGGCGGAGAAGAATAACCGGTCTGTGTTTCTGGAACGTCTGGGCACGATCTATCGCGACAACAAGAATGATTCCCAGGCAGTTGAGACCTTCAGGAAGATGCTGGTGCTGGGAGACGAGAATGCCGA
The DNA here is from genome assembly GCA_020073395.1 of Terriglobia bacterium. GTDB lineage: Bacteria > Acidobacteriota > Terriglobia > Terriglobales > Acidobacteriaceae > JAIQFF01. Next base: position 31,649 of record JAIQFF010000008.1, read on the forward strand.
ACGCGGCTACCAGCAGATCATCGATACCTACCGCGAGGCCAAGCAGTGGCAACAGGCCACGGACACCGCCAAGGAAGCGGTGCAGAAGCTGCCCAACAATCGCAGCCTGAAGATGGTGTACGCTGCCCAGCTTTCCGACATGGGGCAGCCCGATGCCGGATTGCAGCAGGTCAAATCGCTGCTCAAGGGCACGCCGGAAGACCGCGACGTTTACATCACGCTGTCCCAGATGTACAGCCGTCTGAGGCGCTGGCCCGAGGCTGAGGCGGCCTTGGACAAAGCGGAACAGCTCTCGAGCAAGGACGACGACAAGCAGTATGTTTACTTCCTCCGCGGCTCGACCTACGAGCGCCAGAAAAAATATGATCCAGCGGAAGAGATGTTCCGCAAAGTCCTGGCTGGCGATCCCCAGAACGCGACCGCGCTCAATTATCTCGGTTACATGCTGGCCGACCGCGGGGTCAAGCTGGACGAGGCTCTCGGCCTGATCAAGAAAGCGGTAGATCTTGATCCCGCCAACGGCGCATATCTCGATTCGCTGGGCTGGGCCTACTTCAAACTGGGCAAATACGAGTCGGCCGAAGATACCCTGATCAAAGCTTCGCAGCGGATCGGGACCGATCCCACGGTGCAGGACCACCTCGGCGACCTCTATCAGAAAACCGGCCGCCTCAAACTGGCCGCTGCGCACTGGGAGCGCGCGATCGCGGAGTGGAACAAGACGGTGGCCGCCGAAGTTGATCAGAACGACTTGGCCCGGGTCCAGAAGAAGCTCGAATCAGCCAAGATGAAGCTGGCCAAAGAAGACTCAGAGAACAAGTAGCCCAACCCAGATCGTGTGGGGACGGGTCTCCGACCCGTCCTGGCCGAGCGCAAGCTCGGCTTTCTTTTTGTATCCTGATGAGTCTCTCTACCGCGAGACCCACCCTGTCTCTCCATAAAAACGGAAAGACGAGGGTGGGGCACCCAGAAATCTGGAGAAAAACCAATGAGTGATGACGTGCTCATTCGGCAGGCCACCCCTGATGACATTTCCGCATTGCTGCGCCATCGCCAGGGGATGTACGAAGACATGGGCTACAACGACCCTGCGGCCCTATCTGCGATGGTTTCCACCTGCAGGCCCTATCTGGCCGCGGCACTGGAGAATGGAACGCTCCGGGGCTGGCTGGCATGCGCCGGAGAACAAATCGTGGCTGGCGGCGTGGTCCTGATCAGCCCGTGGCCAAGCCATCCCTACGATGGCCAGTGCCGCCGCGCCACGATTCTGAACATGTACACCGATCCGCCATTTCGCCGCCAGGGTATTGCCCGCCGGCTCATGCAGACCATGATCGACTGGTGCCGGAAGGAGGGTTTCGTGCATGTCACCTTGCACGCCAGTGATAAAGGTCGCCCGCTCTACGAGAGTCTGGGGTTTGAACCCACCAACGAGATGCGTTTGGAGCTGGGGGACACAATGTAGGCGCGAGTGTCCCGCTCGTGCAGGCGTCATCAATCATGGCTTTGGTTTTCAACAAACGGGATCCCGGAAGACATGAACACCAAGAATGCGTCAGGAGGTTGAGAGGGCAGTATTGCGGACGCACGAGCGGGACGCTCGCGCCTACATTGGGCTCCCCAGTGCTAAACTTGCCCCATGCTGGCCGATTACGCCGTGCGGGTGGAGCAATCCCGCGGACGCCGCATTCCCGAGCCCCAGCACCCCTATCGCAATGATTTCCAGCGGGACCGCGACCGGGTCATTCACTCCCGCGCGTTCCGCCGGCTGGAGGCCAAGACCCAGGTTTTTACCCGGCGTTTCTCCGATCATTTCCGCAACCGCCTGACCCACACGCTGGAGGTGGCGCAAATCGCCCGCACCATCGCCGGCCAACTCGGCCTGAATGTGGATCTGGTCGAGGCCCTGGCCCTGGTCCACGATGTCGGCCACCCACCCTTCGGACACGCCGGCGAAAAGGCGTTGGACGCCGTCATGCGCGAGCACGGCCTTTTCTTTGACCATAACCTGCACGCGTTGCGCATCGTCGAAGACTTCGAGCTGCGCTATGCCGCCTTCCGCGGGCTCAATCTTACTTTCGAAGTGCGCGAAGGCATCATCAAGCACTCTCACGATTATTCGGTCGAGCAGTTTCCCGAGCTGGCCGAATACTTGCTCGATCAGCGTCCGCCGCTGGAAGCCCAGCTCATCGATCTGGCCGACGAGATCGCGTACGACACGGCCGATCTCGACGACGGCTATGAGGCTCGCCTGCTCACCCTTCTGCAGATCCGCGGCGGCGTCCCGGGGTTCGATGGTTTCTATGGCGATGCCGAGCGCGCCTATCCCAGCGCCATCGAGAAGCTGAAGTTCAACGAAGCGCTGAAACGGATTCTCGATCGTATGGTGGGGGATCTAATTCACAACCTCACGGACCGGATCAAGGCCGCTGGCATCCGCTGCCTGGGAGACGTGCGGGCGTACCCTCAGCGTCTCGCCACTTTCAGCCCCGCGGTCGAAGAAGAAAGGCGAGGCACCAAGCAGTTTCTCTATCAGAACCTCTACTTCAGCGCCGCGCTGAATCCCGAAAAAATCGACGCGGAGCGCGTGATTCGCCAGCTTTTCGACTTCTGGATGGTGAAGCCAGAGAGCCTGCCGCAGAGCTATCAGGAGAAGGCTGAGCAGGAATCACTTCCGCGAGTGATTTGCGACTACATCGCGGGAATGACCGACAACTTTATTTACGAACAGCACGAGAAGTATTGCGGGAACACGTAGGCCCGGACCCATGACCGGGCGGGCGAGTGAAACTCGCCGAGGTTTCTGCGCGGTCTGAGAAAAAACCAGCCGGGCTTGGCCCGGCCGGGCGAGTGAGGGCAACCGCCCCTACGTGGTTCCCGAGCTCCACGTCACGCGATACACCAGGCCTGCGGAATCATCGCTGACGTACAACACTCCATCCGGCCCGACGACCAGCCCAACCGGCCGTCCCATCCACTTTCCCTTCCTGGTCTCACCCGGCCGGATCCATCCGCTAATGAAGTCTTCCGGCGGACCCTGCGGTTCGCCCTTATCGTTGAACTTTATGCGGACCACTTTGTAGCCGGTGGGCACACTGCGGTTCCATGATCCGTGAAGAGTCACGAACAAACTTCCGCGATATTCCGCCGGAAACATTTCGCCGTCGTAGAACAGCAAACCGAGCGGAGCCGAATGCGCCTGCATCTCGACCGCGGGAGCAATCGTCTTCGAGCAGTCATAGTCTTTGCGTTGGGAGCGGTCCGGAACGCGGTTGCCGTAGCAGTAGGGCCAGCCGGCATCGCCACCGCGCGGACCGAGATCATTGACCTCTTCGGGCGGCAGGTTGTCACCCAGCCAGTCGCGGCCATTGTCGGTGGCCCAGATGGTGCCGGTTTTCGGATTGAGTGTCAGCCCGACAGCATTCCTCAGGCCGGAGGCAAAATTGCGTTCGCCGCTTCCGTCTTCGTTGTACTCGGTCACGGCGGCGCGGCGCTTGTCGTCTTCCACGCAGACATTGCAACTGGATCCGGTGGCGACGTACATCTTGCCATTGGTGAAAAGAATGGTTCGGGTCGAGTGCCCGCCGCCGCTGCCTGGAAGGTCGGCGATCTTCTGGCCGTTGCCGGCGTGCAATTGCGCTTCGTCCCAGTCGTAACGCCACACCGCGTTGATCTCAGCGATGTAGAGCTTTCCCTTGTGAAACGCGATGCCATGCGGCGCGTTTAAGCCCGACAGCACGGAGACCGTCCGTTCCGCGTGCCCGGTGTGTTTCGTATCGGGGAGAGCCAGCACCCTGCCATCGCTCGTGTCGGTCACCAGCAGCACTCCACCCGGACTGAAGGCCATCTGCCGCGCATGCGGCGCGGTGGCGAAAAGGGAAATATGGAAACCCGGCGGCAATTTCAACCGGGTCAAGTCAAGTTGTTCCGCGTGGTTGCAGGACAGCAGGAGCAAAGGAAGCAGGGCACAAACCCAGACGCGCGTGAGAACCCTCAATGCTCGAACTGCGCGCGGGAAAACTCCGGGAAGGATGTATCTGGCCGGCAGCGACGGTGTTACTCGATTACTGCAACTTTTTGCAGCCATGGGCACACGCAGTTTTTATATCAGATTTCGCCAAAATTACCCGGCATTGCGCTTTTTCGCTCCCGCCCTCCCCCTTGCGGCGTTACAATGTGTTGTTAGCTAACGACTTAGATTTGCCGTGGTTTGGCATTCGACCTGTTATATACAGAGCAGGCGTCAAGCGGGATCAGGACGCCGATCTTTTTGCATTTTTGCTGGAGTGGAGCTCGATGCTCCCCCACCTGGAGGACGTAGAAATGAAGAATCGTATGTTTGTAGCGCTGCTTCTGGCCGGTGTGCTAGCGCTTCCCGCTCTGGCGCAGCAGGCCGCCCCTGCCACGCAGGACCAACCCGCTGCCGCCGCTTCCGGCGCAAGCGGCAAGCCCGCTTTGCAGCCCGACACCCATGAGGGTTTCTGGGGCAAGCTCAATCCCTTCGCTCGCAAGAAATATGTGCAGCGTCAGACCGCTCCCATCCGGGATCGCGTGAACGAGTTGGATGAACTCACCTCCGCGAACTCCAAGATGATCAAGGACACCGATGCGCGCGCCCAGGAAGGTATCCGCCTGGCCTCGACCAAGGCCAACGAAGCCGATCAGCACGCGATTGATGCCGGCAACAAGGCCCAGATGGCGCAACAGACCGCGACCCAGGCCAACGCCCGTCTGACCACGGTGGAACAGGTGGTAGGCAACATCGATCAGTACAAGGCCGCCACGCAGACCGAGATTCGCTTCCGTCCCGGCCAGAGCGTGCTCAGCAAGAACGCCAAGACTGCACTTGATGATATGGCGACGCCGTTGAAAGCCCAGCGCGGCTACATCATCGAGGTCCAGGGCTTCTCCTCCGGTCACGGCCAGGCTGCGATTGCCACCTCACAAAAGATGGCCGATGCGGTCGTGCGTTACCTGGTGCTCAGCCACGAAATTCCGGTGTATCGGATTTATGTGGTCGGCATGGGCAATGCTCCCGTGCCCACAGCGGCCGGCGAAGATGCCAAGACCAAGCGAACCAGTGGTGGACGCGTCGAAATCAGCCTCCTCAAGAACGATCTGGAAACGCTGGCCTCGACCAGTGCTGCCCCGGCTCCCACGAGCCAGGAACAACCGGCGCCCCCGAAATAGTTGAGTTAGGACGACGGACCGAAAGGCCCGAAGCCCTCCCCCGAAAGCCTCCCGCGCAAGCAGGAGGCTTTTTTAATTTCAGATTGCTGATTTCAGATTTCAGAATGCCCGCTCTTAGTAGCGCCGGCGTCTCGCCGGCTGTCCGGAGGGCATCCTGCCCTCCGCGCATCTGGCTTTCCATATCCGGACGGAATTTCAATCCGAAATCCCCAATCTGAAATCTGCAATCGTTTCTCCGTATAATCCAACCCCGTGTCCACCACCGCGAAATCCGCCCTGCGCAAAGCCGGCCTGTTTTACTTCGTCTGGGTAATGTTCTCGTACTGCACCGGCGGCCCCTTCGGTCTCGAGGACATGGTCACAACTTCCGGCCCCGGCATCACCCTGATCTTCCTGCTGGTGATTCCGTTCTTCTGGTGTATTCCGGTCTCGCTGGTGTCAGCTGAGCTCACTACCGCCATGCCAGTCGAGGGTGGCTTCTATCGCTGGGTGCGCGCCGGCTTCGGAGACTTCTGGGGATTTCTTGCCGGCTGGTGGAACTGGTCCGCATCGTTCCTGCTAGGCAGCGTCTATGCGGTGCAGTTCGCCGACTACATGGGCTTTTACTTTCCCGAGCTCACGGGATGGAGGCATTACGTCGTTTCCATCGCCATCGTCGCCGTGATCACTTACATCAATGTGCGTGGCATTCAAATGGTGGGGAAATTTGCCACCGTGCTTGAGCTTTTCATTCTGCTTCCGGTGCTGGTGCTGGTGGTGATCGGTCTGGCCAAGTGGCATCACAATCCCTTTGTTCCGGCCGTGCCTCCTCATCAGCCCACGTTCCACGTTTTCGGGGTGGGGCTGGCCCTGGGGCTGTGGCTGTATTCCGGATACGAGCAGTGTTCGACGGTGGCCGAAGAGGTGGACAACCCGCGCCGCAGCTACCCGCTGGCCCTGGCGCTGGTGGTTCCCATGTCCATCGCAGCATACTTTCTGCCTACCCTGGTCTCGCTGGCGGCGCTGGGCAACTGGGAGAGCTGGCATACCGGATATTTCCCGACGGCGGCGCAACTCATCGGAGGCCGCTGGCTCGGGGCCTGGATGTTCGCGGCGGCTATGGTCACCCAGGTAGCACTCCTCAACAGCACGATCCTGACTTCGACGCGCATGCCTTTTGCCATGGCGGAAGATGGCTACCTGCCGCATGCGCTGACCGGCCAACATCGGCGGTATGGGACGCCCTGGATTGCGATCATTGTGTCGGCGGTGGTGTATGGCCTGCTCGCGCTGCATTCACTAGTGCAGCTCATCAGCATTTACAACTGGCTACGGGTCGCGACCACGGTCATGACTGTACTTGCAGCCTGGCAACTGCGGCGCAAGCAGCCGGACATGCCGCGGCCGTTTGTGATCCCGGGCGGACGCGCGGGACTGATCTACTCCGTGGTAGCCGTCGTGGTCATGAGCGCAGTAGCGCTGCTGGGCAGCGACCGCTACGGTTTGCTCTGGGGGCCGGCGGCGCTGGCCGTGGGGCCGGTGGTGTACTTTGCCTTGGGAGCGGCTACACGGCGCGCCTGACCACGAACCACGTGGTCTCAACTTACCCAATCCAGGAATTTATACCAGGCGCCGGCGAATGGCAGGAACCACGGCTTGCCGTTGTACAGCCCAAGCGGCGCGCCGGGAAAGGGAATCCCCACGAATGGATTCTCGGGCTTCTGGCCGGCGATCATGTGCGCCATCTGCTGGCCCTGCCAGGTGGCCATGGCTACGCCGTGTCCGGCGTAGCCGACGGCATAGTAGATTCCGTCCATCAGCCCGGCGTGAGGCATGATGTCGAAAGCGAAGTCCAGCGTGCCCCCCCAGACGTGTTCGACTTTCACATCGCGCAACTGGGGATAGACGTCGATCATGCCGCGCCGCAGAATCTCCGCACTCTTGCGGATCGAATCCCGGGTTTCGGGAAAGAATGCCGCCCGGCCGCCGAAGAGCATGCGCTGGTCGGGCGTAAGGCGGTAGTAGTAGAGATAATTCTTGGAGTCGTAAATCATTCGATTGCGCGGGCTCAACTCGCGCGCCAGGGCATCGGGCAGAACTTCCGTGGTGATGATGTAGGAGCCGATGGGTATGAGCTTCTTGCGCAGGGCGGGAGTCGCCGATCCGGTATAGCCGCTGGTGCCGACGAACACTTCGCGTGCCCACAGAGCGCCGCGAGAAGTGGTGACTCGCCAGCGCTGCGTTCCATGCTGGTCCTCACGTTCAATTTTCTCCACTCGCGTATTTTCGAAGACAGTCGCGCCCGCCGTTATCGCTGCCTGCGCCAGTCCGGCCACGTATCGCGCCGGATTCAATCCGGCGCTGGCCGTATCCACCATTCCGCCGTAGTAGATGGATGATCCGATCTCGGACTGCAGTTCAGCTCGTGGCACGACACGGAGCTGGTGATTGAATTCGCGCGCGATCACTTCCGCCTGGCGAGCGTAGTCGTCAAAATGCTTCTGCTTGCACGCAACTTCGAGATGTCCGCTGCGGGCAAAGTCGCAATCGATTTTTGCCTCGCTCACCAGGCGTTCCACGCAATCAATCGTGGCCAGCGACGCGGCGTACATACGCTGTGCGCGCTCGCGGCCATACATCGAAATCAGCTGGTTGACGCCCAGCTTGAGCCCGGTAAGAACCATGCCGCCATTGCGCGAACTGGCGCCCCAGCCGATGGTCTCGGCCTCGAGAACGGCAACCTTGGCCCCGAGTTTCGCCAGCGTCCTCGCCGCCGAGAGTCCGGTGAAACCGGCTCCAATGATGGCAACGTTAACGCCGCCGGGTAGTGGAAGCGCCGGGTCGGTCTGCGGCATGGTAGCCGTGGTGAGCCAGAAGTTTTGTTCCCGGATGGGCATGCTCTCTTTCTGTTCGCGAGTGACGAAGCATTGTAACCGCCATCCGCCATGTGGGGACAGCCGCCCTCGGCGGCAAACTCGACGATGTGAGGGAACAGGCCCCGCCCTGTCTCTCAAAAACGGAGAGACGAGGACGGGACACCCAAAAGCGTTCAGCACCCATTACCCATGTGCCTTGAACGCCACACTCAATCCTCCTAAACTTGTGATATGCACGTGCACGCCAGCTCCGGTGGAAGCGAAAAGACGTCACGCATATTGCGCTTTTCGCTGGTCGTTACCGCTGCCTACATTGTGTTGCTGGTGGCTGCCGGCATTCGTGCCCACTCGCTGGCGCTGCTCTCCGAGGCGGGACACAATCTCTCTGACTTTTTTGCCCTGCTGCTTTCCCTGACCGCGGTCTACCTGCAGTCCCGCCCGCCCAGTTCCACCAAGACTTACGGCTACCACCGAGCCGGGGTGCTGGCCGCTTTGGTCAACGCGGTATCTCTGGTTGCAGTCTCGGGCTTCATTTTCTACGAAGCGTTCCGCCGCCTGCAGAATCCGGAACATGTGCGCGCGGGAGTCATGATCAGCGTGGCCGCCGCAGGGGTGGTGATGAACGGCGTGATCGCACTGCTGCTGTATCGTGCCGGACGCGATGTCAATATCCGCAGCGCCTTCCTGCACGAGATTGGCGACACGCTCTCCACGGCCGCGGTCATCGCCGGCGGCTGGGCCATCATGGTCACCGGACAGTACTGGATCGACTCCGTGCTTTCGGTTGGGATCGGAGTCCTCATTCTGTGGTCGGGCTTCGGCATCGTACGGGAGACCCTCAACATTCTTCTCGAAGGGACGCCACGCGGAGTCAAGCTGGAACAGGTCGAAGCGGCGATGCGGGAGATTGATGGTGTAAACGATGTCCACGATCTGCACGTCTGGAGCATCGGTTCGGAGACGCGGGCGCTTTCCTGCCACATTTCGATCGCTGACATTCCACCATCGGTCAGCGAGCGCATTCTGCGCGATGTAAAAGACCGCCTGCGCGAAGAGTTTCACATCGCCCACACCACCATCCAGTTTGAAAATGTGGTTTGCGAAGTGGCGCATGGTTGCGTGATTCCGGTGACGGGGTCGACGAGCGCAAAGGAACACAGGCACTAGCGGGATCGGTGCTTCTTCGCACGTACTTTTCTTCACAAGTTACAGACATCTTTTTACAATAAAGAGACAAGATCCGCGCACCTGCATTGCCTCCGCTGAATCAAACCTTTCAAACACACTGAAGATTCTTCAAGAACAGACCGCGGTCGAAGTAAGCACCAGGCAGCGGCAGGCACCTTGGAGCGAGCCTGATTCACGGCAGATTTCCATGGCTGTGGTTGAAACCGTGGAACGGGGGCGCTCCAAGATCGACATTGAAACAGCAACTAACAAGGGTCACAGACAAAAGGAGAAATCATGAAGAAGTATTTGTTCAGCGCGCTGGTTACGTTCGCCGGTCTGTTCGCACTGGCTGCAAGCGCTCAGGCGCAGACCGGTGACGTCTTAGTGCAGATCAAGCAGGATTTCACGGCAGGGGGCAAGGCGTTTCCCGCCGGAACATACAAGGTCTTACAATCCTTCCCGGGAACGGCCCAGACGCTGGTTCTTCGCAACCAGGAATCGGGCGGATCGGCATTCCTCATTCCAACCGCGCACGACGCGCTCTCGTCGAAGCAGCCTGAAGTAAAGCTGACCCGAGTGGGCGATGTGTACTACCTGACTGAAGTGGCGACTGAGCTTGGGGTGTACACTCTGGCCCCGGCCCGGGTCGAGACTCGCACCGCCAAGGCAACGGACCGCGGCGTAATGTCTCCATCGGGAAGCAACTAGGTGGGTTGGAACACCCGGAGTAGCGGTAACGGCAAGCGCCAGGGCGCTCTGGCACTTGCCGTTTATGCAATCGAAGTCTGGGGGCAGTGCAAGAGTCCAGCGGGTCGGCGATGTTTCGTAACGGTGGGGTGAGCGCCATTGGAAGCGAGCAATCCCGTCAGTTCTTTTGCTTCTGGTAGATTTCCGCGGCGCGTGCAATCGTGTCTGCCTCTTCCGGCGGCTTGTCCGGCCGCAAGCGCACGATCCGCGGGAAGCGCAGTGCATACCCGCTCTCATGGCGGTCGGACTGCATCATGTTGTTGAACGCCACTTCCAAAACGATCTTCGGTTCGACGACCAGCCGAAAACCCTGATCCTCGATAGTGTGCTCCAGGAACCACCTGGTCATCTCGGCGATCTCGGCGTCAGTCAGCCCGGAATAGGCTTTGCCGATGTCTACCAGCTTTTCTCCGTCGCGAACGGCAAAAGTGTAATCGCTTAACACTCCGATGCGCTTGCCGTGGCCGTACTCGACCGCGGTGACCACGACGTCGAGCGTGGCCAATTCGCGTTTGAGCTTCAGCCACGATTTCCCGCGCCGCCCGGGAGTGTAGGCCGATTCGGGGTCTTTGATCATCAGGCCCTCGTTGCCCCGGGCTTGCGCCGCTTCAAAGAGCTGATCGAGTTCCTGTGGGGTTGACGCCCCAAATACCGGCGCACGAATCACACGCGCATGCGAGTCGCTTGTATCGTCGCCGAATTCAAGACGCGCCTGCGATCCCGAGGCAACTCGCCGACCTGCTTGAGAGTTTCTGGGCGCTGCGAGCAGAGCATCTAGAATTTTCTCCCGCTCGATCAGAGAACGCTCCAGCAGTAACTGGCCGCTGGCGTAGAGCACATCAAAGACCAGATACGCCACCGGCACCTCCCGCATCAGCTTTTCGCTGACTTGTTTTCGGCCCAGGCGCTGCTGCAACGCGCTGAATGGGAGCGCCCGGCCAATTTCGTGGGCTGGGCCTTCGGCATCGCTTTCAGCGCGGCGGGCGGGACGCCCGCCAGACAGCCGGCGTGACGCCGGCGCTACGTTGTCTGGCGTGTCGTAGCTCCAGGCTACGATCTCGCCGTCGAGGATTGCGTCTTCCGGCAGACCAGCCAGCGCGTCCGGCAGTTCGGGGAAAGATTCCGTGATCTCGTCACGGGTGCGCGAGAAGATTCTTACCTCGCCGCCGGAACAGTGTGCCTGGGCGCGGATGCCGTCGTACTTGTCTTCGACCAGCGCATTCTCAAAATAGCTGAGGGCTTCTTCTGCCGACGCGGCGGGGCTGGCCAGCATGAAACCCAGAGGATGAAACAAACGCATTTTCGCAGCGCTCAGCTTGCCTGCCGCCGCCAGCTTCAGGGTCTCGCCAATGTCGCCCAGCAACATGTTCGCCCGCTGGACCTCGCGCAACGGTCCGCCATAGGCCTTGGCAATGGCTTCTTCCACCAGGCTCTCTTTCAGGCCGATGCGCAGGTCGCCAGTCATGATCTTTACGATGTATTTGGCTTCCAAGGGGGTGGCCTTCGACAGAAGCCCTCGTGCCTGGACGGCTTTCGCTACCGGGCCACGGGCTGTCGCAATTTCACGGAATTTGGTAGCGACTTCTGGCAGACTCAGCGCTGAACTGCCGGGCTTTGCCCGGCCTAGATGGGCGGGGGCTCCCGTCCCCACGTGGACCGTGGTGATGAATGGTGGGAGAACCGCTTCCGCGACGGCACCGAGGTCTCCGAGTTTACGGTAGGCGGCGGTGAGCTCAGCTTCGCTTTTTCCGGACAACTCAGCGACTATCCGCCACAACACTCTGCCGCCGATCTGCAGCGTGGTTTCCTCCCAGACAGGAAATGGCCTTCCGGAAAGAAATACCGCGGCGACGGATGCTTCCTCGGGCGGGCGCGCCTTCAGGTAGTCGGCAACGATCGCGATCTTCTCGAGTTTCTTGGTGGTGCCCGCGATTCGTTCGCAGGCTTCAGCCAGCTTGATCATGAAGTTTGGAGCGCGAGCGTCCCGCTCGTGCGTCCGTGGTTCCTACCCTCTCAGTTTTCCTGATGCCATGATCGAACGCCGTTTATGGCGCCTGCACACGCGAGCACGCTCGCGCCTACATTCAATCCTCTAACCCTCGTCTCCTTAGTCACTTAACCCAACTCTTGCCCCATCCTAAATGAAAGCGCCTGTGGTACCCTTATGGTTTGAGCCCATACAATTGGAAGGATCATCTAAGAGTCATGCATTTCTTGCGAACCTGGTGGCGATTTTTGGTGGCCGTGCAGCTTTTGCCCGCCCTTGAAGGAGGCGAGGAAACACTGGTCGGCGGCCAAGCCGTGCTCGAGGGCGTTATGATGCGCTCTCCGCACGCGTGGGCCATCGCCTGCCGCAAGCCTTCCGGTGAAGTGTCAACCCACAGTGAGCCGCTGGAACGGCTGTCGGAAAAACGCAAGTGGATGGCTTGGCCGGTCATTCGTGGCGTAGTCACGCTGGGTCATGCCATGACTCTGGGCTTCCGGGCGTTGAAGTTTTCCGCCAACGTGGCGCTCGACGAACTGCAGCCTCAGCCCGCGGCGGACAAGAAGAAGCTCGAAATCACAGGCTGGATGGCCGCGGTCAACATCATCATTTCGGTCGGTTTTTTTATTTTCATGTACAAGTTTCTGCCGCTGCTGGCGGCAACCGAACTGAAACGGGTGAACCCGGTGTTTGGCGAGCAGATCATCTTCAACCTGGTGGACGGCGTGATTCGCATCGCCCTGTTCCTGCTCTTCATTTGGGGAGTTTCGCTGTGGAGCGATATCCGCCGGGTTTACGAATATCACGGCGCAGAGCACAAGACGGTTTATGCTTTCGAAAACGGTGATCCGCTGGATACCGCGTCGGTACAGAAGTATTCGACTTTCCATCCGCGCTGCGGCACCAGCTTTCTGATGACGGTAATGCTGATCTCGATCATGGTGTACATCCTGGTCTCCGCCGTGTTCCCGGTGACCACGTTCTGGGCCAAGTTTGGCATGCGCATCGCGCTGCTGCCGGTGATTGCCGGCGTCTCGTACGAGATCATCCGCTTCGCCGCTAAGCATCGCGGATCCTTGTTCGCGCTGATGACCGCGCCGGGCCTCTGGCTGCAGCGCATCACCACCCAGCCCCCGACCGACGATCAGGCCGAATGCGCCATCATCGCGCTGGATCATGCCATGGCGCTGGAAAAAGAGCACGGCGGCGAGTTGGTTATAGCCTAGCGGTTCCCCCGCAAACATTCTCTCCAAACTCTTTCAGTACTAGAATTGGATAGCGAAAGTCCGCGCTGCGCGGGCCGGCGACTGATGACCGACGACTGACGACTGAATCATATGTTTGAACGACTAGACCAAATCGAAGCTCGCTACGAAGAGCTGACGCGGGCGCTCTCCTCGCCCGAGACTATGAACGACTCGGCCAAGTACCAGAAGACGGCCAAGGCGCACAGTGAAGTCTCGTCCATCGTCGAAAAATATCGGGAATATAAAGACCTGAAGCGCGGCATTGCCGAGAGCAAGGCTGTCCTGGCCGATGAAAAAGATGCCGAAATGCGGGCCTACGCCCAGGAAGAGCTTGACAAGCTGGAAGCGCGCGTCGGCGGAGTTGAAGAAGAGCTCAAGGTTCTGTTGCTGCCCAAGGACCCCAACGACGAAAAAGACGTCATCCTTGAAATCCGTGCCGGCACCGGAGGCGACGAGGCCACACTTTTCGCGGCTGAAATGTTCCGAATGTATACCCGCTATGCTGAAACTCAAGGTTGGAAGGTCGAAGTACTTTCCACTTCTGATTCGTCGGTCGGAGGCCTGAAGGAAGTGATCGCCATCATCGAAGGCCAGCGGGTTTATTCGCGGTTGAAGTATGAGAGTGGCGTGCACCGCGTGCAGCGCGTACCTGCCACCGAGCAACAGGGGCGGGTCCACACTTCGGCAGTCACGGTCGCTGTCCTGCCCGAGGCGGAAGATGTCGATATCAAGATTGAAGCCAAAGACCTGCGCATCGATACGTTTTGCTCCTCCGGCCCTGGCGGACAATCAGTAAATACGACGTATTCCGCCGTTCGCATTACCCACATTCCGACCAATACTGTAGTGAGCTGCCAGGACGAGAAGTCGCAGATCAAAAATCGTGAAAAGGGCATGCGGGTGCTGCGTTCCCGCCTTTACGAGATGGAAATGCAGAAGCAGCAGGATGCCCTGGCCAAGGAACGCAAGGCCATGGTGGGCTCAGGGGACCGCAGCGAAAAGATCCGAACTTACAACTTTCCGCAGAACCGAGTCACCGACCACCGCATCGGCCTGACTATCCACCAGCTGGAGCAGGTCATGGATGGCAAACTGCAGCCACTGATCGACGCGCTGGTCAGCCACTATCAATCGGAAAAGTTAAAGACCGAGGCCACCACAGCGGTGTGATGTTCATGCGTCTGTGTCGCGGGCGCCCTCGCCCGGGTGACCGCCGGAAGAGCCACCTCGTTGTGGATCATAAGATCAAGCAGACGCCGAATTCGCGTTTCGCGGACCAGAGTGTCCGCACCACGCTCCCCCAAGAATCTTGTGTTCAAATAAACCGGTGACGCTCCGCGCAGCTCTAGCCTCCGCCACCTCGCGCCTTACGGCTGCGAGCGCTCCCTCGCCTCGCATGAATGCCGAACTCCTGCTCATGTTCACCCTGGAATGCGACCGCGCCTATCTCTATGCCCATCCCGAGCGCAAGCTCTCCGCAGACGAACGGCGTCGCTACGATCAGACCCTGACCGAGCGCGAGCGCGGCATTCCCGCCCAATACATCACCGGACATCAGGAATTCTGGGGCATGGATCTGATCGTTTCTCCGGCCGTGCTCATTCCGCGTCCGGAAACCGAGCACGTGATTGAGGCGGTGCTCGCACATGTGGGGCGGGCACCCTCGCCGACCGCTGCCTTGCTTCGCATCGTGGATGTCGGTACGGGGTCCGGATGCATCGCACTGGCCCTGGCCAAGGAATTGCCCCAGGCAAAAATCGACGCCACGGATATTTCACCCGCAGCCCTTGAAATCGCCCGCGCCAATGCAGCTCGCCACCAACTCGACGAACGAATCCAATTCCATCAAACCGACTTGCTGCGAGGGTTCGAGCGCGGTGCGTTCGATTTCGTGGTTTCAAATCCACCCTACGTGGGCGAATCGGAAGCAGACCAGGTACAACTTGAAGTCCGCAAGCATGAGCCGCGCAACGCGGTCTTTGCTGGAGAAACAGGACTGGAAGTGATCGAGCGCCTGATTCCCCAGGCGGGTGAATCGCTCAAGCCCGGAGGCTGGCTGGTGATGGAGATTAGCGGCACCATCGCAGATCGTGTGCGGGGCCTGCTGGCTGGGTGGCACGATGTGCAGGTAACAAGGGATTTGCAAGGCATTCCGCGCGTGGTGTCGGCGCGAACCACGTAGGACCGGACGCCTTCGTCCGGTCGGGCGAGCAAAGCTCGCCGGCGAAAGCAGGTCCCTCTACTCCGTTCGCTGCGCTTCGCTCCAGTCGGGATGACAGAGCTTCTTCTTTGAATAGCCGAAGGCTAAGGTTCGCTGATGGTGGCGGGCAGAATTTCGTCCACGTCCACCCACTTTGTGGGATAAGAACCGGTGTAGCACGCAGTGCAGTAGGTAGTTTTCTCGCCGTCGGCACAGGCTTTCTTCATTCCTTCGAGCGAGAGATACGCCAGCGAATCGGCACCGATGAATTCACGAATCTCTTCCACTGACTTGTTGGCCGCGATCAGCTCCTTCTTCGAAGGCGTGTCCACACCGTAGAAGCACGGTGAAATCGTTGGCGGACACGATACCCGCATGTGCACTTCCTTCGCACCCGCGTTGCGGATCATGCGCACGATCTTGCGGCTGGTAGTGCCGCGAACGATGGAGTCGTCGATCAGCACCACGCGCTTGCCTTCGAGCAGAGTGCGCACGGGATTCAGCTTCAGCTTCACTCCGAAGTCGCGCACGCTTTGCCGAGGTTCGATGAAAGTACGTCCAACGTAATGATTGCGGATGAGTCCGAAGCGGAAGGGAATACCGCTCTCGGCGGCGTAGCCCACGGCCGCAGTCACGCCGGAGTCGGGCACAGGCACGACGAGATCGGCATCAGCGGGAGCTTCCCGCGCCAGTTGTCTTCCCAGACCCTCGCGGCTGGCTTGCACCGCGCGACCGAACACCATGCTGTCGGGCCGCGAGAAGTACACGTGCTCGAAAATACAACTCGACTGCGCCGCCACCGGAGAGTAGAAGCGCGAAGTGATGCCTTCGGGTCCTACGATCACCAACTCGCCCGGCTTGACTTCGCGTTCGTAGGTGGCGCCGATCAGATCAAATGCGCAAGTCTCGGAGGCAAACACGATGGTGTCCTGCCGCTGTCCTTCCAGGCGGGGAATTCTTCCCATGGCCAGGGGACGGAACCCGCGGGGATCGCGGGCGGCAAAGACCCGGTCCGAACTGAGCATGACCAGTGAAAACGCGCCTTCGACACGTCGCAGCGCATCGGCCATTGCATCCGGCAGAGTCTGTTCTTTGGAGAGCGCGATCAGGTGGACGATGACTTCAGTGTCGCTGTTGGTCTGGAAGATCGAGCCCTGGGCCTCCAGGCGATGCCGTATTTCCTGCGCGTTCACCAGGTTGCCGTTGTGGGCCAGCGCAATCATGCCTTTGTTCGATTGCACCATGATGGGCTGAGCGTTGAAGAGCGCCGAATCGCCTGCGGTGGAGTAACGCGTGTGCCCGATGGCGAGCGAGCCGTGGAGAGGGGACAAAACGTCCTCGGTAAAGATGTCGGCCACCAATCCCATGGCACGATGGGCGCGCAAGGTCAGGCCGTTGGAAGTGACGATGCCCGCAGATTCCTGCCCGCGGTGTTGCAGCGCATGCAGCCCAAGGTAAGCCAGTTTCTCCGCCTCAGGGTGGGCGTAGATGGCCGCCACTCCGCATTCGTCATGGAATTTGTCCAACATTTATCAGCCCTCAGCTGTCAGCCACCCGCTACCGCCCACGTAGGGGCGGGTGCCCTCACCCGCCCATCCGAGCAAAGCTCGGCCGTTCTTCAATCCGCCGCAACCGCCGCTGGTTCCGTACGTAGCGCCTTTTCCAGAGCGCCTTCATACACATCACGCAATTCCGCAACCGCCGCTGACACCACCACCCGGCCGTCGAGCCTAACTTCAACTCGCTCCGCCGCCGTCTCTCCAATCAATTCTGCCGCGATACCGTATTTTAACGCCACTTGTTGGATTCTGCCGAAGTTCTCGCGGTCGCAAGAGATGACAACCCGGCTCGCGTCCTCACCGAAGAGAACAAACTCCGGCGGCAACCCCACAGACGTCAGATCGACATTCATTCCAATGCCTTTAGCCAGACCCGACTCGACGAGCGCCACGGCGATTCCGCCGTCAGAGCAGTCATGGGCTGAATCCACAATTTCGATTTGAGCTATTTCCACCAGCGCCTTCTGCAACGCTGCCTCTTTCTCCAGCTCCAACTCGGGAGGATAGCCCCATACCGCGCCTAGAACTTCCTTGGCATACTCCGACGATCCAAATGCTGATTCGGCGTCGGTCGCGTCGCCCGGTTCCGTGCCTCGCAGCAGAACGATAGCACGCCCCAGGTCGCGAAAATCCGGACGCACCGCCTGATGCACATCCTCGAAAACGCCGACGACGCCCAATACCGGCGTGGGATAAATCCCTTCGCCCAAAGTTTCGTTGTAAAAGCTGACATTGCCCCCGGTGATGGGAATTTCCAGTTCCTCGCAGGCCTTGGTGATGCCGTCAACCACCTGCGAAAACTGCCACATGATGTGTGGTTTTTCGGGATTGCCAAAGTTCAGGCAGTTGGTGCCGCCGATTGGAGTTGCGCCAGCGCAAGCCACGTTGCGCGCGGCCTCTGCCACAGCGTGCATCGCGCCCAGCCGCGGGTCGAGGTAGCACCAGCGCCCGTTGCCATCGAGCGCCATGGCCAGCCCGCGCCGTGAGCCCTTAATACGGATCACTCCGGCGTCGCCGGCACCCGGACCCTCGACGGTGTTGGTCTGCACCATATGATCGTACTGCTGCCAGATCCAGCGCTTGCTGCAGATGTTGGGGCTGGCCAACAGACGCTTGAGATTGGCAGTCAGATCGGAATTTTCTGCAAGCTTGACGTGCTCGGGCATTTCGCGCGGGACCGGCGGCTCCCAACGCTGCACGGGACGCTTGTACACCGGTGCATCGTCGGTGAGCGCCTGGTTGGGAATGTCGGCAACAACTTCCCCGTGTTGCAGGACACGCATCCTGCCGTCTGTAGTGACGCGGCCCACCTCGACTGCGTCCAGTCCCCATTTTTCGAAGACACTAAACACTTCCTGCTCGCGGCCTTTTTGTGCTACCAGCAGCATGCGTTCCTGTGATTCGCTCAGCATGATCTCGTATGCGGTCATGCCGGTTTCGCGCTGGGGCACGAGATCGAGCTCGATTTCGGTTCCCACATGGCCGCGCGCGCCCATCTCGCAGGTGGAGCAGGTCAGTCCTGCCGCGCCCATGTCCTGTATGCCGACGATGGCGCCGGTCTGCATGGCCTCCAGGCATGCCTCGAGCAAGAGCTTTTCGAGAAAAGGATCGCCTACCTGCACGTTGGGCCGCTTGGCCTCGGAGGCTGCGCTGAATTCCTCGCTGGCCATGGTGGCGCCATGAATGCCGTCGCGCCCGGTTTTTGATCCGACGTAAATCACAGGATTGCCTTCGCCCGAGGCTTTGGCATAGAAGATCTGGTCACGCCGTACCAATCCCAAAGCGAAAGCATTGACTAGCGGATTGCCGGAGTAGCAAGGCTCAAACTTGGTTTCTCCCCCCAGATTGGCTACGCCGAAACAATTTCCATAGGAGGCGATTCCGCTGACCACGCCCTCAAGCACAGATTGATTTTTATGAATTTCCTGCCTCGATGTGGGCGCGAGCGTCCCACTCGTGCTGGCGCCAACGCTGGCGGGCGAGGGCGCCCGCCCCACACCACCAGCTTGAATCGGACCGAAGCGCAGCGAGTCCATTACCGCCACGGGCCGCGCGCCCATGGTGAAAATGTCGCGCAGGATGCCGCCCACGCCGGTAGCCGCGCCCTGAAAGGGCTCGATAAACGACGGATGATTGTGAGACTCGATCTTGAAGGCGCAGGCCCAGCCATCGCCGATGTCGATGATGCCCGCGTTCTCTCCTGGACCCTGCACTACCAGCCGACTGCGCGTGGGCAGCCGCTTCAAGTGCACGCGCGAAGATTTGTAGGAGCAATGCTCGCTCCACATCACGCTAAAAATGCCCAACTCGGTGATGGTCGGCTCGCGTCCACCCAGTAGTTGTTTGATCTTTTCGAATTCGCCGGGAGTGAGGCCGTGCTCCCGGATGATCTCGGGGGTGATAACCAGCGCTGAAGAAGGGCTCATATGGGGAAATTGTATTGTCGCATCTAGAGCGAGATGAGGAAAGGGTGTTTCCAGATCTACTCCCGAATCGAAAAGGCTTGCATCGCATCGGTTGATGCAAGGGAGCGCCGGCGTCCGGCCGGCTGTCGGGTGGGCGTCCCGCCCACCCATCGGGTCGCTGGAGGCCGGCGCTACTCTATACTGTCCCGAATGAAGTCCGTCATCGTCGGCACCGCAGGACACATCGACCACGGCAAGACCGCGCTGGTAAAGGCCCTTACTGGCATTGACGCCGATCGCCTGGAGGAAGAAAAGCGCCGCGGCATCACTATTGATATCGGATTTGCCCACCTGGAATTGCCCCTGCCCGGCGGTGAGATATTGCGCCTGGGTTTTGTGGATGTTCCCGGGCACGAACGCTTCGTTCGCAACATGCTGGCTGGGGTGGGTGGAATCGATCTGGTCCTGCTGGTGATCGCCGCCGATGAATCGATCAAGCCGCAGACGCGCGAGCATTTTGACATCTGCCGTCTACTTTCGGTACGCCGGGGGATTGCCGTGCTGACCAAGTCTGATTTGGTGGACCGCGAGACTTTGGATGTGGTGAAGCTCGAGGTCGAGGAATTTTTGCGCGATTCGTTTCTCGATCCGGGGCATTCCTCCGTCATCGCCGTCAGTTCGCTGACCGGAGCGGGTATCGATGAGCTGCGGCAGGCACTGGTAAAGTCCGTCGCCGAGATTCCCGCGCGAGATTCTTCCGCGCTGGCCCGCCTGCCCATTGACCGCGTATTCACCATGAAAGGCTTCGGCGCGGTGGTGACGGGCACTCTGGTCTCGGGCACAATTCGCAAAGAGGATGAGCTGGAAGTTTTTCCCTCAGGCCGGCGGGTGCGAATCCGCGGAGTACAGGTGCATGGACAAAGCGCGGACTTGGCGGTGGCCGGTCAGCGCACGGCCTTGAATTTGACCGGGGTCAGCACGCAAGAGATGACGCGCGGTATGGTGCTGGCGCCGCCCTCGACGTTTCACTCCAGCTCTCGTGCGGATGTGTCGCTGGCGTTGCTTCCTTCGGCAAAGCCATTGAAGGACAGGGCACGGGTCCACCTGCATGCGTTCACTTTTGAAACCATCGCCACCGTCGTGCTCGTTGGCCAGAGATCTGGCCAAAAGCAAGTTTCGCCGGGAGAAAATGCATTCGCCCAGTTACGCCTGGCCGAACCCACGCTGCTGTTGCCGGGAGACCGCTTCATCATGCGACAGTTCTCGCCAGTCGTGACCATCGGCGGAGGCGTGGTGCTCGACGCGACGCCGATTTCTCGAATGCCTGGGATCGAGGCGTTCCTGCAAACCCTGGCAGAGGGCGATGCGCTATCGATTTTGCGCGCCCGCCTCGCGCGACGAAGTCGGATCGGAATCACGATTACAGAACTGATTGCGGAAACCGGATGGTCCAGGCAGGCGATTGAAGCGTATTTGTCCACTTTTGCGCGGCCCGCCGAGGTTTCTCGATTCGGCGACCTGCTTGTGCATCAGCCGGCGCTGGAGGAATTGAAATCGTTGATCATCAACGCGGTCGCCGGCTTTCACAAGAAAAATCCGCTGGTCGCGGGAATCAGCAAGGAAGAACTGCGCGACCAGGCTGAGGCGTCCGGCCAGGTGTTCACCGTCGCCCTGGACACGCTGGTCCGCGAGAGGAAGCTGGAGGTTGCCGGAGAGGTCGTCCATCTCCCGGGACAGGGTGTGGTCATGCAGGACGAAGAAGCGGAATCCCACAAAATCATTGAGCACGCATTCGCTTCTGCCGGCCTGAAAGTCCCGGCGCTGAAAGATGTGCTGACCGGACTCAAAGTGGACAAAGCCCGCGCCCAAAAAATCGTCACCTTGCTGCTGCGCGACAAAGTCCTGGTGAAGGTCTCTGAAGACCTGGTCTTTCATCGCGACGCGCTGCTGAATTTGCGCATGCGCATGTCGTCAGAAAAGACAAAGTCGCCGAAGATCGACGTAGCCCGTTTCAAAGATATGACCGGAGTAACCCGGAAATATGCCATTCCGCTGCTGGAGTACCTGGACCGTGAGCACGTGACGCGCAGAGTGGGAGATGAAAGAGTGATCTTGTAGAGGCCAGAGAACGGGCTGCGGATTTTCATGGATCTGCACTGATAAGGCCTTAAAATCTGAAAGATCTATCCGTGAGACCCTGAGAATCGACGTCCGCATAATAGAGCACAGCCCCGGGACGTTGCGTGCCAGAAGGAACTTGCCGATGCTTTCAATTCGCCCTGCCCATGCCAGCGATGTGCCCACGCTCAAAACGCTTATTCATGAGTTTGCCGAATTCGAGCGTCTCCCGGTGGCGGCGAGCGAAGCCGGACTGTTGCGCGACGGCTTTGGTGAGTTTCCCAAATTCCGCGTGGTGATGGCGGAGTGGGAAGGCCAAGCCGCCGGCTATGCGCTTTTCTTCGACTACTACTCCAGCTTTGAGGGCCGAGCAGGACTCTTTCTTGAGGACATCTACGTTCGCGACCAGTATCGGGGAAAGGGAATTGGCAAGGCCCTGCTGGCCCGCGTGGCGTCGGTGGCGAGAGAGCAGAATTGCTTTGGCGTGCGGTGGCAGGTACTGGACTGGAATACTCCGGCAATCCAGTTCTATAAGGACCTGGGCGCCACTTTTCTGGACGACTGGAAAACTGTGAGCCTGGACGGAGACGCGCTGGAGCATGTGGCCGGCGGAGCGCGATGACGACAGCCGTGAAAGTCATAGGCGCCGGCTTGGCGGGATCGGAAGCGGCGTGGCAGTGCGCGCGGCGCGGGGTCGCGGTGGAACTCTGGGAGATGCGCCCTGTGCGCTCGACCCCTGCACATCAGACGGCAGACTTCGCGGAATTGGTCTGCTCAAACTCCCTGAAATCTGAAAGCGAGAACACGGCGCCCTGGTTGCTGAAAGAAGAAATGCGGCGGGCGGGATCGCGGCTGCTCGAGATCGCACGTGAGTGCGCCGTGCCTGCCGGCCATGCGCTGGCGGTTGACCGCGCGACCTTCGCCGCTCGAGTCACGGATGCACTCTCGCGAGAGCCGCTGATTACGGTCCGGCGCGAAGAAGTTACGCAGATTAATGTTGATAAGAGCAATGAAGATCAGATCACGATTATCGCCACAGGCCCTCTGACCTCCGACGCTCTGTCACTGGAAATCGCCCGGCTGAGCGGTTCGACTCACCTGTATTTCTACGATTCGATCAGTCCGATTATCGAAGCCGATTCCATCGACATGTCCAAGGTGTACCTGGCGGCGCGTTACGACAAAGGCACGGCCGACTACATCAACTGTCCCATGTCCAAAGAGGAGTATGACCGCTTCTGCGATGCGTTGATTTCTGGTCAATCGGTCGAAGAGCGCGACTGGGAGAAACTGAACTACTTTGAGGGCTGCCTGCCCATCGAAGAAATTGCCCGCCGCGGCCGCGACACCCTGCGCTTCGGTCCCATGAAGCCGGTGGGATTGAAGGACCCCCGTACCGGTCGGATTCCCTACGCTGCGGTGCAGCTCCGCCAGGAAAACCTGCGGGCTGATTCTTACAATCTGGTGGGCTTCCAGAATCACCTTAAATTCGGGGACCAGGCGCGCGTGTTGCGCTTGATACCGGGCCTGGAAAATGCACGCTTCCTGCGTTACGGGCAGATTCATCGCAACACCTACATCAACGCGCCGACTCTATTGTCCGAGTCGCTGCAGATGAAGAAGCATCCGGCGGTGTTCTTCGCCGGCCAGATTTGTGGGGTGGAGGGATATGTTGAATCCATCGCGACCGGTTTGATGGCGGGTATTCACGCCGCGGCTTTGGCCAGGGGAGCGGATCCAGTGTGCCCGCCGCGGCCGACGGCCTTCGGCTCGCTGACCCATTATGTGACCCACGCCGATCCGAGAAACTTCCAGCCGGCGAACATCACTTTCGACCTGTTGCCACCGCTGGAATCCAGGATTCGCGACCGGCAGCTCCGACACCGGCAGCAGTGTGAGCTGGCGTTAGAACATTTTGATACGTGGCTGGAGCAGTGTGGGACGGACACTCCCGACTTCGCTCAAAGCAAGCTTGTCCGTCCCCTTTGACTTAGGTTCTTCCACAAGTTCAAGGCCTCCGTGATCTGGCAGCTGCCGATATCCTCCAAAGAAAATCAACTTCAAAAGCGACGGAGAAGAGTGTCCGTCCCACACTCTTTCTCCCTGGACAGTCCGTTGAAACAAAATCAGGTTCAGATTCGTATAAAAGAGTGAGGGGTTTCTGCCCCTGTCCGGCTCACGTTCGGGCGGCCCCTGCGTCCATACAACAATGGTGCTCCGCGATCTCATCGGCGATGTGTTGCGCACACTTTGGTCCCACAAGCTGCGCACGTTTCTGACCATGTTCGGAATTGCATGGGGAATCGTGTCCATCGTCCTGATGGTGGCGGCCGGCGAAGGATTGCGCAAAGGACAGGCAGAGCAGGCCCGTAACCTGGGCAAGGATATTCTGATCGTTTTTCACGGACGCACCAGCATGCAGGCCGGCGGGACTCGTGCCGGGCGTGCTCTGCACTGGGAGGACTCGGACGTGGTGGCGGTGCAGGCCGAAGCGCCGGATTGCGAATACGCCATTCCTGAGCTGGAGCAAGGGGACGTCCGTGCCCACAGCAATTACAACAATGCCGCGTTTACCGTCACCGGATCTCACCCCCCGTTTGGATACATTCGCAGCCTGGATGTGGGCTTAGGCCGTTTCTACAACTGGGACGATCAGAAGGAGGCTCGTCGCGTGGCCTTCCTCGGCAGTGATGCAGCCAAACAGCTTTTCCCCGGCCGCAATCCCGTGGGTGAGGATGTTTATCTGAATGCATTTCCCTACAAAGTCATCGGCGTGATGGCGGTCAAGAAGCAGGATTCCAGTTACGACGGTTGGGACGTTAACAAGATATTTATTCCATTCGCGGCCATGCGGCGCGATTTTCCCGACAAGCCTCCCGGTACATCGACAACTTTTGATCAGTTGTTGGTCACGCCGCGATCGGTGGGACAGCATGAGGCTTGTAAACGCGAAGTCCAGACCGTGCTGGGGCGGATGCACAACTTCGATCCGCACGACAAGGAAGCCTGTCCCATCTGGGACACGGTGCAGGAAGCCAAGGCTTTCCAGCAGATGACCAACGGCATGAAATATTTTCTGGGCGCGGTCGGCATCGTGACATTATTTCTCGGCGGCCTGGGAGTGATGAACGTGATGATGGTGGCGGTGCGGGAGAGGACGCGCGAAATCGGCGTGCGCAAGGCGTTGGGTGCCCCGGCCCGCACCATCCTCAAACAGTTTTTTATCGAAGCGCTGCTGATAGCGTTTGTCAGCGGGGCCCTCGGAATGGGAATCGCGTACGGCATTTGCTTCCTGGTGAACCTGCTTCCCATGCCGGACTTCTTCGCCGGGCTGGTGGCAACGTGGCAATCCGGCGTGACGGCATGTGCGCTGCTGGGCATCATCGCGATCTTCTCGGCGTTGTATCCGGCGCGCAGGGCCGCGTCGATTGATCCCATAGAAGCGTTGCGGTATGAGGCGGGAGGATAGGGGTTGTGTGGGTCCGGCTCTTTGAGCCGGACAGGCCGCGCTTGCGCGGCAGAGGCAGCTTAAGACCGCTGCCGAGCTGCGCTGGCTTGGACGAGTCGGAGACCCGTCCCCACACGGGCAATGGTGGTTCCAACAATGCTGACTGAAATCATTCTCGAAGCCTGGGTGGCCCTCCGGCGCAACTACACCCGAAGCCTGCTGACCATGCTTGGCATTGTCTGGGGGATTGCCACCGTTACTCTGCTGATCGCTTACGGCAGCAGTTTCCGCCACATCCTGGTGAATGGGTTTGACGCTTTCGGCAAAAGCGTCGTCATCTGCTGGCCGCAACAAACCAGCGAGCAACCCGGCGGACAGCGTGCCGGCAAGAAAGTGCTGCTGGAACAGGCTGACCTCGACATTGTCAAGGAAACGGCTCCTCTGGTGAAACACGCTTGCCTGGAAACCGTGAATCGCCCTGGCATCAGCTATGGTGAGCGGATGGTAGGCACGGCCGCGATACGCGGCGTTTGCCCCGAATATGGGGAGATGCGCAACGAAGTTCCGTCTGAAGGGCGCTGGATTTCTGCCGGAGACGAATTGGAACGGCGGCGCGTAGTGTTTCTGGGGGGGAGAGTTCGCGAGCAGTTGTTTAGCGGCCGGCCGGCGGTAGGCGAGACGGTGCAGATCGGTGGCGTGCATTTCACCGTAATCGGCGTAATGGCCCGCAAGATTCAGTTGAGCAACTATTTCTCCAGCGACGACGATTCCGCCTGGATCCCCTACAGCGCCGCCGGTGACATTTGGAATACGAAGTACGCCGCCGTGATGGTCTTCGAGCCGGTGGCGCCCCAGTTTGAGAGGAAAGCCGAGGCCCAGGTGCTGGCCGCGATTGCGGCGCGCCAACAGTTTTCTCCCACCGACAAGAAGGCCTTTCAGATGTTCGGGCGCGACGAATTCCGTCCGATCATCGACGGCCTCACCATCGGGCTACAGGTGCTGCTCACATTCGTGGGCACGCTGACCCTGGGTATTGGCGGTGTCGGGGTGATGAATATCATGCTGGTTTCGGTGGATGAACGTATCCGCGAAATCGGACTGCGGCGGGCGCTGGGCGCGAAGAAGTGGCAGATTAAACTGCAGTTCCTGGCGGAAACCCTGCTCATCATGTTGCTGGGCGGGGCCGCAGGTGTTTTGCTCTCCTACGCGATTGCCGCCGCCGTAGGCACGTTGCCTCTGATGGGGCCGTTGTTTGAAGACGATTCCGGCACGGCCGACATCCATCTGCAGATCTCCCTGGCCACGGTCATGCTGTCCACGCTCGTTCTGCTGGCCGTGGGAGTCGTCAGCGGACTGGTGCCGGCGCTACGCGCCTCGAAGCTCGATCCCGTGGAAGCGCTGAGGTATGAGTGAAGGCAGGAGATTGCAGATTCTAGATTGTAGATTTCAGATTGAAAACCGCTCGTTTACTCTGGCGTTTGAGGTGCGGGATTGTTAGTCTGAAATCTACAATTTGAAATCTGCAATTTCCTGAGTACCAAGAAATCCCATTGACCCAACTCCCACTTCGCAGTAACTTTGCGCGAACCGCGATCTTCTGAGGTGCGCCTTGCCGATTTCCGCCGTGGATGCAATTACTCCGGCCTTTGAGCATGCCCGGCAGCAATTGGTGCGGCCGTTCCGGGCCAGCCAGTGGGCCAAACTGGCGCTGGTGGGTCTGCTGGCAGGCGAAATGAGTTCGGGCGGGGGAGGTTGTAATCCTGGCAGGTTCCAGATTCCGCACCCCAACAGTTCACAGCGTTTTCTGGAGTCCGGTCTGGCCGGGATTAATCCCGCGCTCACGGCTTCGCTGATTGCGGTGCTCATCGTCGCCGGGTTCGTGCTGTTCATTCTGTTCCTCTACGTGAACAGCGTGATGCGCTTCGTGCTCTTCGACAGCGTTGTGACCAGGGAGTGCTGGATCTGGCCCAGTTGGGCACGGCGACAAGGCCCGGGATGGCGTCTTTTTGTCTGGCAGATTCTGCTGGCCCTGGTTTCGATCGTATGTTTCACCATTCTCGTCGGGATCCCTGCGGGTTTCGCTTTTCTGGTGGGCTGGCTCAGAGACCCTAAGGAGCACATGATCCCGCTGATTCTGGGCGGCATGATACTGTTTTTTGTTTTCTTGCTTTTCATTGTGACGCAGTTGGTGGTCCACGTGATGACCAAGGATTTTGTTGTCCCACAAATGGCGCTGGAGGAAATTAGCGCGATTGAGGGCTGGCGGCGGTTGTGGCCACAGATCAAAAACGAGATCGGCGGCTATGCCGCCTACATTGGAATGAAGATCGTGATGGCGATCGGCGCCGCGATCGTTCTTGGCGTCGTGTCAGCCATTGTCGTCCTGCTGCTTCTTATTCCGATCGGAGGATTGGGCGCCGTGGCCGTAATCGGGGGCATGGCGGTAGGATTGACGTGGAACCTTTACACCATCACGCTTGCGGTGGTGGCGGGAACGATTCTGATTTTCGCTCTGCTCTACGTGATGTCACTGGTCTCGGTGCCGGCCGTGGTGTTTTTCCCAGCTTATTCTTTGTATTTCTTCGCTTCGCGCTATCCCGCGCTGGACGCACTGTTGCATCCTGCGCCGCCACCTGTGCTGCCGACGTCTCCACCCGATCTGCCGCCCGTGCTTCCGCCGCCTGAGCCCATCGGGTAGCGCCAGATCCGAAACTGAAACGCTCGCTGGGGAACTCCGAACCCATACGGAGTGTCTAATCTTCTCAGAGCACGCGCGTGCCTGAGAGGAGCATATCCGTATGGGATTCTCAACGGCAGGCGGTGGTCCGTCCCGGCCCGAGATGAATGTCACTCCGCTGATCGACATTCTTCTGGTACTGATCATTGTCTTCATGGTGATCGTGGCCACGACGAAGGAGTACAAAGTCGACGCCCTTCTTCCTCAACCGGCGACCGCAGATCAACCTCACCGGAACGAGCGCACCGTTGTGATTCAAGTCATCTGGGACGCGCAGAATCGGGTCCCCCTGCTCAAAATTAATCAGGAAACCGTACCTTGGGAGCGGTTGGAGTCGGACCTGGAACGCATCTTCCTGGGACGCGCGGAGAAAGTCGTGTACGTAAAAGGGGATGAAAGCCTTGACTTCGAGTACGTGGCGCAAGTCGTGGCCGAAGCCCACAACGCTGGAATCAACCGGGTGGCATTGCTGACCAAAGATCTCGAATAGTTGGCGTGAACCGCAGATTGACGGCGATCTAGTCCCGTGCCCGGTTCTTGATCCAGATCGGCGTACCTACGAATCCGAACGCATTGCGAATCTGGTTTTCCAGAAAGCGCTGGTAGGCAAAGTGCAACTTCACTTTGCGGTCGGTGAAAATGACGAAAGTCGGCGGGCCGACCGCGGCCTGGGTCATGTAGTAAATCCGCACCTGCTGTCGCGCTGGGACCGAGGCGCGTTCGAAATCGACATGTTTGAGAAAGCGATTCATCTCGCCGGTTCCGATGCGCTTGCGGCGCTCGCTGGCCACTGTTTCCAGAGTCGGGAATATTTTCTCGGTGCCTTTGCCGCTTGAGGCCGAGACGAACAGTATGGGAGCGTAGCTGAGAAATTTCAGCGCGTGGCGCAGTCTTTCTTCGTAGGCCGCGCGATCTGCCGGCCGCTTGTTCTCCTGCATGCGCGACGCCTTCGTCTGTCGGCCGGTTCGTTCCTTGCCGCTGAGGACGAGGTCCCATTTGTTCACGATGATGATCATGGACCGGCCGCTCTCGTGGGCGTATCCGGCGATGGCAGCGTCGAGCTGGCTCACGCCTTCGGTGGCGTCAATCACCAGTAGAGCAATGTCGGCGGCTTCCAAGTGCTTGCGCGCCATCACGACGGAGAGCTTTTCCGCCATTAGGTGGGTTTTGCCCTTGCGGCGGATGCCGGCGGTATCGATGAAGCGGAAGCGTTTGCCGTTGTGCTCGACGATCTCATCGACGGCGTCACGCGTGGTTCCGGGAATGGGCGAGACAATCGAACGTTCGGCTCCGGTCAGGCGGTTCAGCAAGGTGGACTTGCCCACGTTGGGATGCCCGATGATCGCAACTTTGGTTTCATGAGTCTGGGCTTGATCTTCCGGGGTTTCCTCTGCGTCCTCGGTGTCCTCAGTGGTTAATTGATTGTGCGGCGGCAGAATCTCCAGGATGGCATCCAGCAGGTCATCCAACCCGCGAGCGTTTTCGGCGGAAATAGGGAACAGCTTGCGGATTCCGAGACGATGGAACTCGTCCGTGAGACTCTGCTGCTTTTCGGTATCAACTTTGTTGACCGCGAGGAAGAGCGGCTTGCCGGAGCGGATCAACTGGCGGGCCAGCTCAATATCGGGCGCCGCCATTTCCGTGCGGCCGTCCACCACCATGATTACTGCGTCGGCCTCCTCGAGGGCAACCTTGGCCTGGCGGAAAATTTCGGCCGGAATGAAATCTTTATCTTCAGGAAGAATGCCGCCCGTATCCACGATGCGCAGGTGGCGTCCGCGCCACTCCGCCTCGCCATACAGACGGTCGCGTGTGATGCCGGGCTCATCGCCAACAATGGCGCGCCGCGAGCCCACCAGCCGGTTGAACAGCGTGGACTTGCCGACGTTGGGGCGCCCCACGATGGCGACGGTAGGCATGCCGGCAGCGGCCGCAGCCGATGGTGAGGTCAAAGTTGGATGGGTCATAAGAATCGAGTGTGGGCGGACTCTCCTGTCCGCCGCTTTGACGTGGACTTAGCGACTTTGTGACAGCAACCTCAATCTTAAACCGCATGACAAAAGATCAAAGTCAAAAGCGGCGGACAGGAGTCTCCGCCCCACATGGGCTATTGCCACGCAAACGCTTATTATAGTGACTCTGTGCCTCCCAGCTCCCAGCCCGTTCCCGACACCAGGAAACGCGACGTTTCGCTCTACCAGTTCTTTGCTCCGGGCGGAGTGCTTTCGCGCACGCATCCCGCCTACGAATTCCGCCGGGGACAATTGCAGATGGCGCAATCGGTCGAACAGGCGCTGGAAGAGAAGCGTCACTTGATCGTCGAAGCCGGCACCGGCACAGGCAAGACCCTGGCCTACCTGGTGCCCGTCATTTGTTCCGGCAAGCGCGTCATCATTTCTACCGGCACCAAGAATCTGCAGGAACAGCTCTTCCAGAAAGATATTCCTTTTCTCGAACTTGCGCTTTTTCCCGGTGGCGAAGGCAAGCTGAACGCCTGTTACATGAAGGGGCGCAACAACTATCTGTGCCGCAAGAAGCTTTACGACTTGACCGACCAGCCCGTGCTCAGTGGTCTGGAGGAGATCGAACACTACCGCGCCATCGCCGCCTGGGAGAAAGTCACGCAGACCGGGGACCGGGCCGAGCTGGCTTCGCTTCCGGAGGCCAGCGCGCTCTGGCACAAGATCGACGCTCGTGCCGATACCTGCCTGGGACAGAAATGCAGCGCCTGGGACCGCTGCTTCATCACCGAAATGCATCGCAAGGCGATGGAGAGCGATATCATCATCGTGAACCATCACCTGTTTTTTGCCGACTTGTCGATCAAGCAGCAGGCAGAGTATGCGCCCGATGCCGGAATCCTGCCGGAGGCGGGCGCCGTAATCTTCGACGAAGCCCATGAACTGGAAGACATAGCTGGAAGTTATTTCGGAGTTTCGGTAAGCAACGGGCGTTTCGAAGAACTGTGCCGGGATGTCGAAGTCTCGCTGCAACGCAACCACATGCTGTCGGCGTCGCTTTCAGGGGCGCTGAAGAGCGTGCGCGAGCGGGCCATGTTCTTCTTCGCGCTGTTACCCCAGGGCGACGGCCGCTTCGCCTTCGAAAACCGGCGCGAGTTCATGGAAGAAAATGGCGACGAGTTCCTCGGGCTGCAGCAATCGCTCACCCGCCTCGGTTCGGAGCTGGAGAACCTGCCGTCCAAGCCGGAGGAGGTCTTCAACTTCGCCCGGCGCGCGCAGGAGTTGCAGGTGCAGCTCGGCTTCCTGATGGAGTCCGAGGACCGCAACACGGTTTTCTGGATCGAGCGCCGGCGTGGCGGACGGGACAAGCAGTATGTTTTCTTACAAGCTACTCCCATCGATGTGGCTCCGATCCTGAAGAGTTGCCTCTTCGACAAGCTGGAATGCGCGGTGCTGACTTCGGCGACCCTGGCCGTAGGTGGCAGCTTCGAGTACATGCGCCAGCGGCTTGGGCTGGAACACGCCCGCGAAAGTGTGCTGCCGTCGCATTTCGATTATGAAAATCAGGCGCTGTTCTACGCTCCGGCCGACCTTCCCGATCCTCGCACCCCGCAATTTGCGGCCAAAGCGGCCGACCGCATCCGGCGCCTGCTGGAAATTACGCGAGGACGCGCCTTCGTCCTGTTCACCAGCTATGCCCAGATGAACGATGTGTACCAGCGCCTGCTGGGAGAACTGGATTTCCCCATGCTGTTGCAGGGGGACGCCCCCAAAACCGCGCTGCTCGAGGAATTCCGGCTGACGCCGAATGCCGTATTGTTCGCCACCTCGTCGTTCTGGCAGGGCGTGGACGTGCAGGGAGAGCAGCTGAGTTGCGTGATCATCGACCGCCTGCCGTTCGCCGTCCCCAGCGATCCAGTGGTGGCGGCGCGGGTCAAGGCGATCGACGCCGAGGGTGGAAACGCATTCTTCCAGTACCAGGTGCCGGCAGCCGTGATCACGCTGAAACAGGGCTTTGGGCGCCTGATCCGTTCACTGCATGATCGCGGTTTGCTGGTGCTGCTGGACAACCGTATTTTGAAGAAGCAGTACGGCAAGGTGTTCGTGGAAAGCTTGCCGCCTTATCGGCGGACCACCGACCTGAAGCAGGTGGAAGAGTTCTTCGGTGCCGGCCCGTGTGGGGCGGACACTCTTGTCCGCCGCCTTTGACTTTGATATTCGGTTCAGGACCTGGTGGATTGCGGTTGGCGATCAAGAGCGCTTAGGCCAGGGTCGGAGGTCAAGTCAAGGTCAAGGGCCGAGACCAGAGACCAAAGTCAAAGACCAAAGTCAAAGGCCGAAATCAAAGGCCAAGTCAAAGGCGGCTGACAAGAGTGTCCGCCCCACACCTGCATGGGGGTAAAATACAAGTTCAGAGAGGGTTCATGTTCGAGGTCACAGTCGAAGATTCATTTGCCGCGGGGCACTACCTCCGTAATTACAAGGGTAAGTGCGAGAACCCGCATGGGCACAACTACAAGGTGCGGGTGACTCTGGCCGGCAAGGAACTGGACAAGGCCGGGCTGTTGCTCGATTTCAGGGAATTGAAGGAAGCGATGAAACCTATCATCGACCGGCTGGACCACCAGATGATCAACGATCTCGAACCTTTCAAGGTGTTGAATCCTTCGGCTGAGAATCTGGCCAAATATTTTTTCGACGAAACCAACGTGAATTTGGATCGCGTGACCCAGGGACGAGTACGAGTGAAGAATGTAACGGTGTTTGAAACTGATGTGACGACAGCGACTTACTCGGAATAGTGTGGTTCGCGGGAAAGAGCAAGCAACCCTGCGATCGCGGGCCGCGGTTTTGCTATAGGGGTCCTTCGACTCCACCAATCCATTCGCAAGCGAATGGATTGCTTTCGCTCAGGATGACAATGCAAAGCTAGTAGCCAGTAGCTAGAAGCCGCTCTTCATGCAGATCACCGAAATCTACAAATCGATTCAGGGTGAATCCACCCACGCCGGACTGGCTTGCGTTTTTGTTCGGCTTACGGGCTGCAACCTGCGTTGTTCCTGGTGCGATAGCGAATACACTTTCATCGGCGGCCAGCGCCGCACCATGGAAGAAGTGATCGAAGTAGTGGAGAACTTGAGTCCCGGTGGCGGGTTGGTGGAAATCACCGGCGGCGAGCCTATGCTGCAGGAGCGCGAAGTGGTCCCGCTGATGCAGCATCTTTTGGACGCGGGCTACACCGTTTTGCTCGAGACCAGCGGCGAGCGTCCGCTGGCGCGCGTGCCCCGGCGGGTTTTCAAAATCGTGGATGTAAAGTGCCCGAACTCGGGCGAGCCTGACACTTTTCACATGGAGAACCTGGACTGCCTGAATTTGGAGGACGAGGTCAAATTTGTGCTGAGTGATCGCGGCGACTACGAATTTGCTCGTGACTTTGTGGCACGTCACAATCTGGACGGGCGGGTGAAGGCGGTGCTATTCTCACCTGCCTTCACCAAGGAGGCCAGCGCCGCTCGCGATTCCTCCGGTTGCCTGCTGGATCCGCGCGAACTCGCGGAATGGATGCTGGCCGATGGGGTGCCGGCGCGCCTAGGACTACAAATTCACAAGTTTATTTGGGACCCGGCGATGAAAGGGGTTTAGGCATTGCAGATTTCAGATTGTAGATTTCAGATTGAA
>JAIQFF010000159.1 GCA_020073395.1 Terriglobia bacterium
CAAGCCTTCGAAGGCCAATGAAGCCGCGTTCCTGGATGCAATCGAGGAAATCGCCGGCATCTCGACTCGTCTTCTGCATTCGCTCGAAACGACCGCACCCGCGAAGAACCGAGAGGAAGAGGCGGCCAAGGCGAGGGCTCGGGCGGCTGAGAGATTCGGCGCCTGAACCTTCCAGCTCGCACCTCATGGCCGAGATTTTTTCGCCCCGCCGCGATAACAATTGTCTTGAGTGTTATTTTCCATCACCGTGGGAAGAATTCTTTCGTCTCCTACGTCCATCGCGTTGCGTCTAGAATCGAATGCGTATGCGCTTCGACTTCGACTCCGAGACCCGGCGGCGGCTGGGTTACCGCCTGATTGACCAGATTGACTCCTTCTATTCTTCCCTGCCGGATCGTCCGGTACAGCTTCCGCTGGAGCAGCGGTGCTATGGACCGCTTCACCACGCGCTTCCGGAGACCGGCCAGGACGCAGAAAAAGTGCTGGACGAGCTCTATCGCGAGATGGTGGAGAAAGGCTTCCACGTGCCCAGCGCTAACTATTTCGGGTTGATGAACCCGACACCCACTTATATGGGGGTGTTGGGCGAAGCGTTGGTGGCGGGGCTCAATCCACAGCTTGCTACCCTGGCGCGTTCCCAACTGGCGTCGAAGATCGAACTCGAGACCGTACGTTGGATCGGCGAGCGTGTGGGCTGGCCCGGCGAGTTCAACGGAACTTTCACCAGCGGAGGCAACGAAGCCAACTTCAGCGGCCTGGCTCTCGCGCTGGCGTACAAGTTTCCCGACGTGATTGAAGAAGGCGTAGTTTCGATCGGCGGCCAGCCCGTTTGCTACGCTTCGGCGGAATCACATCATTCGCTCGACAAGTCTGCTGGGCTGTTGGGAATTGGACGCAAAGCCCTGCGACGGATTGTGGTGAACGAGGCTGCGCAACTCGATCCGCAAAAATTGGAGCAAGCGATAGCGGACGACCGTGCTGCGGGGCGAAAGCCGTTCTGCGTAGTGGCGACTGCGGGAACTACGAACTCCGGGACCGTGGATGATCTGATGGCCATCTCGGAAGTGTGCCGGCAGCAGCAGTTGTGGTTGCACGTGGATGGCGCTTACGGCGGTGTGGCGATCTTCTCCAATCGGCATCGCGACCTGGTGAAAGGCATCGAGCGGGCCGATTCGCTTACCATCGATCCTCACAAGTGGCTGGCTATGCCGTTTGCCGCCGGCGTAATCCTGACCAGCCGTCCCGAGATTCTGGAGCGCGCGTTTTCCGTGGCCGCGCCTTACATGCCGAAGGCGGCGGGGGCGCAGTTGCCGGACAATTCGCGCATCAGCACGCAGTGGACGCGGCGCATGAACTCCCTGAAACTCTGGCTGACCCTGCGGGTACACGGGCGGCAGGCGTATGAGGACCTGATCGATCGCCAACTAGGACTCGCGAAGAGCTTTGCCGAATGGGTCACGGCTTCGGAAGATTTCGAGCTGGCCGTGGCGCCGATGCTTCCGATCGTCACGTTCCGGCTTGATTCGAACAGGGCACGGCCACTGGCTGCCGAGCACGACGCTATCGTCGAAGAAGTTACGCGCGACGGGAGCCGCTGGATCTCGGAGACGAAAGTCCGGGGACAGAGCGTGCTGCGCATGATGGTGATCAGTTATCTGACCGAGGAACGGCATCTGCAGGGGTTAGAAACTGCATTAAGCAATGCGGCTAAACGGCTGAAATCTTTAACCGATAGATGAGGCCTGGGCCACAAAAACCCTTGCGGCCGGTCTTGAGTACCTGACTATGCACTGGGATTGGTGCAGTCTTCGGCCTAGACTTTCCTCAGTTCGGGCCAATTACAGGCAGCGCTATCGTAGCGCCCTTCTGCCTCATGGACGCTGGGTCGATAGCGCTTTGCTTTTTCTGCTTGCGATCACCCGCTACGATCACTTCTTCGCCATCCGCATACGTTCGTCCCATTTCCACGCCGTGGCCACGATTTCGTCAAGCGACCGCTTGGCTTTCCAATGCAGCAGGTGTTCTGCGCGGGTCGGATCGGCGACCAGTTCCGGAGGGTCTCCGGCGCGGGGCGGCGCCATGCGGCTGGGCACCTCGCGTCCGGTCACCCGCTTGATAGCGGAAAGAATCTCGCGAACGGAATGGCCGTGGCCAGTTCCCAGATTGACCGCCTGCGAGATCCCGCCTGCCAGATACTCCAGTGCCAGCACGTGCGCCTCGGCCAGATCGGTTACGTGGATGTAATCCCGCACACAGGTGCCGTCAGGAGTGGGGTATTTGTCGCCGAAAACCTCAAGTGCTGGCCGCTGACCGCGGATAGCCTCAAAAGCCGAGGGTATGAGGTGAGTCTCAGGAGTGTGCATTTCGCCGATGGTTCCGGATTCATCCGCCCCGGCCGCGTTGAAGTAACGAAGATTCATGTAGCCCAGGCCGTAAGCGGGGCCGTAAGCCTCGAGGGCCTGCTCGAAAATCAACTTGGTGACGCCATAGGGATTGACCGGGACGCGCGGCAAGTCTTCGGTCATGGGCACTTTTGCCGGGACACCGTACACGGCGCAGCTGGAGGAAAAGATAAATTTGCGGACTTTGGAGTCGAGTACCGCGTTCAGCAAGGTGACTCCATCGAGCACGTTGTTCTGAAAATATTTTCGGGGGTTGATCACCGATTCGCCCACGTAGGCGTGGGCGGCAAAGTGCATGACGGCATCAACGCGGCCCAGGATCGGGGCCAGCTTGCCCGCGTCCGAAATGTCTCCCACAATCAGCTCGAAGCCCTGGGCAAGGACGGCGTGGCCGGCACCCAGATTGTCATAGATGACGGGTTCGTAGCCGTGGCGCTTGAGTGCCAGTGCGGCGTGACTACCGATGTATCCTGCGCCTCCCACCACT
Organism: Terriglobia bacterium; assembly: GCA_020073395.1. Classification (GTDB taxonomy): domain Bacteria; phylum Acidobacteriota; class Terriglobia; order Terriglobales; family Acidobacteriaceae; genus JAIQFF01. Next base: position 2,890 of record JAIQFF010000159.1, read on the forward strand.
AGAACGTTCAATAGTGCCTCTTTTTCGGCAGAGCGTTTTACGTCAGTTCAGGACGGAGTGTGCACGAATCTCTGGCAGTTTAGCAGACGGCAGCGCAGGATCTTGAAGTCACATCGCCGGGCAGAAAGTTTTCATTTCTTCTTGCCGGGTCCAGCCCTCTCGCCTGGCTCGGGAGCCTTATCCGGAGGAAAGCTGACACTCAAATAGTCAATGAAGGCATTGCGGTCAACGGAGTCCACCACCGCGCCCCACTTGATCATTTTGTCAACTTCCCGAGACCAGGCTTTGTTGCTCAACCGCTGCTGCACGATGATGTGCGAATCGTGGCACTCCGTACAGGCAGTGCGTACCTTGGCCTGAACCGGGCCGGTCGGCAGCTCTGGAGACTGGGCCTGCAGCAAGGTTGAACAAGCCAGCCACACGACTGCACTGGCCCAGGCGCGTGGCCGGAATCGGTTACGCGAGCACATGAATTTTCACCTGATCGACTGCGTTGTAGAGATATCCACTAGGATTCCAGGCGGCACTCTGAGGTTGGGTGCGTCCTTGGTCGTCAGTGGCGCGGCACATGATCGTATACTCACCGGGCTCTTGAGGCCGCCAAACATGATCCCAAAGCCGCCAGGCATAGCGCGCCTGCTGGCTGCCGAGGCGCGCGTCGCGCCAAGTCGTTCCACCGTCTGTAGAAATTTCGAGACGCGCGACAGCGGCTTCGCCTGCCCACGCCGCCCCGTGAATCCTCAGCGGACGGGAGCTCACGGAAGAACCATCGCCGGGCTGGGCAATGACGGATTTCACGCCCAGAGAAGTAATGGCGTGGGTATCCGCGGAATTCACTTCGCCACCCGGAGAAATCAACTGATTGGGCATGCGGTATCCCGGCTTCATGAAGTTGCCATCAAATTCCTGGTCCAGAACCTTGATCTCGGTCAGCCACTTGCAGGAGGCGGCGCCAATCCATCCCGGCACCAGAGCGCGCGCAGGAAAGCCATGATGCCGGGCCAGGACAGCTCCGTTCATATGGGTGGCGATCAGTGTATCTGCATCGGTCGCTTTCTCGATCGGGATGCTGCGAATGAACGGCGGGACCTTGCCAGGAACTTCATCGAGGCCGCGAAACATTACGTGCTTGCCACTCGCCTTTATTCCTGCACGCTGCAGGATGTCGCGCAAGCGCGGGCCGGTGAAACGTGCCGTGCCCACCGCGCCGCGCTGCCACTGGACACCCGGAACTTTGGGTTGCTGGAAGCCCCGCCCATTTCCCGCGCACTCCAGCGTGTTGGTGATGGTGTGAGCATCCACTTTCGCCAACTCGCGCAGGCTTATGCTCAGCGGACGTTCCACTTCCCCGCTGATGCTCAGCTTCCAGTTGTCGGCGTCGAACGTGCTGGGCTCGTGCATGTGGTTGCGCACGAAGAAATGAGGCACGGGAGTGATCCACGAACTGAAAAACTCCGCAGGCATCTCGAGATCGAGAAAGCGGGCCGAGCGCACAATCATGCCAGCTTTGCCCGGGACCTCCACACCACGCTCGGCCGCCCATGTGAAACGCGGCACCAGGGCGGCTGCCGCGATCCCGCCGGAAATTCCTGTCAGAAAGCCTCTCCGTGTAATCGTTTTCAACATTTTCCTCGAGAAACAGAGTCGAATGCGGCTTCAGGCAAGTCAGATCCGTCGGCCGGTAGAGAAAAACCGACCGACGGTCTGATTGTAAGTCATTCGCCAGTGCGACTTCAGAAGGAGTAGATCACATCAAACTGCATGCGCTTGAGATACGGCTCCTGCTCGCCGGCAGTAACTCCGGGTGCCAGAATTGCGTGTTGCAGGCTACTGTTCAGAGTACGGCCGATCCACAAGGTGTAACTGCCGACGGTATTGGACCGCACCTTCCACAGAGCGGAGATCCGGTTTTGCAGGAGGTTCGAAGGGGCGCGGTTTTCGCTTTCCAGGAAGGACGAGATGGCAGAATCCTGCTCCTGGCGGGACCAGGCATAGCCAATTTGTATGTCATTCCTATTCTTCAGCTGCCCCAGACTGAAGTCGACCTGGTAGGCGTGCGACTGCTTGCCGAGACCGGCGAGGACGTTTCCCTGCGAGTCCAGCGGATGGTCGGCTGCGTTCAGATTGCTTTCGTATTCCAGCAGCAGGTTGATGGGAAAACGGCTCCAGCCCGTCTTGATCTGGTTGTTCAGAATAAAGTCGGCATACAGGAATCCGGAGAGGAAATGAATCTTGCCGGCCGCATCCGTGAAGGTGGCGTTGGTAAAGCCTTGAGGTCCGTAAACGCAGGGTGCCGTGGTGGGCAAGCCGGAGCCGGTAGCGCATCCGGGCCCTTCGCCTGGCGATGCCTGGACGGCGAAGGCGGAGGCGTTAAGGATGGCGTCCGGGAATCTCCAGTCGAGAAGGCTGAACGACGCAGTGCTGTTCATGAAACCAAGGTCCAGCTTGCTCGACACCTGGCCACCCACGGCGAACGAGTCGTCGCCCTTGGAGTTTTCGTTATAGAGCAACTGGATGCCCTGGACGGTGAAGTTTTTGAGCACCGGGCTCTTCAGATCGAACGAGAATTTTTCGGTGAAGCCCTCAGGATTCAGGTCCGAATCGAAGGTCATCGGGGTGCGTTGCCAGGTAAATGCAAATTTGCCTCCGGTGAGGCTGATCCACTTTGCGGCGACGGGCTGATAGGTCACGAAGGCGCGGTCGATGCCGATGGTTTTGCGAGTGAAGAAATTGGTCAGGGTTTCATTGGTGCTATTGGAGTCGCCCAACGAACCTGAAGCCAGCAGGAAGCCGCCGGTAAAGTCCTCGGTCAGCTTGCCTTCGACGCCGAAGCGGAGCCGAATACGTGCGCGATTGCGGGTAACGCAAGCGGAGCAGTCCTGGAAAAAGTCTTCGCCCCGAACGCGAACATCGCCGGTGAAGCGGAAGCGTCCCATGATATCCTGCAACGCGCTCAACTTCTTGTTCTCATCCTTGGACTGCTTGTCCACGAGCGCAAGTGCGGTTCTTGCCTCGGTGACGCTGCTGGAAACCTGATCGGCCTGGCGTTGGGCCTCGGCGGCCGACTGCTGGGCTTGCGCGGCCGTGGCCTGCGCCTGCTCAGCGCTACCCTGGACTTTTTGCGCGGTGGCGTTGGCCTGCTGCGTCGCATCGAGGAGTTGTTGCAGCTGGGACTTCAGCTGCTCTAGCTGTAGGCGCTGCTCCTCCGACTGCCTCTGCTGCGCTGCCAGGGCGTCGCGCAGCTCCTGCACTTCCTGGGTGGTAACGCGTGCCGAAGCCGAGGGCTTCTTCGAGATGGCCTTCGGGGGACCGGCCTTGGAACTTCCGCGGGTCTGCGCCGCGGCCCCACTGATCAACAGAATGAATGTGCTGAACCACAAGAACCGTCTCATTGTTTCTCCCTTTGGTTGAGTTTTTCTGCTTGAGCTTTGCCGGCCAGGGCTGGGGCCGCCGGAACGGTGAACCCATAACTGCGCAACAAATCCTGAATCGGCGGTGTCTTTACGAACTCTACGAATTGACGAGCAATGTCCTTATGAGGCGAAGACTTCAAGATCACAGCCCCCTGCTCGATGGCGGGATAGTCTTCTGCGGGAATTTCCACGTACCTGCCCTGGTCCTTCATGGAAGGAGCCAACGCCAGAGAAAGAGCCAGGATTCCAACGTCAGCGCTGCCGGAGACAACAAACGTAGCGGTTTGCGAGATGTTCTCTCCCAGAACGAACTTCGGGGAGACCTGGTCGTAGAGGTCTTCGTGGCGAAGGGCTGCGACCGCGGCGCTTCCATAGGGCGCATGGGCGGGGTTTGCAATGGCGATCTTGTGAATACCCGGATCGAGCAGAACGCGCAGGCCTTGGCCGAGATCGAGCTTCGATTGCGAGGGGGCCCAGAGGACAATTTTTCCCGTAGCATAGGAGTAAAGAGTGCCCGGTTCGGCCAGGCCAGCCGTCTCCAGCCGCCTCGGGTAGTCAATGTCGGCCGAGAAGAACACATCAAACGGAGCGCCGTTTTGCAGCTGGGCGAAGAAGTTGCCGGAAGAACCGAAGATCAGCTTCACCTGCTTACCGGTAGCTTTCTCGAAACGCTCGCCTACATCGTGGAATGCAAACTGAAGGTCGGCAGCGGCGGCAACGGTGATCTCCTGTGCAGCGCAAAACCGGCCACCAAACCCCCACATCAGAATGACTGCTAGAACCAGCCGCGTGAAATTCATGGTCTCAATACTCCTCTAAAAGAATTGCTATCCGTATCAGGTAAGCTGGTTTAAATTAGATTTAAGTGACCTGTCAAATCGAATTGAATCAGCTCAATGTGGGGCGGAACGGAGCGGTTTCAACAACAGCGGAAGGTCAGGGTTTCCATGTCAGGGCCTCTGTACTCGCAGGATCATGACTTCAGTCGATTTAATAAGAGCAGCGGCCAATTGCCCTTTTTGCAGACGCAGTTCGCGAACGGCGTCCGAGGTGATCACCGAGGTGATCCGCTGTCCGCCAATCGACAAGGTGATTTGTGCCATGATTCCGTCGATCTTGATGTCGAGGATGCGCCCTACCAACTGGTTGCGGGCGCTGATTTGCCGGAACTGAGCGCGACGCTGTGGAACCGGCAGGCGCCTTTCTGCAAAGTGAAGATGTTTGTCCAACTCACGTTCGGGAATCCGGTGATGTCCGCCCTGGGTTTTGACGGTGAGAAGCTTGCGGGTATGGATCCATCGCTTCAGCGTGGAATAACTGATGCCGAGCACCTTTGCAGCGTCACGGGGACGGATCAGCTTGGCGTCTTCACTCAAGAACCCAGTTCCTCCACGCGTTCCATGGTGCGATCCATGGTCAACGCTCAATGAGACCGATACAACAACTCAATCTTCTCTTCTACGCGGATTTCCGGGAACCACCATGGGTAACACTCTCGGATCATCGTTGGTCTTCTTTCCCAAGCGTTTGCCCGCTTTGACAAACTTCGGGTCGACAATATCGGCCAGGGTAGTGTGCTCCAGGATCTTGGCCGCGGCGTTGCGGACCTCCATAAAAACCTGGTAGAGCGAGCGGTGATCGAGGTCGCTATTAATCAAACTGCGGAGCTGCTCGGCATCGCCGAAAGGCGCCAGTGGACCGTCAATCAGTCGAATGATCTCGCTGAGACGAATTTCAGAAGGAGGCCGGCGCAGCTGATATCCACCCTTGGCGCCGCGCACGCTCTCCACGATGCGGGCATTCTTCAATTCCAGAAGAATGAGTTCCAGAAATTTTTCGGGGAGAACCTCTTCATAAGCGATGTCGCGGATGCGGATGGCCCCCTGGTTGTAATGGCGGGCCAACATCATCATGGCCTGCAGGGCATAGAGGCCTTTCTGGGAGATTTTCATGCTGCTCTATGATGCCATAAAACCCTATCGGGTTGGTAGGGTTTATTGCTTCGTCTTTGGAGGCCGGGGTCCCCGCCCGGCTGGACGGCGAGACGGGCGAGACTCCCGTCCTCCATTTGACTGCGCGCTGAGCGATCAGTTTATGCGCACGACCTGGACTGTGATGTTGTCCGGGCCGCCGCGTTTTCGTGCGGTGTGGACCAGGGTATCGCAGATTTCAGCCGCCGTTTTTCCGACGACTGCGCTTTGAATCTCGGCTTCGCTGAGCAGACTCCACAGACCGTCGGTGCAGAGGACCAGCACGTCCCCTGCTTCGAGAGCGACAGGTTGGGCCGGAGAATCGGGAGTGACGTTATTACCCGCTCCCAGCGCAGCGGTGAGGATATGGCGCTGAGGATGGGATTCGGCCTCCTCGGCGCGGAGGACACCGTTCTGAACCAGTCGGCTGACGTAGGAGTGATCGTGGGTAAGACGTGAGATGGAAGGACCGCGCAGCAGATACAACCGGCTGTCTCCAACGTGCGCGAAATAAAGCTGGTGGTCGAGCAGGGCCATGGCGGTGCAGGTAGTCCCCATACCCTGGAGGTCGGGATATTTGGCGGCGTAATCCTGGATCCTATGGTGCGCCGTCTGAAAGCCTTGCAGAAGCCAGGAGCGCGGGTCGCCATCGAACGCACTGGCATAGACTTCTTCGATGACCTCGACCGCAATGCGGCTGGCTTCCTGGCCGCCTTCGTATCCGCCCATGCCATCGGCCACAATGGCCAGTCGGCCCTTGCGCAGGAACTCCGAGTCGCCGGCCGGTTCCCAATAGGAATAGCGGTCTTCGTTGTTTTCTCGCTGGCAGCCGACATCGCTGAGGCCCGCCAGCTCCACACCGGGCCGAACTCTCATTCCACCCCTTTTACTTCGCAAATACCCAAGCGGATTTGGATTATACCGGACGGAGCGCGAATCGATAGTGAAGGTTGGTATGACCGTTCGGTCGTCGGAACAGCGACTGAGCCAGGCCCGTTCAGTTTCTCCTGTGAAAGGTGGTTGCCATCGGCTCACTCCCGGGCTGGTCTGATTTCTTCCCTACAATCACCGAGCTGGATCGCTACGGATGCGCCCCACTTCGGATGCTTCGCAGGCTCAGCGCGATCCCTTGCAGGCAGGAATTTCAAACCGTTGGCTGCTCAGTAGCTCCAGAATTATGAATATGCGCCAGCACTGTCCTACAATGCCGGAGAGAGAAACCCACCATCGAAAATCGGGAACAAGGCAAAATGGCGACGGCAGCAACGGTGCATGGGCAAGAGGAGCACGAACAGATTGGCAAGGCTGCTGGTCCGTGCGTGATGGTGCTTTTCGGAGCGTCGGGTGACCTGACCAAGCGCAAGCTGGTACCGGCCCTCTATAATCTGGTGAAAGCCAAGCTGCTGCCCAAGAATTTTGCCGTGGTCGGCGTGGCCTTCGACGATTTGAGCCGCGAGCAATTTCGCGACCAGGTAACGGGCTTTCTGCAGCCCGAGGACCGTGGCACGGAGGCCTGGGAGTGGTTCACCCAGCGACTCTACTATCAACGCGGCGAATTCGCCGATCCAGCCACGTATTCGACTCTGGCCGCGCAACTGGCCGGCGTAGATCGGGAGCACGGCACCCAGGCCAACTATCTCTTCTATCTGGCCACGGCGCCAAAGTTCTTTGCCACAATCGTTCAGCAATTGGGCAAGGCGGAACTGTCCAGCCAGAAAGATGGATGCTGGCGGCGAGTGGTGATTGAAAAGCCTTTCGGGCACGATCTCGACTCTGCCAAAGCCTTGAACCGCGATGTCAAAGCGGTGTTGGCGGAAAATCAGATTTACCGCATCGATCATTACCTGGGCAAGGAGACGGTGCAGAACATCATGGTGTTTCGTTTCGACAACGCCATCTTCGAGCCTATCTGGAACCGTCGCTACATCGACCATGTACAGATCACGAACGCGGAAACCGTCGGAGTTGAACTGCGCGGCGGATACTTTGACACGGCAGGTACGCTGCGCGACATGGTCCCTAACCACATCATGCAGCTGCTGAGCCTGACGGCGATGGAGCCGCCGGTGTCGTTTCAGGCAGATGCGGTCCGCAACGAGCAGGCGAAGATCCTGCGGGCGGTACAGCCCCTGGATTCGGAGGATGTGCTTCACTCCAGCGTGCGTGGGCAATATGGCGAAGGAGTGATCGCAGGAGAAAGAGTGGCGGCGTACCGCACCGAACCCGGGGTGGCTCCCGAATCAAAGACCGAGACTTTTCTGGCCTTGAAGCTGAATATCGATAACTGGCGATGGGCGGGCGTGCCGTTCTATATCCGCACGGGGAAACGCCTGGCGCAGCGTCACACAGAAATCACGATTCAGTTCAAGCGCACTCCATTCGAGATTTTTCGCAACTCTCCGGTGCATAAGCACAGCAACCAGCTGGTCATGCAGATTCAGCCGGTGGAAGGGATATCGCTAAGTTTCGGGGCCAAGGTTCCGGGCCCGGTGCTGCGGGTGGGATCGGTGGACATGAGCTTTGAGTACACCAAATACTTTGGCGCGGACGCGTACACCGGCTACGAAGTTCTGATTTATGAGTGCATGATCGGGGACGCAACTCTTTTTCAGCGCGCCGACATGGTGGAGGCGGGATGGAGTATTGTGGACCCGATTCTGGATGTATGGCAGGCCCTGCCCCCGCGCAGATTTCCTAACTATCCCTCGGGCACATGGGGCCCGGCGGATTCCGACGAATTGCTGGCCCGTGACGGCCGGCAGTGGAGGAAGATCGAACCATGATTCTTGCAGGCGACATTGGCGGGACCCGCACCCGGCTGGCTGCCTTCGAAACGGAAGGCACCAAGCTGAAGTGTGTGGTGGAAAAGACGTACCCCAGTCAGGAGCGCAGCGGCCTGGCCGAGGTGGTCGCTGAGTTTGTCAAGACGGAAGGAATTCCGGTGCACAGCGCATGCTTTGGCGTGGCCGGCCCGGTGCGTGGCGGACGCAGCAAGATTTCGAATCTTCCCTGGACCATTGATTCACGAGAACTGGCGGCGCAACTCAAGCTGCCTTCGGTAGGGCTGATCAACGATCTTGAGGCTTATGCGTATGGGGTTGATGCTCTGGAGTCAAAGGACCTGGTGACCCTGAGGGCGGGCGCGGATGACGCGGAAGGAAATCGCGCAGTCATCTCGGCGCGGACCGGACTGGGTGTGGCCGGCCTCTATTGGGACGGTTTCCGGCATCATCCTTTTGCCTGCGAAGGCGGGCACACCGACTTCGCGCCCAGGAACGATCTGGAAGTCGAACTGTTCCGCTATATCCTCAAAAAGTTCGGCCACGTGAGCAGCGAGCGTGTTCTCTCCGGTCCGGGAATCAAGAACATCTATGACTTTCTTCGCGACACCAGGAAGGCTGAGGAACCGGCGTGGTTGAAAGAACAGATGGACAAGACGCATGACGCGCCAGCCCTGATATCGCAGGTAGCGCAGGAAAAGAAAACCCCGATTTGTGAGCAGACTTTTTCTATTTTTGTCAGCCTGTACGGGGCCAAAACTGGGGACTGCGCCTTGACCTTCATGTCCACGGGTGGGATTTTCATCTGCGGCATCATTGCCGCGAGAAACCTGAGCAAGATGCAGGATCCGGCCT
>JAIQFF010000009.1 GCA_020073395.1 Terriglobia bacterium
GGCGCCCAGGTGTTCTATCCCGACGAAATCAACGGCGCCTGGGCCGCTTGTCCCGACCCGATCAACTTTCAGGCGTACGGTACCGTCAACATCTATGAAGATAAGAACGCATTATTCCGCCAAGGGCCTTTTCTGAAGATCCCGCTGCCGGAGAAACGCCGGACGAACGGGATTCTGGACTCCACCATGGAACAGGTAAACCGTTACGAGCTTGTGCTCGGAACTCATTCCCGTTCCGGCGAACAATGGGACATCTGGCAGGCCGTCTTCAGCCCCATGGGCGACGATGGCTACCCCAAGCCTATCTGGGACGAACACACCGGCCAAATTGACAGATCAGTGGCTGAATACTGGCGCGAACACTATGACCTCGCTTATATAATGAAGCGCGACTGGGCCACGCTTGGCCCCAAACTGGTGGGCAAACTTCACTTCGCCGTCGGCGACATGGACACGTGGTACCTCAACAACGCCGTTCACCTTACCGAAGCCGTGCTCACCGATCCCAAGCTGTATCCCCCAGCCAACGCAACTTTCGATTACGCTCCTCTGCAGCCCCATTGTTATCGTGGCGTTCGTCTCGACGCGCCCCAGATCGAACGCATGAACGAGATCCCCGCCTTGATCCGGCGCATGGTGACACATATCGAAAAAACTGCGCCCGCCGGCGCCGACCTGAACAGTTGGAAATATTGACCTGCCCCGGTGGCGCAAGGGTTTGAAAGGATGGGGCAAGGACCTAGAAGCCCGAGCTCTCCCAGGTTCGGTTCGCTAGAATTTGTCGGACGCGCAACTCGTACGGCTGGCCCGGCGACCAGTCACCCGAGAAGTGGGCGCCGATGCAGGTCCAGAAAACCGTGTCCCATCCGCTCTGTGAGGCGATCTGATCGACAGTCTGGCGGTGGTAGAGCCAATCCCCGCCATCATAGAAATCACCGTCATAGCAGGAGCGGATGTGGGCCCCGTACCAGTCGACATTCAACGCGGTCGACTGCGTCGTATGCGGGTAACCACCATGAATGACACTGCCCGAGCAGTCCTCGTTCTTGATCTGGAGAAGGCCGTAGGAGCCCTCGCCTTCTGGCCCGCACACGTCTCCTATCGTGCTCATCTGCCAATACGATTCCAGCACGGCAGCCGCTCGGATCGTGTCTTCGTCGATGCCCCACTTACAGGCAGCCCACTGGATGATCTCGGTCGTTGTGCCGGTAAAATTGCCAGTGACCTTTGCCCGCTTATCACGCCAGCGCGTCCAGTAGTTCTCGATCGACCAGCCGTGCTGTGCAGACACAACGGTGTGGTTAGCCTGATCATTATCCGGTCTCGGCTCCCATGGATTAGAAGTGACGGCCGATGCGCAATAGGAATCCGAGCGCGGCAGGTAGGTGGCGTGGGAGGGCTCGGTCCCAAAATAGCCCTTTTTCGCTGGCGGCGGAGACTGTGTTGCTGGTTGACCGCCACATCCGAGCAGCCCCGCCAAAAGTGCCAGCGCGCACCAGATTGCGAGCCCTCGCCTCAGGCGACTGATCGGTCGGAGCGGTTTCCAAATGGCAAACTGTATCAGGAGCATGGCCCCACTCTTGCGCCGGCAAGCAACCGGCAGTTCAGGGAATAGCGTATGGCAACTCGGAGCGGAGACAAAGTTCCGGAAGGACAGTCCCGGTGAGACTACTTGGCGTCGTGGCCATTGGACGATCTCCAAAATGCACCGCCTCAGATAAGGCTTACATGGGCGATGACGTTAAGGATTCAAGGCTGGACGGACGTATGCCCGTTTTGCATGGTTCTGGATGGGGCTCTCTGGTGTCATTGCCAGCGGCTTCCCTGCTGTGTTAGCTTCTTGAAACAGCAGAGGTTAGCTTGCAAGCTACGATTCCTGCCGGGCTGGATCGCAAGGAAGCGGACGTTTACAGACAGTTGCATCCGGAACGGCTCCCGAAACACATCGCCATCATCATGGACGGCAACGGTCGCTGGGCACGCCGCCGCCATTTGCCGCGCATGGCCGGACACCGCGCCGGAGTTACATCTGTGCGCTCGACCGTCGAGACGGCTGCGCGCATCGGAATTCCCTGGCTTACGCTGTATGCGTTTTCTGAAGAGAACTGGAAGAAGCGTCCGCGCAGCGAAGTGGATTTCCTGATGGGCCTGCTATGCCGCTATCTGAAAGCGGAAGTCCCCACCCTCAACAAGAACAACATTCGTCTGGAGTACATCGGACGCCAGCATGAGCTTCCGCCCTCGGTGCAGGAAAAGATGGCATGGGCACGGGATGCGACTGCAGGCAACACCGGGATGGTGCTGACCCTGGCCCTCAATTACAGCGCGCGTACCGAACTGGTGGACGCGTTCCGCTCGATCGTGGACCTGGCCGCGCGCAATGGCGGTCTGGACCATCTGGAGATCGATGAGGATACCGTGTCGCAGAACCTGTACACACGGCTCTTGCCCGATCCCGACCTGGTAGTCCGTACCAGCGGCGAGATGCGGCTGAGCAACTTCCTGCTATGGCAGCTGGCCTACGCTGAAATCTATGTCACTCCGACCTTGTGGCCGGAGTTTCGCGGTGTGCACCTGCTGGAAGGCATCGCGGAGTATCAAAAACGCGAGCGGCGTTACGGCGGGCTGGCCGACAACGCGGCCCACCACACTCACGGCTCTCATCCCTACCCATCCAAGACGGGCCGGAGCTAACACGGCTTGCAGCTACTAAAACGAATTCTCACCGCGGTGCTGCTCATCCCGATCGTCCTCCTGCTGGTACTGCGGGCGCCGGTGCCGGTTCTGGCGCTGATTGCAGCCCTGGTTGCATTGCTGGCGATCCAGGAACTGCTGAAGATTTCGCAGGCCTACAAGGTCAGCCCGTTGCACTGGCCAACTTACATTTTTGTCGGCCTCTTCTTCCTGTTTCTGGCGGTGCATCTCGGACAAGACACGCCCTTGCTGTCCACTTCCCTGTTTGCCGGCAGTGCGGCGTTCGTGGCCGCCATCGCGCCATTTGTCTTTCTAGTAATCGGGATGAGACGCGCTGATCTCAGCACTGGATTTCCAGCCGCCATGACTTCGGCATTTGCGTTCGCTTATATTGCCCTGCCGCTGGGATGCCTAGTGCAGATTCGGGAACAGGTATCGGGTGCCTTCCTGTTGCTATACCTGCTATTGCTGGTATGGGCGGGAGACATCTTCGCGTATTTTGTCGGACGCTCGCTGGGACGCCATCTGATGTCACCGCGCATCAGTCCCAGGAAGACTTGGGAAGGAGCGTTGGCTTCGATGATCGCCAGCGTCGGAGTGGGCATGTTGCTTTACAACTACGCGCTGCCCATCAGTACGGCGCTGCTGAATGCGCGCCTTATTGAAAAAAAGGACGGCTTGTTCGCCCTGGAGAAAGCGCCGCTGTGGCCTATCATCCTACTGTCCGCGGCGATCAATATTGCTGCGCAGCTGGGCGATCTGGTGGAATCGCTGATCAAGCGGGGCGCCGGGATTAAAGATTCCGGGACGCTACTTCCCGGCCACGGCGGCATGCTTGACAGAATTGATGCCCTGCTCTTTGCCGCCCCCCTGCTGTGGTACTATGCGGCTTGGCGCGTGATGCAGTAAGCCGTCCCCCCGGGCTGCGCCCCACCCGAATTTCTGGTCATGAAACGCATTGCCATCCTGGGATCTACGGGCTCGATTGGACGCAGCACGCTGAGCGTCGTAGAAGCGTACCCCGAACGCTTCCAGGTGATCGCCCTGGCGGCTGGCCGCAATGTGGAGGCTGCTTTCGAGCAGGCCCGGCGTTGGAAACCCAAGCTCATATCGATTTCGACTGCCGTCGATGCGGAAATTCTGCGCTCTCGTCTGCAGACTTCAGGGATAAAGAGCATTGAAGTTGTGCATGGCCCGGCTGGAACTGTCGGTGTCGCCACTCATCCGGATGTAGATTTTGTGGTCAGCGCGATCGTCGGAGTGGCCGGGCTCAAAGCCACCTACGAGGCGGTAAGAGCGGGAAAAACCGTCGGGCTGGCCAACAAGGAATGCCTGGTTGCAGCCGGAGAATTGATTACCGCCGAGGCGCGCCGGCAGGGCAAGGCGCTTCTGCCCATCGACAGCGAGCACAATGCGGTCCACCAGTGCCTGCGCGGGGGCCGCATGGAAGAGGTCGAGCGCATCTGGCTGACCGCCTCCGGAGGACCATTTCTTTACACACCGAAGTCGCAATTTTCTTCGATCACCGTGGCCCAGGCCCTGAACCATCCCACGTGGAAAATGGGGCAGCGCATTACCATCGACTCCGCCACCCTGATGAACAAGGGATTCGAAGTGATCGAGGCTTGCCGTTTGTTCAACTTGCCGCCCAGCCGGGTGCAAGTGATGGTGCATCCGCAATCCACAATTCACTCTATGGTCGAGTTCGTGGATGGCAGCATACTTGCTCAGTTTTCCGTAACCGATATGCGGTTGCCCATCCTGTATGCGTTGACTTATCCGGATCGCATTCCGTCGGCTATGCGTTTCCCGGTCATGGACTTACGACATCTCGAATTCCTGCCGCCGGATGTGGAAAAATTCCCTTGTCTGGGCCTGGCCTATGAAGCAGCGGAGGCCGGGGGGGCAAAAACGGTTGCACTCAACGCGGCGGATGAGGTAGCAGTGGACGCTTTTCTGCAGGGCCGCATCGGCTTCAACCACATTCCTGAAGTGATACGAGACGTTCTCTCTGCAACGGAAGCGGGCAAATTAGAATCTATAGAGCAGGTGTTGGAGGCAGACTCGGTAGCGCGTGAGCTGGCGCGCGAAAGAGTCGAGCGGGTGGGGGGAGGACCGGAGGACTCACGACCGGTTTCCACCGCAATGCGAGTAGAGTAGGACAAATTCATAATATGTCTGGATTCTTGACAGCGGTACTCTCTGTCGGCGTGATTTTGGGATTCATGATCCTGATTCACGAGTTCGGCCATTACGCCGTGGCCAAACTGTTGGGTGTTCGGGTGGAGCAGTTTGCCATTGGCTTCGGCAAACGCCTGTTCGGCTTCCGTAAAGGCGACACCGACTATCGCATTAACGCCTTGCCATTGGGCGGTTACGTCAAGATGAGCGGCGAAAACCCGATGGATGAGCGCAGTGGCGACCCTGGGGAATTCATGTCCCATCCGCGCTGGCATCGCTTCCTGATCGCCGTTGCCGGGCCAGCCATGAATATTCTGTTTGCGGTGGGCCTGCTCACCTGCGTTTACATGGTTCGTTACGAATATCCCGCGGTGCTGGATGAGCCTGCGATCATTGGATGGGTGGCGCCAGACACACCCGCAGCCAAAGCCGGAATCCAGATCGGCGACCGCATCGTTCGCATTGACGGCATCCAGAATCCGACCTGGGAGCAGGTGATTCCCCGCGAGGCTTTGAATCCCAACCAGTCCCTTGATGTCGCCATCGAAAGAGGCGGCCAGATCCTGACCAAGACCATCGTGCCGGAGGCATACGGCCCCAACCAGATGGGTTCTGCAGGATGGGAGCCGAAGGAGCCGAGTTTCCCCATTACCGACCTGGAGCCTGAGATGCCGGCCGAAAAGGCCGGAATGCGGCTGGGCGACGAGATTATTGACGTGGACGGAAAGCCGATCGCCGGCCTCGCAGCCATGATCGAAAGCCTGAAGCGCACCCAGGACAAGCCGATCCAGATCACGGTCAAGCGCAATGGCCAGTTGCTCAACTTCACAGTGCAGCCGGTGTTGTCCGAGATCCGAGGCGATCAACGCTACCGTGTGGGTATCGGAAGCGCGCCCATGAAGGTGTCGTCATTGCCGTTTGCGGCGGCCTTTCGTCGCTCGGTGGAACAGAACAAGCAGGGCTCGCTCCTGATCCTTGAGCTGGTCCAGAAAATGATTCAGCGCAAGATTTCGATTCGATCCATCGAGGGCCCTATCGGCATCGGACGCGCGGCCGGGCAGGCCGCCAGCAAGAAGGGCTGGACACCCCTTTTGGAACTGACTGCGGGAATCAGCTTGAATCTGGGCATCTTTAACCTGCTGCCCATTCCCATTATGGATGGCGGAGTCATTCTGCTGCTGTTCGTGGAAAGCCTGATCCGCCGGGACATCAGCCTAAGAATCAAAGAACGCATCTACCAGGCGGCTTTTGTGTTCCTGGTCCTGTTTGCCGTAATGGTCATCTACAACGACGTGGCCAAGATGCTGCCTAGCGTGATGGGGAGAATGCCTTAAAGCAGTCGTCAGCTCTCAGCTCCTGGCTTCTGGCTACTAGCTCCTGGCTTCCAACAGAAACCCTGTCATCCCGAGCGGAGAAGCGAAGCGAGCCTAGTGGATGGACCTGCTGTTTGGCTGCGCGCCCCGGGCTACGGCCAGGTAACCGAACAAGTAAAGCCTCTGCCGTAATCCACTCATTCTGCATCTCTTAAGCACTAACAACTGAGAGCTGACCGCTGAGAACTAACTTTCCCCGTGCTAAAATAAAAACTCCCAATGGCAGACATTCAGCGCAGAAAATCCGTTACCGGCTCAATCGGTGGGGTGAAAATCGGCAGCGATGCACCAGTTGTGGTGCAATCGATGACCAATACCGACACGGCTGATATTCCTTCCACCGTCCAGCAGGTTGCCGCGCTGGCCCGGGCTGGGTCCGAGCTGGTGCGGGTCACGGTCAACAACGAAGAGGCTGCCGCCGCCGTCGCGCTCATCGTCGAACAACTCGATAAGCAGGGCGTGCAGGTTCCGATCATCGGTGACTTCCATTACAACGGGCACATCCTGCTTAAGAAGTATCCCGCATGCGCGCGGGCGCTGGCCAAGTACCGCATCAACCCGGGTAACGTGGGCATTGGACGCAAAGACGACAACAACTTCCGCACTATGATCGAAGTCGCGGTCGAGAACCAGAAGCCGGTGCGGATCGGAGTGAACTGGGGCTCGCTCGACCAGGCGCTCCTTACCCGCATGATGGACGAAAACTCGCTCCTGCCTGAGCCTAAAGACGCGCGCGAAGTGACTATGGAAGCCATGGTCGTGAGCGCGTTGAATTCCGCCAGCCTGGCCGAGAAGTACGGATTGCGTCCCGACCAGATTGTCCTCAGCGCCAAGGTCAGTGGGGTCCAGGACCTGATCGACGTCTACCGCTCGCTGGCTGCACGCTGCAACTATCCGCTACATCTCGGACTCACCGAGGCTGGCATGGGAGCCAAAGGCATCGTGGCTTCGAGCGCCGCTCTGGGCGTGCTGTTGCAGGAAGGTATTGGCGACACCATCCGCGTCTCGCTTACCCCCGCCCCCGGTGGCGATCGCACCGAAGAAGTCAGGGTAGGACAGCAGATTCTGCAATCCCTCGGCATTCGCAGCTTTACGCCCCAGGTGACCGCGTGTCCCGGATGCGGCCGCACGACCAGCACCTTCTTCCAGGAAATGGCGCAGCAGATTCAATCCTACCTGCGCGACCAGATGCCGGTATGGAAGGGACGTTACACCGGCGTCGAAGAGATGAAGGTCGCAGTCATGGGTTGCGTCGTGAACGGCCCGGGCGAATCGAAACACGCCAGCCTCGGCATCTCACTACCCGGAACGTTCGAGGAACCAAAGGCTCCGGTTTATGTGGACGGCCGCCTGTTCACCACGCTGAAGGGCGACAAGATCGTCGCCGAGTTCATCCAGATTCTGGATAACTACGTAGAATCACACTACGCCGCCAAAGAAGAACTCGCCGCTAAATAAATGTAGGCGCGAGCGTCCCCGCTCGTGCGTCAGCGCCACTACCTGACATTCTCAACTCACCATCGCTGGATTTTGCCTCCGGGTGCTCGCACCTTAGTTCTCGAATGTTGCATTGGGGAGATGGAACCCGCCTCACTCTGCACGGAGTTGTCGTGATGCCGGACCACGTTCATCTGGTGTTAACGGCAGCGTACGACGGCAACATCTTCTTCAGTGTGGCGGAGATCATGCAAGGCATCAAGGGCACTTCTGCACACAAGATCAATCGTTTGCTAAATCGTAGCGGCCAGGTGTGGCAGTGTGAATCATTTGATCGAGTGCTCCGACGCAAGGAGAGCATTCAGGCGAAAGTTGAATATATGGTCCGGAATCCAGCACGGGCAGGACTGGTGCAAAACGCTTTGGAACATCGCTGGTTGTGGGTTCCGAATCTGCCAAAAGTGAGTAAAGCCAGTTAAAACTGTCTCGCCTGCCTCACCGCCGCACGAGCGAGGACGCTCGCGCCTACATTCAAACTCAGGCCAGCAACGGTAGGTCAGGATTCGCCGTGTCGTCGTAAATCGGGTCGGCTATCTTGTTCAGCTCAGGATAGTGTTTCAGCAGCGGCTCCGGCGCCTTTACCCGCTGTCCTGTCAGCATGTTTTTGAGTTGCAGCGCGTTGACTCCGGCTTTGCCCTCGAAATGATTGTTGGTCACGACGTACGTCACTTCGGCCTTGCCCGCGATGCGAACGATTTTGTCTTTCCATCCTGCCAGCTCGGCTTCGCTGTAGAGATAGTTGTAGCGGTCAGCCCCGGTATCGGCGTCAAACCACTGATCGTAGTTTCTTCCGTGCAGACGCACGTAGCCGACGGGTGAAGTCACGTGCTCGGTGGGCACGAGTGAGCGGCCGATCAACGGCTGGTCGATGTTGCAAAAAGCGACGTTCTTCTGCATGAAGTCGTTGATGGTGTCGGGATTCTCCCAGCTGTCGTGGCGGACCTCGACCACGCGGGGATATTCGATGAACTGGCGCAGCAGCTTCTCCAGATATTCGCGGTTCAGCGATGTGTTCTTGAATGAAACCGGAAATTGAATGAGGAGCGCGCCCAACTTCCCTTCTCCGGCGAGCGCCTCCAGTCCTTCGCGCGCCAAGGCTTCGTCTTCATCGTTGGGTCTGATGGAGGCAGCTGAAGTAGGCTCCATGACGGCCATGGGATTATGCGTGAAAGAGCGATGCAGCTTGGCGGTGAACATGAAATTCGGATTCACCGCCTCCGCTTTCCGCACCCAGAGCTTGGCCAGATGGGGCTTGATGTGTCCGTAAAACGATGTATTGATCTCCACCATGTCAAAGCAGCGCCCCAGAATATCCAGCGGATGCTGTTTGCGGTGCTGCATTCCTGGAGGATAGAAAATCCCCTCCCAGTCCTTGTAGGACCAGCCGGCAGTGCCGACGCGGATTTGCGAGGATGAGGTCACAAAAACTCTTACTCTTGATGCCAGCAGACTAGCACACGCGGCGGCCTGGTTTTTGGATGGCCCCAGGGTCTAGCGAAGTCTGGGAAGGGCACGAGGTCAGAGGCAGCGGCAAAGCTCGGGCTCTGCGCGGATTGGGCATGGGCACGACTTCAGTCGAGCCATCAAGCCATTGAAATTGGGTAAGAACTGGCCTAGTCGAAGAGCAGAGTGACCCAGTACGTCCCGGTGGGATAGCTGGGCGTGCGGGCGTAGCACGACCCGACGGCAAAGCCGTGGACGGAACGGTCTTTGATGGCTCGGGATGCGTCCTCGGGAATGGCCTCAGGCCGCGCAGTCGTGTAACGCAAAACCACACGGCCGTGGAGGGCTGGCGTGTGCAGCGAGTCCGCTTTGGCCATGGCGCAAGCCGCGGAGGCAGCTTCCCTGCTGTCTAAGACTCGCAGAGCGGACAGGCGGGCCTGGGCCCGCATGCGGTCCACCGTCCCCGCCACCAGGTCCTCGGCTTCGCGGGACGAATGGTTGGGCAGACTGTGTCCGAAATCCTCGGTCACGTACAGCAGCGATCCGCTGCGCACCACGCTGAATCCGGCCACGTTGTAGGTGGCATTCAACAGATTGGCGCGGTGAGGCGGAGAACGCATCAGGCTGTCCTGCGCCTGGTCCACGCTGTCGGCGAACGCGACATTTTCTCCGGACCGGTCGAGATGGGTTTTGGTGTTGGCTGCCAACCTGTGCACCAGATTGGGTTCGCCGGAAAGCTGGTGCGAAAGCTTTTGCTGCTCTGCCATGGCCGCGGCATGGGCCCGCGCTGCCTTGGTCAATCCGTCATCCACTTGCAACGGCGGAAGTCCGGCCCGGGCCCGCTCGCGGTTGGCCATTTCGAGGAGCTGGCGTCCGGCCTCGGCGTCGTAATAGGGGGAGGGCTGCGCTTCCGCCGCCGTGGCCGTTGGTTCCGCTGCGTACATGGGCCGGCCCTCGACCATCGCGACGCCAGCCGCAAGAACAATCGCGAGAGATGCTATCAGGGCCCGGCTCATATGAGTCGTGATCTCGTAGCGGAATGGATGCGAGATCAAACTTCCGCTTTGCTTCCCTCACGCTAGACCCTAAAATCA
This sequence comes from Terriglobia bacterium, assembly GCA_020073395.1. GTDB lineage: Bacteria > Acidobacteriota > Terriglobia > Terriglobales > Acidobacteriaceae > JAIQFF01. The sequence goes on from JAIQFF010000009.1 coordinate 10,283, forward strand.
ATCTGAGCACCTTACGATGGGGACATTACTGATAGGCATACTTCTCGTGGTCAACGTTGTACTTCTGGTACTGCTTGCGGCCATTTTTCGCCGGACAACGGGCTCTTCGCAAACCGCTGAAATAACGGACCTTGCCCGGCAAACGGCGCTGCTGCATGAGTCTCTCAGCCAGAAGTTCAACGATGCCACGGTGGACATGGCCACCCGCCTGGAAAGCACCAAGGGAGATCTACGCCAGGGTGTGACCGACCGTCTTACCCAGGGATTCAACGAAATCCGCAATTCTGTGGAGGCCCAGTTGACCGGCGGACGGAGAGAACAGACTCAGGATTTGCGTGAAGCGCGAACTGAACTAACCACGTCGCTGGCGTTGACCACATCCCAGCTCAAAGTCGAATTCGAAAACCTCAACCAGAAAACGGCGCAGAGCCTCGACTCCATTCGCGACCGGGTGGACGCCAAGCTGCTCGCCATCACCGACCAGGTGCAACTAAAACTCGACCAGAACATCAAGGAAGGCTTTGCCCAGTTCGAAAAAGTGCAGCAGCACCTGAAGGCGGCGGAAGAGCAGTTGCGCGAAGTAGGAGCGCTGGGACACTCCATCAACGACCTCAACAACATGCTCAAACTGCCGCATCTGCGCGGCCAGTTTGGCGAAGCCAGCCTGGAACGACTGCTGTCGGATTTTCTGCCCGCCCACATGTTCGAAATGCAGTCCTCCGCCGGTGACGGCAACGGACGCGCCGACGCCGTCATCCAGTTTCCCGATCGCCGCCTGCCTATCGACGCCAAGTTTCCCCGCGAACAGGTGTTGGCCCTCTTTGAAAGCAACGTCGAATCCGAAATTGAAGAAGCCCGGCACGAGTTCGTGCGCGTAATGAAGACTGAAGCCAGGCGGATCAAGGCTTACATCCAGCCCGAACATGGCACCACCGACATTGCCCTGATGTACTTGCCCAGCGAAACGCTCTACATGGAAGCTATCCGCAACCGCGAGCTCGCGGATTGGCTCAATGTGCAGCACGTGTTTCCGGTTTCGCCCAATACTTTGCTGATGACCTTGCAGACGATTGCCTTGGTGCACAAATGGTACGAAGTCGCCAGCCGCTTTGAGAAGAGCCGCCTCGAACTGGCCAAAGCGCAAAAGTCGTTCGATCATTTCCAGAACCAGTTCGAAACGGTGGGCAAGAATTTGAACAAGGCGCAGGAAGCCTTTGATACCGCGCAACGCCATCTGAAAACGTATCGCGGCCGGGTGACCGCCCTCAGCGGGCAGGAACAGCTGGAACTGGATGCGGCAACCGCGAAGAGCGACGAAGAGCCCACCCTGCCGCTGACCGACAAGGCCAGCGCTTAACCCTGCTATGTCATCCTGAGCGGAGCATCTGCTTCGCCTCGCGAAGCAGATGGGGAGTCGAAGGACCCCTACCACCGCTCGGGTATATATCTTGATATAGTCCACTTTGGTTGATATCATGGTATATGCCAAGGGGAAATCCTTATGCCTCGCACCGCAAAACTATTCCATAATGGGCGCAGCCAAGCCGTGCGCCTGCCCTCGGAATACCGATTCCAGGGCTCAGAAGTCTTTATCCGCCGCGATCCAGCTACGGGCGACGTCGTATTGTCGCGCAGGCCCGAATCCTGGGAAGATTTTTTCGAGCTCGCAGACAAGATCAAAGTGCCTGAAGACTTCATGGCTGACCGGGACGACCGACCACCGCAGAAGCGAAAGCTGTTCTGATGGTGCGTTACCTGCTGGACACCAACACCGCCAGCTATGCCATCAAGGGCAACGTGGCCAGCGTACGCGCGCGTCTGCTGAATACGCCGATGGCTGAGATCGGGATTTCCGTCATCACGGAAGCTGAATTACGCTTCGGAGTGGCCCGACTGCCCGGAGCGGTACGCCTGAAAGGCCTGGTCGAGGAGTTCCTGCTGCGGGTTGAAGTGCTGCCTTGGGACTCGGCAGCAGCCCATCAGTACGCAGAGATCCGCGCTGTTCTGGAGCGATCTGGCAAGCCGATGGGCAACATGGACATGCTGATCGCCGCCCATGCGCTGGCTGTAGAGGCGGTGTTGGTGACCCATGACCGTGTGTTCCGTCGAGTGAAGGGGTTGACAATCGAGGACTGGAGCAAAGCATAATCTTTCAGAGTCGAGGCAAATCCGAAACCGTGTGGGGCGGACACTCCTGTCCGCCGCTTTTGACTTTGACTTAAGTATTCAGCCGGTTCGTTTTCGCAGGCAAAGGAGCAAAAGGACCAAAGCAAAAACCAACTGGAAAAGCGGCGGACAGGAGTGTCCACCCCACACGGACAGCTACGCTCCCCGCTTCGTCTTCAAGTCGGCCAGCAATTGCTCGATGCGGTCTTCTTTTTCGAGCGCCGCCAGGCGCTCTTCAACATCGTCAGCGGCAATTTCGGATTTGGCCTGGCTGTGAGCTTCGGCGTGGGCCACCTTGCGCTTCATGCGCTCGAAGGCGTTGGCGCTGGAACCGTTACCCGAAGCCATTTTCGCGTCGCTGGCTTTGCCGACCGCGCGGGCCCGGCGATGCTGGGCGATCAGCAGATCGGCCTTGGCTTGCGCTTCCGTCAGCTTCCGCTCCAGCTGGCGTAGCGCGGTTTTCAGGTTCTCTACTTGTGCCTTCTGGTCAATCACCTGCTCCGAGAAGCCCTGGCTCAGGTCACGATAACTTTCTACCCGTTGCAGGGCAGCGCGGGCTAAGTCATCCTGTTTCTTGTCCACCGACAACTCCGCTTTGCGCATCCACTCCGCCACTTTGTCTTCATTTTCCTTTTGTCTTTTTTCCAGCAGGTGCTGGTCGGCGATGGCTATCGCCACCTGGGTTTTGACCTGCAGAAGCTGGTTCTGCATGTCGAGGATTACCTGTTTGATCATCTTTTCCGGGTGCTCAGCCTTGTCAACCAGGTCGTTGAGATTGGCCCGGACCAGTGTGGAAACTCGCTCTAGTAATGCCATGATAAAACTCCTTTTTTGAATCAGCTTCTAGCTGCTGGCTGCTGGCTTCTGGCTTGGTGCTTTTCGTGGACTTCGGCGCACTCAGCGCAGTTCGTGCCGCGAAAATTGCTTCCGATTACGACTCCAATGGCGATTCCCACAGCCAGCCAGATCGCAACGTGGCCAGCGGCGACGCCCATCGCGGTGCCGATGCCGGCGCCGAGAGTAATGCCAAGGACGATTTGCATCGACGGTCTTTTCATAGCTCTTTGCCTCAAGACGATTTCAACAATGGACGGGACGGGCGGGACGCCCGTCCTCCATTGAGCCTTTCATCACTTACCCGCTCCACCGTTCGGCGGTAGCACGTCTGGCCTGGGCGTTTTGTCGCCTATCTGGCGGACTTTTCCCAGTAGCTCCGACATCGGCATTCCGGACAGCGTTTCGAACAAGGCTGGCACTTGCGCCGCCATTTTGGCGATGTCGCCAGTGATCTTGTTCATCCCCGACGCGTCGCCGTTGCCCGTGGACACGATGGTGATCTTGTCCACATTGGCCAGCGGACTGGCCAGCGCCCGCACAATTTCAGGCATGCCGGCAAACAATTTGTCGATGACTGCCGCCTGGTTGTACTCCTGGTAAGCCTCGGCTTTAACGTTCATGGCTTTGGCCTCAGCTTCGCCTTTCTTGAAAATAATCTCGGCTTCAGCCTCGCCCTGGGCGCGAATCGCCGACGCATGACCATCCGCTTCCGACATCAGTCGCTGCTTTTCGGCCAAGGCCAGGGTTTCGATTCTCTGCCGCTCGATTTCCGCCTGCTTCAGCACGGTTGCGATCAGCTCCTTCTCGCGGCGGTTGATTTCGGCTTCCTGCACTTTGACCTGTTGTTCTTTCTCGATCTGCTGCACCTTCACCTGCTCGGCGATGACCTGCTGCTGCATGATGTTGGTCTGTATGTCGTACGCCTTGTCGGCCTGCGCCTGCTGCCGCTTGGTGACTTCGACGTATTGCGCCTTCTTGACTTCGAGGTCACGCTGGGCTTCTGCCTGCTTGGCGAGGGAAAGCGTTTCCGCAAGAACTCGCTCCTGATCCGCTTGGGCTCTGGCAACCGCGGATTCGCGCTGCGCCAGTGCACGCTTGATGGCCGTGTCGCGATCGGCTTCCGCCGTGGCTACGTCGGCATCGCGCTTGATGCGGGCAACGTCGGGCTTGCCCATGTTGGTGATGTACTCGTTCTTGTCGCGGACTTCCTTGATGGTGAAAGAAATGACTTCCAGACCCATCTTGTTCATGTCCTCCGCACATGTAGAACGCATGCGGTCGGAGACCATCTCCGGCTGCTTGACGATTTCTTCCACCGTGAGTTGTCCGATGATGCCGCGCAGGTGGCCTTCCATCACCAGGCGGATCAGGCCTTCGCGCTCCTGGTCGGTCTTGGTGAGGAATTGTTCTGACGCGGTCAGGATGGACTCCATGTCCGACTTGACCTTGATCTGGGCCACGGCCTCGACCGTAACCGCCACACCCTGCTTGGTGTAGAGGTCTTGCTGTGGGGCCACGTCGAACGACATCAACTCGAGTGAAAGCTCGCGGCAGATCTGGACCATGGGAAATACCAGCGTGCCGTGGCCCTTCACCACCCGCGTGCCGCCCAGTCCGTAAACGATCAGGGCTTCATGGGGGCCGGCCTTACGATAAAGCCTAGCCATGCCGCTCATGAGGAACAGAATGACCATGACTCCCAGGCCAACGAAGATCCAAATTTCAAAAATGTGTGAAATCCCGAACATATCGCCTCCTCTTTCGAGTGCCCGAAGAGCCTCAACCACAAAGGGCACGAAGGTACACGAAGGAATTCAAAGAGATTCGCTTCATGTATTTTCGCGAGCTTTCTGGTTCTGTCTGATCAAGTTCAAGTCCTGCATGATTCTTTTCGGCTCACGATGACCGAGAAACACTTCTCCGTCGGATAACATGATGCGGACGCCAGTGTTTCCCCAAACGTAGGCGCGGCTTTCTCCGATGCCGCGGATGCCGTAGCCACTCATGGGATTCCAGGGCGCAACCGCGTAGGCCTTGATGTTTTGCAGCGGGATGGAACGCAGCCGAAAGCCAAGCGTGCTGATTTCAACTCCATGGCCGGTGAAGCGATAGCGAAAGCCGCTCCAGGCCAGCGCAGCCGCTCCTAGCAGAAGCAAGGCGGGCAAGGTCATGACCCAGCGCAGGCCGCCTAGCGGGATGACAGCGATCACGCCCAGTTCAACCGCGGTAAGAACGGTGAAGACCGACGCCCACAGCGGCGAGCCGTGAACTTCCTCGGTCTCGACGACATCAGAATGACGAGGCAATTCGACGCCACGCTTGGTTAGCAGAGCAACCGCCGTCAGCGCAATGGCCGCGATGAAGACAACGGCCAAGGCGGGGACAACGTTGAGCGGGCGGCCATAGAGGTTGTAGTTCAAGACCGCCAGGTTGATGCTGAACAGGACACCCACTACCACGTACAACATGCCCAGCAGGGACCAGGCGAGGACATCCGGCTTACGTACCCGGCTGAGCGCCCAGGTAAACGCGACCAGGATGACCGCCGTCACAACCATGGCAAAGATGAGCGAGGTGTCACGCATCATCCAACCATTGGGTTGGCCGGAGACTCCGAAATGGGTCGCCATTCTGGTTGGAAGCTGGTCCCAGACCGACCAATACTGCAATGCCGTCAGCGGCAGGGCCAGCCACAGCATCGCTGTCAGTGCGCGATAGAGTTTGCTGTCCATTTAGCCTCCCGGCATTACAACCCGCCGCCAAACAATTGCCGCAACATTCTTATCCGACTGAGCACGAGCGGGCACGCTCGCGCCTACATTGACTCTCCCTCGCCTGATATCTCCGACCATGGGCGTACGTAGGCAATTCCTTTTTCGTAGCGTGTGACCATCACTTCGGTTCCCTTCGCCACAGGGCTCCCATCGACTCCGCGGGCGCCACAGGTGCGCCGTGTGCCTGCCTGCGAGTAGATGATTTCTCCCGTACCACCCTCTCGGATCGAAACCGAGACTCTGCCCAGCACGCCATTCATTTCGTAGTCGGCGGGATCCATGCTTTCTTCCTGCGAAATCAGCACTCGGCCGAGAAAAAGAAACACAACGGCTCCGCCCACCAGGCCGCTGCCAACCGCCAAGCCAAGTCCGGTGACGAACCACACGCCGGAGAAGCGTGTCAGCAGATACCCGGTCCCACCGAACCAGGCCAGGAACGCCGTCGCGGTGATGAAGTTGAACGGCGAAATGTGAGCGGCCTCGCCCGTGATTACTTTCTGACCCGGGTTCGCGGGATGGGCCGGTGCATGCCCAGCGGGCGCACCGTGTCCGCCGCCAACATGAGGCGTTGCCACATGCCCATGCGAAAAGTGGGGCGGGTGCAGATGCCAGCGCATGCCTCCCGCCAGAAACGAGAGCAGGCTGAACAAGAATCCCACCGCAAAACAAATCAGATAGAAATCCGCCCAGGTCATGGCCGTGGCCTCCTTGCCTGGTTGTGGCTCCGGCCTGCGCCGCGTTCGGGCTGTAACGCCTCGAGCAAGCGCTCGGCCAACCCCGGGGTGTCGAGAATCGCTCCCAAAAGCAGGAAACAGCGCCGCGTATCTTTCTCGCGTGCCGCCTTGATCAAGACTTCGCTCAATTGCGGATCGCTGGCGAAACGCTCCGAGCCTTGCAGCAACCAGACGTCGAGTTTGCCTTCCGTTGTGCGCAAGTCCGATACCAGCTCGGTGTGATAACCCTCGGGGTCGTCCACCAGAAATCCGGGATGAACCTTAAAGAAGCTGGCCAGCAAAGTGCGGGTCGATTGCGTCATGTGGGGGCGCACGCCGCTTTCGATTTGCGAAACGTAGGATTGGCTGATGCTTTTTCCCTGTTCCTTGCGGATGGCCCGCACCAGCTCCTGCTGGGTCATGGGACGAGCCAGACCGCGCAGCGAGCCTTCCACTTCGCGCAAGTAACGTAATTTCTCCGCCAAAGTCATAATCCCAAATCGCAATATTTATATTGCAATAAGTTATATATGTCAAGATAGCAATATTGCCTGTTTTCAACTACTTATAGCTGAGTGGACTCAGTGAAGCGGGGAGCTTAACACTTCGTAGTGAGTGACATGCGGGTCCAGATGCAACAGGAAGCGCTCGTCTTCAGGATAGTAAACCGCCTTTTCGTAGTCGGCGCCGGCGAAGGCCTTGATAGCGTCCCAGGATTCCCAAAGCGAGATCAGAGTGAACTCGGCCTCGCCGCCACTCACCCGCTGCAAGACCCACACGCCTTGATTGCCGGGAACGGCGGCATATTCCTTCAAACCGGTCTGCTTCAGATATTTGAAGTAGGAGTCTTTATCGGATTCGCGAGTTACGCCTCGCCAGATGCGCGCAATCATGCTTTTGGCTCCTCAGGCTGACCTCGACCAGTAGAAAGAATTCTGGCAGGAAGTTGAGATAACCGCCAGCCCGGGGTGCTCTAGAGCATGCTTGCCGGGCGGGTCGCACGCACCGACATAAACAAAACGCCTCCGTTTCCGGAGGCGTCTCACTGCGCTGAATGAAACTTACTGTACCCGGTCATTGTGCTTCTTGCGATAGATAGCGCGCGAGGTGCGGTTCTGCTGGCGGTTGACCTGTCGCCGTTCGGCTGGAGTCAACTTGCCGCCGTTGGCGACGCGCTCGTTGTGGACCTCCTTGTTGATCCTGGCTTCACGTTTTTCCAGGTGGGCGGTTTCGCCCGCGGTCAACTGTCCGCTCTTGACCCCCTGGGCGATGCGGGCCTGCTGATTCTCCTTGCGCCGGTGGATGGTGCCCGGCGGGGGCGCCACAGCGGTGGTGGCGCTGGTCTGCGCCGCTGCCGGCAGCATCAGACCTGCAACTACAGCGGCCAACATAAAAGCTTTGGCGTGCATATTCATATCGTCTCCCCTTGCTCCCTTGGTCTACGGTTTGCCCTTCGTTCGGGCCACTTCTTTGAACCCTGGACTCCAGAGAATGTTGCGCGAAATAGGCCGGAATCACAAGACTCGGCGTGCTGTCTTGAATTACTAAAGTCAGTGAACCACGGTCGAAATCTCTTAACGGAGAGAGCCGGTTCTGGCAACCGACGTGCCCGGATCGATGTCCTTACAGTCCAACCTGGATGCGCGAGCGGGGATCGAGGAAATCGCGCAGAGCATCACCGATGAAATTGAATGAGAGCACCGCCAGCATGACGGCGAGGGCGGGGAAAAGCACAAGATGGGGAGCGTCGAACAGGTGAGCTCGGCCGTCGTTCAGCATCGCGCCCCAACTGGCGGTGGGTGGGGCCACACCCAAACCGAGGAAGCTCATCGTAGCTTCGGCGAGGATGGCGCCCGCCATGCCGATCGCAGCCTGCACCACCACCGGCTGAATAATGTTGGGAAGAATGTGGCGGACAATCACGCGCAAATCGCTCGCGCCCAGCGCCCGTGCGGCTTCCACGAACTCGCGTTCGCGCGCCGCCAGTACCTGTCCGCGGACCAGGCGAGCGTAGCCCACCCATCCTCCCAGAGAGAGCGCCAGCACCAGATTGAAAATTCCCGGGCCGCGGAAAGCCACAAAGGCGATGGCCAGCAGAATTCCAGGAAAAGAGAGAAATGCATTCATCACCACGACATTAAAGAAGCGATCGATATTGCCGCCGTAGTAGCCGGCGATCGATCCTACAATCAGGCCGAGGGCGAGCGACAACGCAACCACGGAACTGCCCACCAGCATGGAAATGCGCGAGCCGAAGATGAGGCGGGAAAAAATATCGCGTCCGAGCTCATCGGTGCCGCACCAGTGCGCCGAAGATGGAGGCGAGAGACGCGTGGGCAAGTCAATGTAAGCGGGATCCTGGGGCGCAATCCAGGGGGCGAATAGAGCGAAGATAACGAAGATGACGACCAACACCACGCCTGTGGCCGCCAGTGGGTTATGGCGCACCGCGCGCGGCAGCGAGATGGAGAGCGTGGACACCTTGGGGAAAATGAACTGCATCAGCCCTAGGGCGCATCGTTCATCTTCGAGTAATGCATATGCGCTGCCCGCCAGGTATCTCCATGCCGAACCCAAAGGATGGTAGTTTGAAAATCAGCTTTTCCTTCAGCGTCAGTCGCATGATCAACCTCCGTCAGGAGCGCGACATCGCCGTAGAATCGAAATTGGTTGTCAATCTTACGAGAGACAATCTGTGGTTTCTCTCGACGGCGGACCTGATCCAGATGCTGCTGCTTGGTCACCTGCCCAAAGTCTCCAGCCATGGTGAAGTTGTAGTCCTCGATCTCGGAAAGAGTCTTCACGTCTCCTGCGTCGTATGCTTTCAACAATGCATCCCGCAGTTGGATGATGGCCCGTTCATCACGTGCGCTTGCAGGAGTAGCCGTTTGTCCGATGGTCAACGTCGAAGCTGTCATTACGATTGAGATCACTACCCATCGCATGGTCCACATCCTTCAGTTAGTTCTTTGCTGCGTTCCACACAGGTAGAATAGGAACTTTATCCACAACTAGGTTGTGAGCCCGACTCATTGTCTGATCCGCGGGTTCGCCACCGAATACAGCAAATCGGTCAGAAAATTCACCGCCACATATGTTAATCCAATCGCCAAAATGCAGCCCTGCACCAGGTAGTAATCACGATTGGAAATCGCCTGGATGGTCAACCTTCCAATTCCGGGCCAGGAGAAAATTGTTTCGGTCACTATCGCGCCGGCCAGCAGCGCGCCAAACTGCAGGCCCAGTACGGTAATCACCGGAATCATGGCGTTGCGCAACGCGTGCCCATAGACCACCTTGCGTTCCGACAATCCTTTGGCGCGGGCGGTGCGGATGTAATCCTGGCCCAGCTCTTCCAACATGGAGGTGCGCACCATGCGAGTCAGGATCGCGGCCAGGGCGCCACCCATGGTGATTGCGGGAAGCACCATGTGCGCCAAACTGCCCGAACCTGAGACCGGAAGCCATCCCAGCTTGATGGCAAAGAGCAAGATGAGAATGGGGCCCAGCGCGAAGTTGGGGAAAGACAAGCCGAACAGACTGACCACGCTGAGCAGGCGATCATCCCATTGGTTACGCCGTTGTGCCGAGCGCACTCCCGCCGGGACCGAGAGCAGAATGGCCACCAACAGCGCCGCCAGGGTCAACTCCAGAGTGTAAGGATAGCGCTGGGCAATCAAGCGGGTGACGCTCTGGTTGAAACGCAACGACGGTCCCAGATCGCCGCGCAGCACTCCTTCCCAATAGTTCAGGTATTGCCGGCCCAGGGGAAGATCGAGGCCATAGGCGTGGCGGGCTGCCTGCACATCCGTCACGGGAGCGCCCTCTCCCAGCATTTGAAGAATGGGATCGCCGGGTACCAGGTGAATCAGAAGGAAGACCAGCGAGACCACCAGCCATATCACGGGCAGGGTGTACAACACGCGAAGAGAGAAGTATCGGGGCATTCTGCTGTTGGTCGTGGGGCGATGACAGCCAGTTATTTACTTGAACGGCTTCAGATTAATTTATTTTCAACCACCAGTTTCTGGTTTTTAGTTCCCGGGTTCTCAGTCTCCTGCGTAGGGGACGACCCGGGGCTCGAGTTTTTCAATCTTGACCTTGGCTATGCGGTGGCCTTCGATTTCCTGGACGGTGTAGCGGTGGCCTTCGTATTCGAAGCTTTCGTTCTGCCTCGGAATCCGCTGCAGGCGGGCGAGAATGAAGCCAGCCAGAGTCTCGAAGCCAGAGTCGCGGGGAAGCGAAAGCTGATATTGCGATTCCAGGTCGCGGATGCTCACCGCCCCTTCGAGTACAACCGCCAGGTCCCCTTCAACCAGGCCCTGCTGGGGAGGCGCGATATCAAATTCATCTTCGATTTCGCCCACGATCTGCTCCAGTACGTCTTCGACAGTGATTACGCCGGCGGTCGAGCCGAACTCGTCCACGACTACCGCGAGGTGCCGTTTACGCTCTTTGAATTCTTCCAGCAGTTCGGTCAGGACCTTGGTTTCAGGCACGACCAGCACATCGTGCATGATCTGGCTGATTTTCATGGCCGAGACCCGGGCCGCGACCGGCTGGTCGGGCGTGGAGGTGAGCCGAAGGCGGGTCCAGCGCATCAGGTCTTTGGCGTAGAGCACGCCAACGATGTGCTCCGGGCCGCGCTGCGGGTCGTACACCGGGACCCGCGAGTGCTGTTCTTCGACCACGCGGGCCAGGGCGTCAGAGACTGTAAGGTCCCCGGGCAGCGAAAAAATGGCTGGGCGTGGCACCATCACTTCACGCACCGTGATGTTGTCCAGTTCCAGTGCATGGTGGATCATTTCTTCCTGGAATGGCGGGATCTCTCCGAATTGGCGGCTGGCGGTCACGATGAGTTTCAGTTCGTCGGGCGAATGCACGGGGCCCTCCCGGATCCGGCGCGAGCCCAACGCGCGCAGCACCCAGCCGGCCGCCCGGCTCATGACGAAGAGCAAGGGCCGGGTCAGGGTGAGGAAGACATCCATGGGCCCGGCGACCGCCAGCGCAACCTGCTCTGAACGTTGCAGTGCCAGGGATTTGGGGACCAGTTCGCCCAGAATGACGTGCAGGCAGGTGATCAGCGCAAAAGCGATGAAAATCGCAATCCCGTGAGCATAAACCGAGGCGTGAGGAAGGTCCTGAACCGGACCGAGCATCATTTGGGCCAGCAACGGCTCACCCACCCAGCCCAGGGTCAGGCTGACGATGGTGACTCCCAATTGGACGCCGTTGACCACTTCGTCCAGATTGCGGTGCAACCTCTGCACGATGCGGGCCCCAATGCGCCGGGCCGCGACCAATTGCTGAATGCGGGTATCACGCACACTCACCAGGGAGAATTCCGCGGCAGCAAAGAATGCGTTGGCCGCCACCAGGAGCAGGATGAGAAACACCCGCAGCAGCACATAGGCAATCATGAAGGGCTAATTCTAACATTCCAAAGAGCTACGGTATGACTTCGAACGCTAAGGCCTTGTAGAATCAGAGTCATCCGCTTCGCGGTCCTCCAAGTTCTGGAGGTTGTCTGCTTCCATTTCAAGGTTTCGCAGGTCTAATCTGTAGGATCGTGTTTTGTTGACCCGAGTGATGAGCTGGTTCAGGGTCGCGACAATCCAGGGAACAAACAACATATTTCGTTCGTAATCATTAGAGACGTGAGCACTATCTGGTTCAGGAGGCGAACGTGAACGGCAACGGCAGCAAAAAGCGGCGAAAGCGGCTCATTTATGGCGGCATCGGACTTCTGCTTGTCCTCCTGATCGCCGGAGGGTTGATTGCAGCCACCCGCGGCGGCACCAAGATTGACCCTTCGAAACTGCAGAAGGTGGAAAAGGGTGATCTGGCCAAAAGCGTGGTGGCCACCGGCAAAGTCACTCCCATCACCAAGGTTGAGGTGAAGTCCAAGGCCAGCGGCATCGTCAAGAAGCTGCTGGTGGATGCCGGCGATAAAGTGAGAAAGGGCCAATTGTTGGCCCAGTTAGATAAAGAAGAGATTGAAGCCCAGGTGGAACAGTCCCGGGCTGCGGTCGAGGCTGCCGAAGCCAATGTGCAGAGCACCGAAGCAGACTATGCGCGTGCCAAGGTAGATGCCGAAGGGCCGGATGTTCCCCTGCTCAAACGTGCCTACGAACGCGCCATCGGGATGGCGAAGGAAGGTGTAGTCTCTACTTCCGCCCTGGAAGATGCCCAAAAGAACTACGAGCTGGCGTTGAACAAGCAAAATGTGTCCAAGGCGCAGGTCACCGTTTTGAAGGCGAAAATGGCCCAGGCCCAGGGCCAGCTCGGTCAGGACCGCGCCAACCTGAAACAGCTCGAAGAGCAGCTGAGCTATACCGACATCGAGTCACCCATCGACGGAGTTGTTCTCTCGCGTGACGTAGAAATGGGAGACGCGGTGAGTTCTATTCTGGTCCTGGGCTCCTCCGCTACCCTGGTCATGACCCTGGGAGATACCAGCTCGGTTTATGTGAAAGGGAAAGTGGACGAGAGCGACATCGGCAAGGTGTACCTGGGCCAGCCGGCACGAATTAAGGTGGAGTCGTTCAAGGACAAGACCTTCAATGGCGTGGTGACCAAGATCTCGCCCATGGGCGTGGAAAAGGACAACGTGACCACCTTCGAAGTACGCGTGTCCATCAACAACCCCGGCGGTGAATTGAAAGCTGAGATGACCGCCAACGCGGAAATCATTCTGGAAGAACACAAGAACGTGCTCCAGATTCCAGAAGGCTCAATTATTTACGACAAGGACAAGAAGGCGTCGGTTGAGATTCCCGACACCAGTGCCAAAGACGGCAAGAAGAAGATTGCGGTCAATATCGGCATCTCCAACGGCGCCAAGACCGAGCTCCTCAGCGGGCTGAAGGAAGGCGACCAGGTAGTGCTGCAGTAAGGGCCAGGTTCACGCGGGTGCGCAAACGGTTGGCGCGCAGTTTCCATTGAGTCGCTGGGCATTTCTTAGCGCCCTTTGCGAATCCTTCGCGGTTAAGCCCCTTACTGCAAGGTTGGCAAAAAGCCGCCGCCAAGAACGCAAAGGGTAATCTTCCCGGCCCCCGAAACTGCACCACGGCTCGCAACTTGAATATCTGAATTCTCGGGAGAAAACATGAAACGCCGAAACGTTGTCCCCAACATGCTCTCTGCCCGATCCATGACAAGCTGGTTCATCCCCAGCCTCACCATTGCAATTCTGATTTGTCTCTCGGCTCTGCCGGCAGCAGCCGCGGCGGAAGGCTCGTTTCAGCGGTCTTTGCAGGTGACCGGGCCGGTGCACATGGACTTGAGCACGGGCTCGGGCAGCGTCGAGGTGCGCAGCGGGACGTCGGGTCAGGTGCAGGTAACCGGACGGATCCGGGCCGGCGAATGGTTTGGAGGTAATGCCGAGGAAAAAATCAAACGGATCGAGGCGAACCCGCCTATCCAGCAAAACGGCAATGACATTCGCATCGGCCGCATCGATGACCCCGAATTGCGGCGCAACATTTCCATCAGCTACGAGGTGGTGGTGCCGGCGGAAACCGATCTGCGAGTCCAGAGCGGCTCCGGGGATCAGAAAGTGGATGGAATTCGAGGTCCGCTCGAGGTCAGCTCCGGCTCCGGTGGTCTCAAGATTTCTGCGATCGGTGACCGGGTACAAGCCGAAACCGGTTCGGGTGATATCGATATCGACCGTGTAAAAGGCAACGTGCACGCCAAAACTGGCAGCGGATCGATTGATGCCAACGATATCGCCGGCGCTTTTGAAGCCGACACTGGCAGCGGACACATCTCTCTGCAACAGACCGCGCCGGGATCGGTGCGGGTGGACACTGGCTCCGGAGGCATGGAACTGCACGGAGTTCGGGGCTCACTGGAAGCCAAGGCGGGCAGCGGAGACATTCGAGCTGACGGCAGCCCCACCGGGGCGTGGAACGTGCACACCGGTTCCGGCGGAGTACAACTGAAGCTTCCTTCTGACGCAGCTTTTGATCTGGACGCACATACCAGCTCCGGCTCCATTTCGGTGAATCACCCGCTTACGGTGCAAGGTTCCATCGGGCGCAAGGAGGTACGCGGCCGAGTTGGCGGCGGAGGCGTGCCCGTGGAAGTGGAAACCGGATCGGGAGACATCGAAATCCATTAAGCAGTCGTCAGTCGTCGGTCTTGAGTCGTCAAAATTGTCCGCCGAAACATCGGCTGAACTCCCGGGCGTGGCCGACGACTGATGACTGACGACCGACGACTGCTCTCCGTTACCTCCGTTCCTTGACTCTGCCCCTCTGACAGGTTACTTTCGGCATTTCCGGGGAAAATTCTGTCTGCAAGCGAGGGGATATTGGCGCACCGTCCGATCATCACACTGACTACCGACTTTGGGCTCAACGATCATTTTGTGGGGACGATCAAGGGCGTCATTCTCTCCATTGCACCGGAGGCTCAGATTGTGGACATCAGCCATTCCGTGCAGGCCTTTGACGTGTTGGATGGGGCGCTCATGATTGCGCAATCGTATTCCTACTTTCCCTCCGGCACGGTGCACCTGGTAGTGGTTGATCCGGGAGTGGGAACGGCGCGGCGCCCGATCCTGGTGAGCAGCGAACGGCACCACTTTGTCGCCCCCGACAACGGCGTGCTCTCTATGGTCTATGCGCGGGAAGAGCGCCTGCACATCCGCCACGTCACCGCCGAGCACTATTCCCTGCAGCCGGTGAGCAACACCTTCCATGCCCGTGACATTTTTGCACCGATCGCAGCCTGGCTTGCCAAGGGGGTTGATTCGGAAAAATTCGGCGATGAGATTTCCGATTTCGTCCGCTTCAATCCGCCCAAACCGAAGTCGGTAAACGGCAACACCCTGCGCGGCGTAATCCTGAAAGCGGACCGCTTCGGCAACCTCGTAACCAACATCACGCCCCAGGACGCTCCCATGCTCTTTGCCTCCGAACCAGCCCCCTTCAAACTGGTTGTGGGTAAGCACGAAATCACGGAGATCCTGCCGAATTATTCCGAAGGCGCACCCGGCCAGGTATTCGGCATCCTGGGCAGCATGGGCTACCTAGAGATCGCGTCCAATCGTGGTTCCGCGGCTAAGATTGTCGGATCCGGCAAGGGCAGCGAGGTGATGATCTCGCTCGGAGGCGCTGCCGCCGCCGGCAACGGAAACTAGGCTGTCGAGGGTGGACTCAAACATTACGCGCGCTTCGGCTTGGGATGCACGTAGCGTTCGATTTCACCTGTCCACTTCAGAAATCGCCACAGATTGCTGCGCTCCCGCCACATGAACTCCCAGAATTCGAGGAAGCCGATCTGCTGCATCTTGACTCCACAATAGGTCTCGACGCGCCACAGCAGGTAGGGGCTCCGCCACGGCGTGAGCCGATGTCCGCGGGTTGCGTTCCAGATAAATCGAAGCATGTAGCGCATCGTGCTCCCGAGTATAGCGTGAGGCAGTCGTCTGTCGTCAGTCCTCGGTCAGCGAGTCCTTTGCTGAAGACTGACGACCGACGACTGAAGACTACTCTGTTAAAATTTCTGCTGCATGGCCGACGACGCCCGCCAGAAGGCCGAAGACCACTACTACGCCGCCCTCGATCTGGTGGCCGAAGGTGAACCGGAGCGCGCCCTGGCCGAATACCAGCATTCCCTGGACGCCGATCCGGTCTTTACCGAAGCCATGCACGGCATGGCCCGCACGCTCCAGGACCTTAACCGCCTGGATGAAGCCATCGCGGTGGCCAAGCGGATCGCCGAACTCGATCCCGATGACGTGTTGGCCTATACCAGCCTGTCTGTCCTATACCAGAAAAAAGGCATGATTCCGGAGGCTGAAGCCGAGGCCAACAAGGCCAGGATTCTGGGATGGAAGCAGCAACTGAAGAAAACCTAGCTTTCAGCTTTCAGTTAGAGCCCTCGAAATTGGCACCATCGATTGGTTCAAGCTGAGAGCTGACGGCTAAGAGCTCACAGCTCATACTTCTTCGCTAGATGCCGGAACGAACGATAAGAGATCTTCAACACTTCCGCCGCCCGGGTCTGTACGCCGTTCGATTGAGCCAGGGCCGCCAGCAATAGCGAGCGCTCGATGTCTGCGACGTACTTCTCCATGTCCACGCCCTCAGGCAGGACCGAGCCCGAGGCTGTCGAAACTGGTCCGCCCACCCCGGCTGCCGCCGCTCTTGCCTTCGAGCGCTCGGCGGGGAGTTCGACGTTGAGCTCTTCTCCCCTTTCCAGCGCGACTGCCCGTTCAATGGTGTTTTCCAGCTGGCGTACGTTGCCCGGCCAGTCATATCCGGAGAGGGCGCTCAGCGATAGCGCATTCACCCGCAAGATGCTCTTGCCGGCTGCCGGAGCATATTTCTTCAGGAAATGATTGACCAGCACCGGGATGTCCTCGCGACGCTCCCTCAGCGGTGGCACTGAGACCGGGATCACGCTCAAGCGGTAGTACAAGTCTTCGCGAAAGGTATTTTCGGCCACTTGCCTGTCCAGATCGCGGTTGGTGGCCGCGATCACACGCACGTCGATGGGTATCTCGGTGGTGCCCCCCACCGGCCGCACGCTACGCTCCTGCAGTACACGCAGCAGCTTGACCTGCATGGTCAGCGTCATTTCGCTGATTTCATCAAGAAAGATGGTTCCCTGGTCAGCAACCTCAAATAAGCCACGCTTGTTCTGGTTGGCGCCGGTAAAGGCACCTTTCACGTAGCCGAACAATTCGCTTTCCAGCAAAGTTTCGGGGAAGGCCCCGCAGTTGATGGAGACGAAGGGCTCGCTGGCCCGCGGAGAACATACGTGTACGGCCCGGGCCACCAGCTCTTTACCGGTGCCGCTCTCGCCGTAGATCAAAATCGTACTTTGCGTGGAGGCCACGGTCCGAATGGTCTGTTTCAGCTTTTCCATGGCGGGGCTGGCACCCACGATGTTGTCGAGCGAGTTGCGGGTAGCGGCATCCCGTTTGAAAGCAAAGTTCTGCCGGCTCAAGGTCATCTTCTCCAGAGCGCGGTTGATGGCGAGCTTGATTTCGTTCACCAGGCCGGGGGACTTGCGGATGTAGTCGGCGGCCCCGCCCGCTTTTACCGCTTCCACCGCGGCCTCATAGTCGTCCACTGCGGTGATCAGAATCACCGCGGAATCGGGCGAGACCTGGTGAGCATAGCGCAGCACCTCGATACCGTCGGTGTTCGGCATCTTGATGTCGGTCACCACAACGTCATAGAGCGCGCTCTCGAGCTTCTTCTTGGCATCTTCTCCGGACTTTACGGTTTCGACCTTGTGGCCCTCGCGGCGCAGGGCAATATCCAGCATCTCGCAGATGGAGCGCTCGTCGTCACAAACCAGGATGTTACCCATGCGCTCGACCTCCGGTCCCCGCCGCAGCCGCAACCGTTTCCCGGGCCTCGGACAGGAGTTGTGGTTTCGCGACCGGCAGCTTCGCGGACAGATCCTCTGCTGCCGCGACGCGACGCAAGCGGAGAACGAAGACGCTGCCTTCTCCGACTTTGGAACGCGCCCACACCTTGCCTTCGTGCGCATGCACGATCTGATACACGATGGCCAGGCCCAACCCGGTGCCACCTTCGAACTGCGACTGGAAAGGCTCGAAGATCTTCTCCACCAGCTGACGGCTCATGCCGGGACCGGTATCGGCAAAGTTGATTTGCCAGTCTTCGCCAACCTGCTCCAGGGAGACCCTGAGCACTCCCCCTGAACTCATGGCGCGGACCGCGTTTTCGCAAAAATTCCAGAACACCTGCTTGATTTTGTTCCCGTCGGCCATGGTGAAGGCCTGCTTGAAGTTATATTGCCGCTCGATGCGAATGCCCGTGTTCTCGGTCACCAACCGGTTCTCCAGCAGAGTGAGCGTGTCTTCGAGCAGGGGCAGCAGGTCAACCGCTGTGAATTGATACTGCTTGCCGCGGGAGTAAGCCAGGAAATCCGTAATGATGCCGTTCAGCCGCTCCGACTCCCGGGTCACAATCTGCAGCAGCTGGCGATGCTCCTCGCTCAGGTCGGCAATACCAGAGAGCATGCTCACGGAGCCGGCAATCGAGGTCAAGGGATTGCGGATCTCATGCGCGATGGCAGCCGCCAGTCGTCCCACGGCCGCCAGCCGGTCCTGAATGCGCAGATCCCGCTCCAGACGCCGGATCTCGGTCAAGTCATCAAAGGTGTACACATAGCCAATCGTCTTCCGGCCGGGGACGGCGAGGGCAGTCGCCATTACTCGCAGGGTCTTGCAGAAGCCGTTGGAGGCCACAAAGCGCACTTCGCCATGGGCGCGTTCCGAATCGGCCGCGGGCAACGGGTCAAGGAAGAGTTGGCCCACTGGCTGATCCAGGAAATCGCGTTCCGAGCGCTCAAACAACTTTTGCGCGGCGGTGTTGGCCAGGGTGATATAGCCGTCGAGCCCGGTGGTGATCAGACCACCGCTGATGGACTGAATGATATTTTCGTGCAGCGCCTGAAGATCTTCCAGCGCTCCACTGGTGTATTTCAGCTTGACGTCGACCTGACGCAGCTTCGCCGCCAGCAATCCCGCGAGATATGCGACCGCCAGGTAGCCGAACAGATTGACGAAAATGATGGCCTGGAGAGCACCCATCCCGGGATGCGTGGTGGAATACGAAGGAATGATTTCGAAATAGGTCAGTTCGAGACATGCGACATACAAAATGAACGCCAGCGCCCCGGTCAGGTAGGCCCAGATCCGAGGCAACAAGATACAGGCCACAATAATAACCAGGGGATAAAAGAAGTTCAGGGAACTGTCCACGCCGCCGGTCGCATAAACCACCAGCGTCACCATCATCAGGTCGGTGATGACCTGCAGAAGCGACTGGATGCGGCGTTCTTCCCAGAAGGAAAGCAGCAGCAGGTAGAAGACTGAAATCGCGTACCACAGCAAAATGACGTTGATGAAGAACCGCAAGGGAAAGGGATTCGGAGCGAGCCGGGCAATGGCCAGCTCGATTCCCAACAAGAGGGTGAGGATAATGATGCGAACCTTGACCAGCCAGGCCAGCCAAAGCCGCTCATCGAAAATGGATTGCATGCGAGATCCAAATCCCTAAGTACTAGTCGTCAGTCATCAGTCGTCAGAAAGAGCTGAACACTGACGACTGACGACTGCCTTTGTACCTAGCCCGCCAGTTTGGCGATCATCGAGAACAACGGCATGTAGAGCGAAATGACGATGCCGCCGATCATGACGCCCAACAGACCGATGATGACCGGTTCCAGCATGGCCAGCATGTCCTTGGTAGCGGAATCGACTTCGTCTTCGTAGAAGTCGGCAATCTTCTGCAACATGGCATCCATGGCGCCGGTGGCTTCGCCAACGCCGATCATCTGCGTCACCATGTTGGGGAATACACCCGATTCTCGCAAAGGATCTACGATGGTGCGGCCTTCTTCGATGGCCTTGCGCACCTTCATCAGCGCTTCTTCCAGCACGGCGTTGCCTGAGGTCCGGGCGGTAATGCTCAGACCTTCCAGGATGGGCACGCCCGAGGTAATCAAAGTTCCCAGGGTCCGGGTAAAGCGCGCCACTGCGATCTTGCGCAGCAACACACCCAGAATGGGTAGCTTAAGCAGGCAATAGTCGAAGTAGTAGCGGCCCTTGGGATTTTTGCGAATCTGCTTCATGCCGACAACCAGGCCGACAATCCCGACGATAAAGAACCACCAGAACTGTCCGACAAATGCGCTCAGCCCCATCACGATCCGGGTGGGCAGCGGCAGGGC
Organism: Terriglobia bacterium; assembly: GCA_020073395.1. GTDB lineage: Bacteria > Acidobacteriota > Terriglobia > Terriglobales > Acidobacteriaceae > JAIQFF01. The sequence continues at coordinate 30,498 of JAIQFF010000009.1, forward strand.
CACGCCCAAACCGATAAACAAGTTGGAGAAGATCGGGACCACCCACTTCAGCAGCGCGCCCACGATCAGGAACGCCAGGCTGACGACCGACACCGGGTAGATCAAGGCCGACTTGACCGCCGCCCGCAACTTGACCGCTTTCTCGATGTAAATGGCCAGGCGCTGCAGGATGATGTCCAGAATACCGCCAGTCTCGCCGGCTTCAATCATGTTGGTGGTCAGATCGTCGAAGATCTTGGGATACAACTTCATAGCGTTGGCCAGAGTAGCGCCGCCTTCCACCGTGGTACGCACGCCGGTCAGGGTCTTCTGGAAGACCGGGTTCTCCTGGTTGGCCGCCAGAATTTCCAGACACTGCACCAGCGGCAGGCCGGCGTCGATCATGACCGAGAACTGCCGGAAGAAAATGGCAATGTCTTTGGTCTTGACCTTGTTCATGCCCAGGCTCGGCATGACAAATTCTTTGCCCTTTTCCCGGATGGGTCCTGGCGTGATGCGTTCGCGCCGCAACTGGCTGGTCAGCGCTTGCTTGTTGGCCGCGGTCCGTTCGCCGCTAATCTTTTGACCGGACTCATTCTTTCCTGAAAATGTGAAAACTGGCATGGTAAACGTCTCCTCACTGCAATTCGCTCTTCACCCGCCGTTGTTCCGGCGTCCAGAACCACTGTCTCTCTGCGTTCGTTTCTACTGCCATCGGCGGTAGCAACGACCATTCTCCATCCCTGCTAGTGCCGCCTAACGCTTGCCGGGTGCGGCACCTTTCGCCAGGGCGGCCGGCTGGTTACGATTCAAACCCGCGCCCCGGTTGATCATTTCCTGCAACTCGTCGGTGTTACTGGAGCGCGCCATCGCCACTTCCAGCGTGATCTGTTTCTGGAAATACGCTGTGGCCAGCGCCTGATTGAAGGTCTGCATTCCGAACTTGTCCTGACCGGATTGCATGGACGAATAAATCTGGTGAATCTTGTCTTCGCGAATCAGGTTTCTGATGGCCGCGTTCGGAACCATGATTTCCATGCACATGGCGCGGCCCTTGTTGTCAGACTTGGGCAGCAGGCTTTGGCACATGATGCCTTCCAGCACCAGCGACAGCTGGGCCCGAATCTGGGGCTGCTGGTGGGCCGGAAACACGTCGATGATTCGGTTGATGGTCGAAGAGGCCGAGTTGGTGTGCAGCGTACCGAACGTAAGGTGACCGGTTTCAGCGATGCGCAGCGCGGATTCAATGGTTTCCAGGTCACGCATTTCGCCGATCAGCACCACGTCCGGGTCTTCACGGAGGGCGGCGCGCAAGGCGTCGGCAAAACTCTTGGTGTCAGCATGCAACTCGCGCTGGTTGACCACGCAATTCTTGTTCATGTGCACGAATTCGATGGGGTCCTCGATGGTGAGGATGTGGTCGTGGCGCTCGGTGTTGATCTTGTCGATCATGGCCGCCAGAGTGGTCGACTTGCCCGAGCCGGTCGGACCGGTCACCAGCACCAGACCGCGAGGCTTGTCGCACAGCTTGCTCACGATGGCGGGCAATCCCAACTGGTTGAAGGACTTGATCTCAAACGGAATCAGACGGAAGACGGCCGAAGTGGCGCCACGCTGGTTGAAAGTATTGGCACGGAAACGGGCCAGGCCCTTCAGACCGAAAGAGAAGTCCAGCTCGAGGTTTTCTTCGAAACGATGCTTCTGCGAGTCGGTCATGACGCTATAGGCCAGCTGCTTGGTTTCCGCCGGCGTCATCTGCGGCAGGTCGAGCGGCACCAGATGTCCATGCACCCGAATCTGCGGCGGTGAGTTGGTGGTGATGTGGAGGTCGCTTCCCCCCATCTCGAGCAGCCTCTTCAACAGATCACTTAACGAAAGCGACATAGTTTTCCCTTTCCTTCCGAACTCTAGTGAATGGTTTCGCGTGCCACTTCTTCCAGCGTGGTCCAGCCGGCGGCAACCTTGATCAATCCGCTGCGGCGCAGCGTGATCATGCCGCACTCAATTGCTTTCTTCTTGAGTTCCAGCGCCGAGGCGCCCACCAGGACCAGTTCCTTGATCTCGTCGTCCACTTCCATCACTTCGTACAAACCCGTCCGGCCTTTGTAACCGGTGTTGTTGCAAGTGCCGCAGCCTTTGCCTTTTTGGATCTTGACCGTCTTGGCCTCTTCCGGCGTGTAGCCTTCTTCGATCAGCGCCTGCACCGGCATGTCGATGACTTCGGCGCAGTCACGGCAAATGCGGCGCACCAAGCGCTGCGCGCAAATCAGGTGGACCGAAGTCGCGACCAGGAAGGGTTCGATACCCATGTTCATCAAGCGCGTAATCGTCTCCGGCGCGCCGTTGGTGTGAAGCGTGGACAGCACCAGGTGGCCGGTAAGGGCCGCTTTGATGGCAATTTCCGCAGTTTCAAAGTCGCGGATTTCGCCCACCAGGATGATGTTCGGATCCTGCCGCAGGAAGGCGCGCAGCGCCGCCGCGAAGTTCAATCCGATCTGTTCCTTCATCTGCACCTGGTTGACTCCGGCCAACTGAAACTCGACCGGGTCTTCGGCGGTCATGATGTTGGTGTCGGGCGTGTTCAGGCGCGCAATGGACGAATACAACGTGTTGGTCTTGCCCGATCCCGTGGGCCCGGTGACCAGCACCATGCCATAGGGCTTCAGAATTGCTTTCTCGAACTTGGTCAGCGACTCCTGCTCGAAACCGAGCTTGGTCATGTCCAGTCGCAGGTTTTCCTTGTCCAGCAACCGCATGACGATTTTTTCGCCCCACAACGTGGGCAGCGTGCTGACCCGGAAATCGAGCTGCTTCTTGCGTCCGCCCAGGCTCATCTTCAGCATGATGCGGCCATCCTGCGGCAGGCGCTTTTCGCTGATGTCCAGCTTGGCCATGATCTTCACGCGCGACGTAATGGCGTCTTTCAGTTTCAGCGGCGGCGACATGATGCTCTGCAACACGCCGTCAATGCGGAAGCGCACACGGAATTCCTTTTCGTACGGCTCCATGTGGATGTCGCTGGCCCCCCGCTTCACCGCGTCGGTCAACACCAGGTTGACCAGTTTCACGATGGGAGCTTCGTCAGCCGCCCGCTCCAGGTCGGCTGCCTCCATCTCGGTTTCTTCCGCCTGCAGTTCGACGTCAGCGTCGCCAATCTCGGTCATGGACTGCATGACCTGTTCGAGATCTTCCTGCTGCGTGGTGCCGTAGGCCTTCTCGATGCCTTCGAGGATCGAGCTTTCGGATGCCACCACCGGCTCGATGTTGAAGCCGGTCATGAACTTGATATCGTCCATGGCGAAGACGTTGGTCGGGTCCACCATGGCGATGGTCAACGACGCGCCCACGCGGCTCAGGGGCAGAATCTGGTAGCGCTTGGCAGTCTCGAACGGGATCAGCTTTACCACCGAGGGATCAATTTCAAAATAGGAGAGATTGATGGCCGGAACGCCGTACTGGCGGGAGAGAAAGTTGGTAACGTCCTCATCGGTGAGGAAGCCCAGCTTGACCAAAGCCGAGCCCAGACGAACGTTGGTCTCTTTCTGGACCTTGGTCGCCTGCTCCAACTGCTCCTTGGTGATGACCTTCTCTTTAACCAGAAGATCACCCAGCCGTTGAGACATACCTCGATCTCCTATCTGTGCGTCAGATAAATTCGGTGTACGAATGCGGCGCGAGTTCCGCTGCTTTTCGAGGGGAGAAGTTGCAGCCTATCGCGTTGACACAAATTGTCAACGTAACTGGGTTACGGCACCAGTAACTTTAGTGCGTAGGACTAGTGGGTATTTGTGCGCAAGTCAGAGATTCAAGGGCCGCAGAAACCGCGCGGTTACAGGGGAAGGGCCGCGATGCCGGGAAAAAATAGGGAGAAACGAGGCGGTGCAGATGGAATGACTTCGGTAATGGGTGTGGGTTCAGAAACCGGATGGACGATCTGGCGAGGAGAGCCCGAGGGGTCTCTGCGTCCGAATCGCTATGGTTCATGGGTTGAATTGAGTCACGTGCCCCACATTTGGCGCCCAGTATATGGCAGGAGGGGTGGGATGTCCGGCGAGAGCAAGCGAGTCGTTGGGCATGGGACGTATATCTACAACATGTAGAATAAGCTCGATGTTTTCTACGTCTCGACTCCCATGGGTGGCCAGTTCCCAGAGGACAGCGAGGCGAAACTCACTGCAGGATTTGCCTCTCGATATTTCGCCGTTCGTGCAGCGCGAAAGTTCTTGCAGTCGAGCAATCTACGAGACTACCGGGTTGCCATCTTGGAACCTCGCGGCTTGGTTCAGAATTTCACTCAAGATCGAACTCAGTTGCTGTGGGCATTGGATCATATCTCAGAGAGCCTACCCAATCCGCCCGCCCCGCGCTTGATGAGTGCCGGCTACGAACTGCTGCAGCAGCTGAAGAAGGTGCCGGGAAGAAAATCGATGGTCATATTCACGGATTTCCATGCCAACGGGCAGGACGCGGGTTCCTTGCTCTTTCCCGGTTCGGGTGACTCGCTTCCCGGAGAGGCTTTTGACGCGCCCGACCGATTCGTCGCGGCGGCGATTGATGCCAATGTCGCACTATACCCGGTCGACGCTCGTGGCGTGGTCGCGGTGATTCCGTTTGGAGACGCCACGACGACCACAGGCGAGATGAACCCGGGTGGGTCCCCCGAGGCGTCACAATCAGTGACAAGCCAGATTTCGGCGCAGAATAGTGGATTGGCTTCGACGAACGGGTTGCTCGAGTCAGTAGCTCTCCAGACCGGCGGTCGAGCGATCGCCCACTCCAATGCTCCGGAGCAGGTATTCAAGCTTCTCGTCGAAGACTCGGAATCTTACTATGTTCTCAGCTACTACAATCGTCAATTGGTAGCAGATGGCCGATTCCATCGAGTCAGTGTGCGCGCCAACTGCACATGCACCGTGCAAGCCAAGTCGGGATACTTTGCACGATAGGTCGCGGTCGCCTTGCTGTCATCTGTGCCCTTTGCAAACATTCCTGCCGCCAGGTAATGCCGTCTGAATTTCAATAAACACCTTCCGCTTTGCGCTCTCGCCGGGTGCCCCTTTCATTCGCGCTCTTTGCGAATGAGTGAGGTGACAGACCCGCTCTCGTCTTCAGATTGAATCCTGTCGCCATCGGATCAGGGTCCAGAGTCCGAGGTACCCGGCGGTTCCGCATAAACGCTTTTGACGAAGCCGGAGGCGTTGGTATTGGGCCATTCGGGATGCTGCGTCTTCAGTTCTGCGCTGATTTGCTTCCCGGCCTCATCGGCGGACACACCCTGGCCCTTGAGGGCCAGCGCTCGCGTGCGGATTTCAGAGATCAGGCTGCTTTCCGCCGCCACCAGCGAACCATCGCCGGGAGCGCTATGGTCGGGCAAGACATGTGCGGGATTGAGGGCGGCTACCTTCGCCAGCACGGCCAGCCAGCTCGCGGGTGTGCCGCCGTCGCCGAAGATGTTCGGCATGGTCTGGTTCTGCACCACGTCGCCTGAAATCAGGGTGCGGTCCGGCTCGACAAAGGTCAGCTCATCGCCCTTGGTGTGGGCCCCGCCGAACCACAGCAGGCGGGCCGTGACCCCGCCCAGGTCGATCTTCGCTTCCTCGTCGAAAATCACGTCCGGCGATCGCAATACAACCCCCGCCAGCAGCTCTTTATTCAGCGGCGAGCGCTGGCTGAACATGTCGATCATCTCCTGGCCGTGCTTCTCCATTTCCTGTTGCTGCACCGCGTTGCGGATCAGAATGGTGCCGCGAGGAAAGCCGGGCTCGCCGCCCGCGTGCTCAGGATGGAAGTGCGTGGTGGTGAGGAAGAGCTTCTGATTGTTGGGCCCAAATTTCGCCGCTACCCGCGCCGCCGTGGCTCCATTCTTCGGGCCCAGGCCGGTATCGACAACCAGCGTCGCGCGGCTGCCCACCACGATGGCGATGTTAGGAAAACCCATGATCGCCCAGATGTGGTCAGAAACCTTGATCGGGTTGTCACTGACCATCGGCTGGCTCATCTGCGCCGATGCAGCTAGTACGGCCATAAGCAGAAATGCGAAGAGTGACTTCATAAGTAGTTCCGTGGCGGGCTGGGGCCGCCCTTTCCCGCTGGTACTCTTGCGGCACGGCTCCTAGGCTGCCCCACCGTTGCGTTTTTTGCAAGGGTGAGAATCACAGATGTTGGCACCAATCCATTCTGCACACTTGTACGCCATGACTGAATCCGTCGTCACCGGATCAGAATGGATAGTTCGGATTCGACCTCGATTGTTGATCTTGAAACATGCTGGTCATAGCAAACCCCACTCGTCCGCAAAAGCGCGAATGGGCGGCCACCATGCCTCATGGCGGAGGAGCACACTCTGCCACGGCCTAACCACGCATGCGAGGCTTATAATAAGGCATTTGGGCCTGTGGATTGTTGGAGCATTCGCGCTCCGCCCGGCCGGTTCCTTACGTGGCTGCTCCCACTCCAACCCGCAACAAGGAAACTAGCCGCAAGAAAGTCATCATCTTGCTGGCTATCGGAATCGCCGTGTCTTTCGGGATTCTTCTTTCCCAGTCGTCTTTTGATCTGGATGTTTTTAACGCCGACATTCAGCAGCGCTTTCCACTTTTGTTCTTTGCCGCGCTTACCATCCTGATTTTTCTGTTGTTCGTGGCTTTGACGTTCGTTCTGGCCCGCAACCTCCTGAAACTTTTTGCAGAACGGCGGCTGGGCGTTCTGGGTTCAAAGTTCCGCACCCGTCTGGTGGTGGGAGGACTGCTGCTCTCCTTCCTGCCGGTCATAATGATGTTCTGGTTCGCCTATGGGCTGATGAACAATTCTCTCGAACGGTGGTTTTCGCGTCCCGTCGAAGAAGTGCGGGAGGACACGGCAGCTGTGGCCTCACTGGTAAAGAAGTACGCGGCGCAGAACGCGCGCGCCGAGGCCGAGGCCATCGCAGCGTCGCCGGATACGCAACGGGCCTTTGCTGGTCATAGCTTTTCCAGCGTGATGAATGAATTCCGGCGGCACGAGACCACCCTGCAGGGTGGCTTCGCCGTGGCGCTCGAAGCCGGCAACGCCGAAGCCAGCATCAATGCTCCCGCCTCGTGGCCGCTGCTGAAAGCAAAGATCCCACTGGACCGTCTGACCTCCGACGCCATTGTTCCTTTCAAGTGGGAGAATACCGACTACATTTTGAGCGGCGCCGCCGTAGGCGATAGCGGCCTGATCGTTGTTGCCATGCCCCTGCCCCAGAAGTTTTCCGAGACGGTCAGGCAACTTGATGCCAGCCAGCACCGCTATTCCGAGCTCAGAAGTCAACGCAGGCTGGTGCGCAGCACCTACATGGAACTGCTGCTTCTGCTCACGGTGCTGGTGCTATTTTCCACCACCTGGCTGGCGTTGTATCTGGCCAAGCTGGTGACCCGCCCGGTGGTGGCGTTGGCCGAAGCCACCCAGGAAATTTCGCGCGGACGTCTAGACTATCGCGTGGAGGTCAGCGCGGCCGACGAAATCGGAGATCTGGTGCGGTCTTTCAACCGCATGGCGGAGGAATTGGAAACCAGCCGCCGCCAGATCGAAGCGTCCAGCCACGACCTGGGCGCCGCTAACATCGCGCTGGAACAGCGTCGCCAGCACATCGAGACCATTCTGGAGAGCATTCCCACCGGAGTGCTTTCGCTCGATGCCAACCGCCGCATTACTCACGTCAACCAGGCATTGATTCGTATGTTCAATCCTTCGGGAGCGGAGTCCGCGGACTTGATCGTGATCGGCGCCGCCCTGCGCGAAGTATTTCCCCAGGAGATTCTGGAGGACCTGGAGCCCCTGTTGCGGCGCGCTGACCGCATGGGCACGACCACCACGCAACTGGAAGTAGCTTTGCATCGCTCCCGGTTCAATGCTGCCGTCACCGTGGCTACGCTGCAACATGGAGGGCAGGGACTGGGCTATGTTCTGGTCTTCGAAGATCTGTCCGACCTGCTCAAGGCCCAGAAACAGACTGCCTGGCGGGAAGTGGCACGCCGGGTCGCACATGAAATCAAAAACCCATTGACTCCCATCGCGCTTTCTGCGGAGCGGATTCGCCGCCATCTGGAGCGCGGCTCTAAGCCCGATGCGGCTTCGCTCGAGGTTCTGCGCGGCTGCTCAGAAACTATCGGCGGAGCGGTCGAAACCTTGCGCACCCTGGTGGACGAATTCTCCACCCTGGCCCGTTTCCCTACGGCGCAGCCTGCGCCCGCGAACATCAATTCCATCGTGGAAAATACTCTGGCCCTGTTCAACGGGCGGCTGGATGGGATCCATGTGCAGACCTTCCTGGCTCCCGATCTTCCCAAGGTGATGGCGGATGCGGAAGCGATCAAACGCGCTCTGGCCAATCTGGTGGACAACGCTGCCGAGGCCATGCATGGCGCGCTGGTACGGGAGATTCAGATCTCCACCTTACTGGTGGACAGCCGCGACGCGGTTGAAATCACCGTCGCCGACACCGGCCACGGCGTTACCCAGGAACTGAAAGAGAGACTCTTCCTGCCCTACTTCTCCACCAAGAAGCGAGGGACCGGACTGGGGCTGGCCATCGTCAGTCGCATCATTGAAGACCACCGCGGTTCCATTCGGGTCGAGGAGAACCGACCGGTCGGCACCCGGTTCGTGGTGGAGTTGCCGCTTGCCGCCGAAATCATTACCGCGCCTGCCCCCGCCCGCCAGCATGCATAACATCCTTATCGTGGACGACGAATCCGGCATCCGGCAATCGCTCAAGGGCGTGCTTGAAGATGAAGGCTACAGGGCCTCTGCCGCCGACAGTGGCGAGGCCTGCTTGGAGACATTGCGCAGGCGCTCCTTTGATGTCGTGCTGCTCGACGTCTGGCTGCCCGGCATGGACGGCCTCGAAGCGCTACAGAAGATTCGCGACTTGGAGAACGCCCCTGAGGTCATCATGATCTCCGGCCACGGCACCATCGAAACCGCGGTGCGCGCCACCAAGCTGGGCGCCTACGACTTTCTGGAAAAGCCGCTCTCCATCGACAAGACGCTCGCCCTGATCAAGCATGCCGTCGATGCCAGGCACATGAAGCAGGAAAACCGTGAGCTTAAGAAGCAGCTCACCCCCCGCAGCGTGATCGAAGGGGAAAGCGTCCCCATGAAGGCGCTGCGCCAGCAGATCCTGCTCATGGCGCCGACCAACGGCCGGGTGCTGATTTATGGCGAGTCGGGCACGGGAAAAGAGCTGGTGGCGCGCGCCATCCATGCTCAAAGCCTGCGCAAGAACGAGATGTTTGTCGAGCTGAACTGCGCTGCAATTCCTGAAGATCTGATCGAGAGTGAGCTCTTCGGCCATCGCAAAGGCTCGTTTCCCGCCGCCACCAGCGACAAAGAAGGGAAATTTCATCGCGCCCACGGCGGCACGCTCTTCCTGGACGAAATCGGCGACATGAGCCTGAAGACCCAGTCGAAAGTTCTGCGCACGCTCGACGAGCAACGCTTTACACCCGTGGGCAGCGACGAACCCATCACGGTGGACGCCCGGCTGATTGCTTCCACCAACAAGGACCTGGACGAAGAGATTTCCCGCGGCAACTTTCGCGAGGATCTGTTCTACCGTCTCAACGTCATCCCCTTCTCGGTCCCTCCGCTGCGCGAACGCCAGGAAGACATACCTCTGCTGGCACGCCATTTTCTCAAGGAATTTTCCGCCACCTACGGCCGCAGGCCGCGCGAAATCACCGACGACGCCATTGACACGCTGATGCGCTATTCCTGGCCGGGGAACGTGCGCGAGCTGCGCAACGTCATCGAGCGCATTGTCATTATGAATCCGACCACCACCCGCTTCGACCGCAAACACCTGCCGCCGCTGGTCCACCGGGATGGCACTCGACGATCAATTGGTGCCGAATTTTCTACTCTGCACCAGGCCCGCGCCGCCTATGAGCGCGACTATATCCTCAAGAAGCTGGATGACAATCACGGCAACATCAGCCGCACCGCTGAGGTGCTTGGCCTGGAACGAAGCCACCTCTACCGCAAAATGAAGACACTGGGCATCGCCATGAAGGAGTGAAGCTCGTAGCGTCGGCTTGCCGACGGTGGTGGGTTTATCGCTGCTTTCACTTTTGCGTGGGCGGGACGGCGGCGCTACTTTTTGATCATGTGGATTTCGGTGCCGTTCTTGAGGAACTTCACTTCATCCATGAGCTGATTGATCAGGAAGATTCCGCGGCCGTGATCGGAATAGACGCTTTCGCCCCCGAGAGGATTAGGAATCTGGCCCGGGTCAAATCCATCGCCGGGATCGCGCACCACGATCAGTATGCTCTTGTCTTCGTTAGACACCACATCGCACTCAACGATCTTTGACGGGTCGGCTTTGGCCCCATGAACCACCGCGTTGGCCAACGCCTCAGTCAGGGCCAGTTCGATGGCATCGTATTTCTCCGCGTCGCAATGCACCTCTCTCACCAGTTCCATAACGCTTTGGACCACCGGATCCACCGCGTTGCGGTCCGCTGCCAGCGTGATTTTCAACTTCAACTTGCCGGTTTCGAACTTGTGCATCTCCGGATTCTCGGTCATGGCCCTGCTTTCGTTTTTCGGGTGACAGGGTAGCTATTTTGTTGGATGCGCCCCCGCGTTCGGGGATTCTACAGGGATCACTGCATTTGCGCCAAGTGACGCCCGCTCATGGCTTCACGCCACCTGCCAACCGCTCCACCTGGCGACGCCAATCGAGTTCCTCAACGAACTCGTGGGACTCCCGCCAGTTTTCCCGGACCTTCACGAAGAGTTCGAGAAACACCCGCTTCCCCAACATCTTTTCGATCTGCAAACGCGCCGCGGTGCCAATCTTCTTGAGCATCTGGCCGCCTCTGCCCACCAGGATTCCCTTCTGTCCGCTCCGTTCGCAGTAGATCATGGCCGCAATGCGGGTCACTTTCGTTCCTTCCTCGAATTGCTCTATCACCACAGTGGTCGCATACGGGACCTCTTCCTCGGTCTCCACCAGGACCTGCTCCCGGACGATTTCCGCCACCATGAAGCGGACGGGCTGGTCGGTGATCTGGTCCTCCGGAAAATAGCGTGGACCTTCGGGCAGGAACCGGAGCACCTTGTCCAGCAGCACTTCGAGACCTTCGTGTTTCCGGGCGGAGAGAGGAATAACTTCCCGGAACTCGTGCAGCTTTCGGTACTCATCGATGATGGGCAGCAATTTTTCTTTTGTCCCGCGCAGGAGGTCGATCTTGTTCAGTAGCAGGAACACGGGCGTTCCCGATTTCTTCGCCATCTCGAGTACGAAGTGGTCTTCGCGGGTGAAGCGGCGCGTGACGTCCACGATCAGCAGGACGAGCTCGCAGCCCACCATCGCTTCCCGCACCTCAGCCATCATCTTGCGGCCCAAAGAGGTGTCGGGCCGGTGAACTCCCGGAGTATCGATGAGAACGACCTGGCCGCCGAGTCTACCCTTCTGTTTGGGAACGTGGATGATCCCCAGAATGCGGTTGCGCGTGGTCTGGGGCTTGGGGCTGATAATGGCCAGCTTTTCGCCGACCAGGGCGTTGAGCAGGGTGGATTTGCCGGCGTTGGGACGGCCCAGAATGCAGACGAATCCGGAGTGAAAGGCCATAGGTGATTCCGTAGCGCGGCCGTCTCGCCAGCTGTCCGGAGACAAGATGGCTCCCGGACCGCCGCGGGGAAGGCGGCGCTACGAGAGACCCGACTATATCAGCTTCATCTGCGTCGGTTTGGCGACCGAGATGCGCACCCGCTCAACCCGTCGCTCGGTTGAGTCCAGCACTTCGAAGCGGAGACCGTCTTCCTCGATCACTTCACCCCGGTGAGGGATGCGGCCCGCCAACTCGCTTACCAGTCCCGCCACAGTGGCTGACTCTTTGCCTTCGGGGCGAATTCCGAACATCTCGGTGAGCCGATCCACATCCATGTTGCCGGGCACGATGTAGGAGGTTTCGTTTTCACGAATCACTTCCATCTTTTCGTGCTCGTCCCGGATCTCTCCCACGATTTCTTCCACCAGGTCTTCGATGGTCACCAGACCTGCTACGCCGCCGTATTCGTCCACGACAATGGCCATGCGAATATTGTTCTGCTGCATTTCGCGCAGCAGATCGCTGACCAGTTTGCTCTCCGGCACAAAATAGACATCGCGGCGCATGATGGTGTCCACCGTGCGCATGTGGGCCTCGGTGTCCGGGACTTGCAACACGTCCTGGGCGAAGACAATCCCGACAATGTTATGGATGGTGCCTTCGAAAACCGGCACCCGGGAAAACGGCTTGGTGCGTAGCAGTTCGATAAACTGCTCGACTGTGGTGTTGGTAGGGACAGCCACAATTTCCGGCCGCGGTTTCATCGCCTCACGGACAGTTTTCTCGCTGAACTCCACCACCGACTGGATCAGGTCCCGATTGCTTTCATCCAGGATGCCTTCTTCCTGGCCCGCCTCGATGAGGGCGTCCACTGCCTCCGCCTGGGTCTCAGGCGTCTCATCCGCATGCTCCTTGGTAAGGGCCGTGACCGATTGCAAGAACCCCAGCACGAGGGTGACCGGCAGCACGATATAAATCAGTATTCGCAACAGCACGGCGCAGCGGGCCAGCCATTCGCCGCGAGTCCTCGAAAAGAAAACAAAGGGCAGAAAGCGGTTAAAGAGGATGATGATGAGTACCAGGCTGAGCGTGGCCTGAAGAATCTCATAGAGTCCCCAACCCCGTTCGCGAAACACTGCGAAACCCACCAGCAGGGCGATGGCGGCAGTAATAAGTTGGGTCAACACAGCCATGGAGAGCGCGGCGCGCGCCCGGCTCACTCCCAGCCTGGGCTCGACTCTCTGCTCGAAGGTGGCAATGTTGTCCTGGAACTCGCGAGAGAGAAATCTCCCAATCTCGGTGTACACGCGCTCCGCATAGGACACCAGGGTCAGCAGGCAAAGCAACAAGAGCAACGCAGCTGCGATGGCATAGTTCATCGAGATCGTCTGCCCTGTGTGACGCGGGCGCTCGCGCCCGCGGCCTTTGCCTGTGGTTTTTTAGCGGGCATCGCCGTCTTTCCACTTCTCTCAATCAACCCCGAGGGCAGACCCAACGAGCGTCGCAAGTCCGCTTCCTTGCCCGCCATCGCGCCCTGATCGCGTTCATGATCGTAGCCCACCAGATGCAGCACACCGTGCAGCGCCAGTATCTTGACTTCCTGGGCCGCGGAATGACCCAAGCGGCGGGCATTCTCCCTGGCTATGTCTGCCGAAATGGCGATATCGCCAGCCAGTCCGTTCACGAAGCAAGGTCCGGGCGGAAAGGAGAGCACGTCCGTGGGCTGGTCTTTGGCGCGAAAACGCCGGTTCAGCGAGCGCAGTTCGGAACTGCCGGTCACCAGCACGTTGACCGTACCCTTAAGTTTGATCGCACGACTGGCCCGCTCGACGAACTTCGCCAAAGCGGTATCGCTCAATCCGGCCACGGGTTTGCGAAGGATCACCAAGTTCTTCTTCTTTTCGCACTTTGCGGGTTCTTTGCGTCCTTTGCGGTTAAGGGTTTTCTTTCCTCGGCTCGTACCAAAAGCAAACAGGAGGGCCTCATTGGGGCGCCCTCCTGTTCAATCTTACCTGCTCTACTCGTTGGTTTCTACTTCCGAGGAGGACAGGCTGCTGTTCTGCCCGGGCGCCATTTCGGTCCCATTGGCCTTGCCGTTCGTCCTGGAGTCCAGCAGCGGCAGCGGTTCTGCCGCCTTGGCCTTGTGTTCATCGTAGGCGCGAATGATGCGCTGCACCAGTTGGTGACGCACCACATCGGTGTCGTCGAAGTAGGCGAAGGTCAAGCCTTCCACGTTCTTCAACACTTCCGCCGCCTCCAGCAGACCGCTGCGCCGCGCGTTGGGCAAATCAATCTGCGTAACGTCACCGGTGATCACCGCCTTGGAGTTGAATCCCAGGCGGGTGACGAACATCTTCATCTGCTCCGAAGTCGTGTTCTGCGCCTCGTCCAGGATCACGAACGAATCGTTCAATGTGCGCCCGCGCATGAAGGCGATGGGCGCGATCTCGATCACGTTCTTTTCTAGGTAGCGATCGACCTTTTCCGGCTCAAGCAAATCGTACAGGGCGTCGTACAAGGGACGCAGATACGGATCGATCTTGTCCTGCAAGGTCCCGGGCAGAAATCCCAGGCGCTCGCCCGCTTCCACCGCGGGACGCGCCAGAATGATCCGGTTCACACGTTTCGCCAGCAAGGCAGAAATTGCCATGGCGACGGCCAGGTAAGTCTTGCCTGTTCCCGCCGGCCCGATGCCGAACACCATGTCGTGGTTCTCAATGGCTTCGAGATAGCGCCGCTGGTTCACGCTCTTAGGCTGCACCGTGCGGCGTCCGAATGAGCGTTGCCGTCCCGCCTCGGCCAGGCCGCGCAGGGTAGTTTTTGGGTCTGCCAGCACCACCCGCAACATGCTGCCCAGGTCGCCATTGTTGAAGGTGAATCCGGAGCGCTGCAGGTGGTCGTAATCGGCAAAGACCTGCTCGGCCCGGGCAACATCACGTGGCGATCCTTCCAGGTCGATCGAATCCGAGCGCAGGTCGATATTGATATTCAGGCCATCTTCCAGCAGGCGCACATTCTCGTCGCGCGTGCCGAACAGGGTCTCGATGTTGGGACTGATTTCAATGCTCTTCTTCATTCAGTTGTTTGTCGCTTCCTCCGGCGCGTTAGATGCTGGGTTATCCATGCCCGGAGGCGGAAACACTGCCGCCCAGGCACAAACAAACGATTCTCATGTCTGGAGGTGGAACCAGCCGAGGATGCTCGCCCCGAAGTGCAAGCAACTACCATTGAGATAAAGGGTACCCCTGCCCGCCGAGAGGAGTCAATGGCGACAAAACGGAACTTGTTACTGTTGGGGAACCAGGCAGAATCCGGGAGAGGAAGGTGTGGGTCGGACACTCTTGTCCGACGCCTTTGACTTTGATTTTGGGGTCGAAATTCTCCAGAAACGCCTAAGAGCCTCTAACAAAACCTCCCCACTTACTCCAACCCGTGTGCGTAGTCACACTGACCAGTGACGCTTGTCACTGCAAAGATTAGTCAAAGTCCTATGCTCAACTAGGCTTGGCCTCCCCGAAGAGCAGTCCCCACCATTGGGATGCAACACCCCCCCCCCGAGGCGAAGAGCCAACTCTAAACGAGGCACAGGTCCGATGGGTGCGCATTTTGAATTGCACACACACGAATCGCTGAAAACCCCGGCAGGAACTAGGTTGCGGCAGGGTCTGGCCGCAGGACTGGTTCTGTTCTTTGCTGGTCTTGGAGTTTTTGTTTTTGCCAGACAAAGACAGCGCTATGGCCATGAATGGACGGGCAGCATCTTGGTGGAAATCCTTATCGTTCTTGGCTGCACGTTCCTCCCAGCCGCATGGTATGGGTTCGGCTATTTCCGCCGCATACCAGACGCTTTAGGTGGTAAGACAATCGCGCTACCTATCAGGCAGCGATGGTCAGACTATGCGCGCCTTGCCGCAGCCATCGCAGTGCTGGCAACGTGTTTAGCCTGGACCCCGATTGCAATGGGACGAGAAGAACCGACCTGGGTTTTCCTCTGCGTTCCAATATTCACTTCTATTATGGTTGCACTCGTCGCAGCCAGTGAAGGCTACCTCGTCCACACAACGCTTCAGGTCTCATCGGAAAGGGAAGAATCGGCACGGAAGTTTGTCCAGCAATGTGTCGGACGATGGGGCGGGGTCGTAGCTCGAATCCTCGGCGCCAAGCGTTCGTTGTTTTCCGGAGCAGTCCTGGTTCTGATGACGTTGTTTCTAGCCACGACGACCGACTCTTGCTTGGATAAGCCGCACAGTGGCTACGAGGTCCTTTCTGGGAAGTCTTTCTGGATCACGGCAGAGGTGACACTCGACAAAGGCAGGCTCCAAAACGTCGTCGCTCGGGTCGGTAGGGTGGGTTACATCGTTGGCCTCGCCATCGCGATCCTCGCGCTCGCTGCTGCTGCAGCTGGACGAGCCGGCAATTCTCTCCGACGAAGCCATATTCTCGCGGTGGCCTCCGGAACCTTAGCCGTCTTCGCAGTGACCGATAATGTGTTCGGGTGGATTCGCTCGATCCATATCATGCCCCATTGGCTCAACGTCATCCTCTGGACCCTTGCCTGGATCCTGCCCGTCATGCTTTGGCGGAAGAGAGCCCACGGCCCTCATAAAGAGTGGGAGCATACGCGGATGGCTGTAATGATCTTCTACGTCCCGTTCTTTTTTTGGTTCCTCGCCCTGCTTCCGTACACCACCGATTCGGCCACGGGCTACAGCTTCTTCCTCATTGGAACGCTCCTTCTTTGGTGGGGATTCGTTCAGAGCGCGTGGGAAGTGACACAACGAATAACAGAAGGTGTAGGAAGCGTTCTCAAGCCACAAGCCTGATGTGCGCTGCAAGTCTTGGTTTGCGGTCTCTCAGAACGTGACGTGAGCTCATCACCAGCCATCCAAGACCTTTTACGGGTTGCCCGTAATCTGTGCTTAAGTTGCTTCGGCAATTTCGGTTTGGAACAGGGTTTTGTTAGGTGCTCTAAGGCCATCGGGGAAAATCCAAGTCAAACTCTAAAGTCAAAAGCGACGGACAGAGCCTGCCCTGAGCGAAGTCGAAGGGAGTGTCCGACCCACACGATTGCGGGCTGTCCCTCACACCGGATATCATGCGGGCCACAATGAAACTGACATACGCTCTTTCACTTGTAGTGTTGACCGCCATCGCCTGGGGCCAAACTTCGGCCCCTGACGCCGAGGTACAAGCCGTCTATCCCGAGGCCCACGCGCTGTATCTTGATCTCCACCAGAACCCCGAGCTCTCTTCGCATGAAACCCAAACCGCGGAAAAGCTGGCCAGGCACCTGCGAGATCTCGGCTCTACCGTCACAGAACACGTGGGTGGCACCGGGGTGGTGGCCATCCTGAAGAACGGCGCTGGGCCGACGGTAATGCTTCGCACTGAACTGGATGCGCTTCCCGTAGAGGAAAAGACCGGCTTGCCTTACGCCAGCAAGGTCCATACCAAGGACGATTCAGGACGCGACGTTGGCGTCATGCACGCCTGCGGGCATGACGTGCACATGGCGTCGCTGGTCGGGACCGCCGCCGTCATGGCCCACAGCAAAAACACCTGGCACGGAACTCTCATCCTGATCGGCCAACCGGCCGAGGAAACTATCTCCGGCGCAAAACGAATGATCGATGACGGCCTGATGACCCGGTTTCCCAAGCCCGACGTCGCCGTGGCTTTACACGTGGGCAACCAGCTTCCCTCCGGCCAGGTCGGGGTCGGGCCCGGCTACCGCTTTTCCAATGCCGATTCCCTCCGCATTACGATCTACGGCAAGGGCGGACACGGTTCCATGCCCAACAGCACGATTGATCCCATCGTGATTGCCGCCCGCCTCGTAGTCACCTTGCAGACCATCGTGGCGCGGGAAGTAAAGCCCGGAGAAGTCGCCGTCGTCACCGTGGGATACATTCAGGCAGGTACCAAGAACAACATCATCCCTGACCACGCGGAGCTCGGGTTGACCATTCGCAGCTACAAACCTGAGGTTCGCAAGCAGGTGCTGGCCGCCATCGATCGCATCACCAAGGCCGAGGCCGAGGCCGCCGGTGCAACCCAGGAGCCCAAGATCGAGCAGTACGAGGCCACCGACGCCGTGTACAACGACCCCGCCCTGGACCAGCGCCTGCAAACCGTTCTGGAATCGACGCTGGGTAAAGCCAACGTGGTGGTCGAGGACCCCGGAATGGCGTCGGAAGATTTTTCTTACTTCACTGCGCAGGGAGTGCCGTCGTTCTACTTCAGCCTGGGTGGAGCGGATCCGGCAAAGTATGCGGAGGCGAAAGCGGCGGGAACCCATTTGCCTTCCAATCATTCGCCATTATTTGCTCCTGACGTAGATCCCGCGTTGCACACGGGAATCGAGGCAGAAGTCGCCGTGTTGCGGAATTTGCTGAAGTGATTATGTGTGGGTCGGACACTCCTGTCCGACGCTTTTGAAGTTGCTTTTGATTTGCAACCCCTGATTCGCGCTTGGATGATGTGGCATGTTTTAAAACGATAAAAACCGAGTCAAAAGCGTCGGACAAGAGTGTCCGACCCACACGGGCTAAGCTCCTTCTGCTTTTGCATCCGCCATGGATGCCGGCACCGCCCGCTGCCTGGCCCAGGCTCTCAGCTCCTGAATTTCCTCCGACCGGGTAATGGAAAGCGGCACCGTCGCCTTAAGCGCATCCAACAAGCCTTGCGTGCTCACCGTCTGTTTGCTGGAGAATGCTGCGTACAAGGCCGTCTGCACCGCGGCCTCAATCTCTGCCCCCGAATATCCCCGGGCGGCAGGCGCTACCTGGTCCAGATCATATTCTGCCGGGTCCCGCTTACGCCGCTTGAGGTGAATGGCAAATATTTGCTTGCGCTCGGCCTGGTTGGGCAGATCGACGAAGAACAGTTCGTCGAAGCGTCCCTTGCGAATCAGCTCCGGAGGCAGCGCACTCACGTTGTTGCAGGTTGCCGCCACGAATACGGGAGCTTTGCGGTCCTGCATCCAGGAAAGAAAGGCTGCCAGGATACGCGAAGAAACTCCGGCATCGACCGACGCCGAGTCCGGCCCGCTGCCCGCAAATATTTTTTCCAGTTCGTCAATCCAGAACACGCAGGGTGCCAGTCCTTCGGCCACGCGAAACACTTTCTGGATCCGCTTTTCAGTTTCGCCGATGTACTTGTCGAAGATGGCAGCAGTATCGAACTTGACCAGCGGAAGTTTCCATTCTCCGGCGATGGCGCGGGCGCACATACTTTTGCCGCAGCCCTGGACTCCAAGAATGATGGCCCCACGCGGCGGCTCCAGGCCAAAATCGCGGGCCGCGTCTTCCCAGGTACCACGCCGCTGGGCCAGCCAGCGCTTAAGATTATCCAGGCCCCCTACGCTACCCAGATTTTCTGATGCGTCAATAAACTCCAGCATTCCGGAACGGCGCAGCTGTTCCTTTTTCGCCTGCAACACATCGGTAACAGTTTCTGCCGTGATTCCGTACCGGGTCACGATCGCCTGTGAAGCGGCCCGTTCCGCCTCTTCCTCAGTCAGGCCACGCAGGTTGTTCGCCATGGCGTCGAGGCCGGCAGGGTCCAGGGTGCGCTTCAAGGTGCGCGTCTTCCCTACCCTGACGGTCATTTCGTCGATGATCTGGCGCAGCCGCTGTTTGTCCGGCAGCGGGAGTTCCAGGAATTCAACCAGGCTGCCCAGTTCGGCTGGAATCGTGATCGAAGGCGCGGTAATGATAACGGTGCGACGGTTGGCCGAAAACTTCTGTCCGACGTCACGCAGGCGGCGCACCACGACCGGGTCATCCATGTGACGATGAAAGTCCTTGAGGACGAATGCTGCTTCGAGAGACATGGCCTCCAGGTTGCTGAGTGCCTGCGCGGGCTCCTTGCTGTTGTATAGCGCCTGGGCCCCTGACAGATCGTGGCCCGGGCCGCCGGCGGAAAAGCCGGTTTCCGGAACCAACTCTCCGACCTCGCTGCCGCAACGAACCAGTCCGCTGGCGATGCTCCACTCGAAGGTGGCCAGGCTGAGCGACGAGCAAGCCGCCCGCACCAACCGCACCGCGCGCATCTCTTCCACCGTCTCCATTACGACAATTGGAGTAGAAGAGCTGAGCAGGATTTTCAGGCGTTCAAGGGGATCTGCCATAAGGTTTGACCAGCAAGGACTTACTCCCGTAAAATAACTTATTCACGAGCAATCGGAACACCTCTCCAGAGAAACGAAGGTAACAAGTAGACATGGCAAATCATTTTTCGGCGCTGAAGCGCGCCCGTCAGACCGAGACCCGAACCGTGCGCAATCGCGCCAATACTTCCCGCCTGCGTGGCGCTTTGCGGGACCTGCGTGATGCACTGGCCAAGGGCGACAAGGCCGGCGCCGAGGTCGTTTTCAGACAGACTGTTTCGGCCCTGGATAAGGCCATCCAGAAGGGCGTGATCCACGAGAACACCGCGTCGCGCTATAAGTCCCGCCTGAACGCGAGGGTGAATGCGCTGAAGTAGGAAAGCGCTTCTAGCTTGTAGCTGCTGGCTTCAGCCTAGAATTACTCCGAAATATTCCGCTAAAGCGCTCTGCCACTCATCCTCTGAGTTGAGCAGGCGTTCTTTCCTTTCACCCTTGCGGGTGATGATCAGCCTTCGATCCGTGACCGTGATCCGCCCATCGGGAGTCGCCATGCTGCAAACCTTCTTGCGGGTGAAGGGCGATTCCGGCGAGGTCTGATGGTAGTGGCACATGGGCGCGAACTCATCTAGGCGCCTGGGGACGAGGGTGAAAGAATATTGCCGCTTCCAGTTGCCGTCCGGCTCCGTGCGGTCGAGCTGAAGCCGCCCGTCCTGTTCGACGATGCGGAACTTGCGCCCATCCTGTTCCTGCTCTCGGCCGGTCTCAAGTCGCAAGGGACCGTTGGACAGGTCTCCGAAGCCTACGTCTGCCAGCCATGGCTCTTCCAGATCGACTCGCAACGTCAGATGATCGAATTCCGGCGAGGGGCTTCCATCGTCGCGTGGCACGCGAGCCGACAGCAGCGTGACCTTGAATCCCAACTCGCGCAGCAAGGCCGCGAGCGCGCCATTCAGTTCGTAGCAGAAGCCGCCACGCCGCTGCTCCACGATCTTGCGGAGGAAGCCTTCTTCCTCGCAGACAATCTTCCGGCCCAGCGAAATATCGAGATTCTCGAACGGGACCGAGAGCATGTGGGCGCGATGCAGGTTGTGCAAGGTTTGCGCCGTGGGCCCGCGCGAACCGGTGTACCCGATGCGATGCAGATAATCAGAAATTGCAGCTGACGCAATCACATGTCCTCAGCGAAAGCGCGGGATCAGAAAGCCGGTGTGTTTCTGGTGTTCACGGAAAGCCTCGCCGAATTGCTGCCTTAGCATCGCTTCTTCCTTCCTTGCCTTCAGACAGTACCCCGTCAACACCAGGCAAACCCCGAAGACGCATCGCCACTCATCGATGACCACGGCTGACCCGATGGTCGCCAGTATGAGGCCGGTGTAGATGGGGTGTCGCAGATGAGCATAGGGGCCGGTTCGGATGAGTTGATGGTCCTCCTTGATCGTGACTCGCGCACTCCAGTACTCCGCCAGATGATAGCGGGCCCAGATGGCCAAGCCGATTCCGAGCCAGGTGAGGGCGGCGCCGACCGCCGCGCTTTCCCGGGTGCGATGCATGAATCGATTGCCCAGAAATCCGACTCTGGCCGAATGGCTGAAGATCAACCCGTAGCCGACGATCTCAAGCAACACGACCAGGTATCGAGAGGCGAAAGACTCCTGTTGACGAGTAGCGCGAGTCTTGATCGCACCCAGTATCCAGTAGATGACAAATATGATCCAAGGGAACTCGACCAGGACGCGAAATACTTCTTTCTCCGACATGCGATTGCCTAAACAGGTAGTTCTTCCTGTGACCATCCGGGAATTTCAGGCTTGACCTCGGCGGTGAGATCGAGGATTAATTTTTCCAATACGAAGCGCTTGGTGGGTGGATTGGAGCGCAAGGCCAGGTCAGTTTTTGCGACCAGGCGAATAGCGCGCGTGAGTTCGCGCTTGGATTTGTAACGGCGGGCTTGCCGGATGATGTCGTCGGCGGCGAAGGGAGGGACGCGAAAGCCCTGCCAGAGCGCGGCCCAAAGCATGCGCTGGTCGCGTACATTTCGTTCCAGGATCACCAGCATCTGACGAAAGGTCTTGGCCAGCATGTAGAGATGTCCGATGGCGGCTTCGTCGCCGTCGCCGGTGTTCAGGATGGCATTCAGCATTTGCAGCGCCCGCACCCGGTCTTTGGAAGAAATCGCGTCGGTGAGTTCGTACAATGACCGCTGCTTCGCCGCCAGCACCATGGTTTCCACATCGCCCAGAGTGATGCGCCTCTTCTCGCCGACGTAGAGAATCAGCTTCTCCAGTTCGTTGGAGACCATCATCATGTCGCCGCCGAGAGCGTCCACCAGTTCGCGGGCGGCATCGGCATCAATTTTGACGTTCCGGGTGCCGCCGTATTCGCCGATCCACCGAACGGCTTCACTCTCTTCCACCCGCGCCAGTTCGACGATGGCGCAATACTGTCCCAGCGTCTCCCGGATGCGCTCGTAACGCTCTTTGTCGGTCATGTCCATGCGCCGGGCGTCGGCCGGAATGCTGATATGGTCAGCCACAAAAATGAGCACCGCGTCCAGGTTGGGGTCTTTGCTGTAGGCCTCGATAGCGGCCAGTTTCTCTTCGTTCGATCCGCGCCCGAACAGGGTCTTCACGCCGCGGACGAAAAACACCTGAAAGGGAGCCATTAGCGAAGGCGTGCGGGCGCGATCGAGGACCTCCGCCAGGTCGGTCTCGGCGAGATCGAAATCAAACAGGCTGAAATCGCGCAGGTCGGCCGGCACCAGGTGTTTAAGCAGGGCTTCGCGGCAACGCTTGCGGAAGAAGGTTTCATCGCCCACGAAAACATATACAGGGCGCAGCTTCCGGGCTTCGACCTCGGAGACGAAGCGATCGGCTTGGGCGAAGGCCCGCATCAGAAACCCTCCATCGTCAGAACCCCTCCATGTTCAGAACCCCTCCAGCACATTGCTCACCAGCGTACGCGCGAATTGGCGCGACAGGCGTTCCAGAGCGGGCGAGTCTTCCTCAAAGAAACTGGAAAGCTCGCGCGAAACTTGATACTCCTCGCGAAACAAGTAAGCAGGATTTTGGTATAGCACTTTGCCCTGGCGATCAGTCAGCGTCACTTTCGCGGTCACGACCACCAAAGCGCTCGAGGCCCGCCCGGTCTGCGAGTCATAGGTCAATGGCGAAGTTGAGGTGCTGATCACGACGCCGCGGAGAGTTGCATCGGCGGAATCGCTGGCTTCGTTCAGAATGTGGTAATGGGTGCGCGTGACCATCTCCTGTACCACCGCAGAGGTCAACCTCTGCTCAATCTTATAAGTCTGCGTCCGATTGACGAATGCGGGGATGGCAATGGTCTGGACGTTCGCCGGAAGAGTAACGGCGTGGCCGGCGGTGTGATATCCGCAGGCTGTGCCGAACAGCAACGTCAACATCAGAGCCTGCAGAATAGAAGGACACGACGAACCTCCGTGCCCTGAACGACGAACCTCGCTCTTCCCGCCCCTGGCGGGCGAGTGCATCAGCTCCACACGGCTCATTGGATCTTTCCTATGGGGCGGGTGGCGGCCATGTTTTCTGCACATTCGACGGCGGTGGCGGCGGCGATTCGCAGGTTGTCCGAGGCCGCCCACAACCACAGACCATTGGCCAGGTCGATGTCCGGCTGGATCGAAACCAGGACATCGCCTTGTCCAGCCGCGTTCACGTTGCTGGGGGACTCCTCCGCCAAACTCGTGATCGTCACATGCTCCCCGGCCAGCGCTTTGGAGATGCTATCGATTTCGACCGGCTTTTCCATTTCGACGTGCAAGGTGAACGCGTGTCCGTGAAAGATCGGTGCCTGCACCAGCAGCAGCGAGAGCGGAGGTGCGTCCTTGCCGGCGATCCGCTTATAGTGCTTGAGCACACGGTGTTCTACCGTGTTCAGGGCTGGGACAGACTGCTCACCATAACGCGTCACCATATTGAAGGCGACCTGGGTATCGAATACTTTTTTCGGCAGCTGCTGGAAGGAAAGCAGATTCACGGTTTGCTCATGGAGCTCGTCCATGCCCTTCTGCCCATGCTCCGATGCCGGCTCGAAGACCGTAGCCACAACCCGTTTCACCGCCCCGGCCTTCTTTAAGCGCAACAACAGAAGCGCCAGCACCACCGCAGCGGGATGGGCCACGACTGCCGGCCCGGGCTGCAACTCCGGTGCGAGCGTCTGGCCCAATTGACGCTGGATCCACGGCGACTTCACGTCGGCATCCGGTTCATCGTCCAAAGCGTAGGAAAGATCGACGATGGCGCTGCCTGCGGCGTGGGCCTTTTTCCAGTTCTGGCGGGTACATTCCTGGTCGGACGCAAAAAAGGTGAAATCGATCTTTTCGAAGTGCTCCGACCGCACGCTCTGTATGAACGACACCTCGTCGCCCACTGACTCCAGTTGCCCCAGAGATTCGTTATCGTCAAGCAGCTTGATGTCCAGTGAAGGAAAATTTCGGTCGCCCAAGACCTCGGCGACCTCTTTCCCCTTGAGCGTGCCTGCGCCCACAATGGCCAGCCGGTATAGGCCTGCGGCGCGCGCCGGGTCAGGGTGCGTAGCCGGCACGGGTTTGAAATTCGAGCTCATGAAATCTGCGGCGCCTCGGTGGGGGGCGGCGGCGGATTTCCCTTCCGCCGGAAGATCCACTTCAAACGCCAGAACACGCCGGAAAACACGTAGAGCAATGCGATCAGGAACAGCACCCACTGCGAGTAGAAGCGGATCGCGGCAAACAGCAATCCAAATAGAAGCACCAGACGAAAGGGCTGGCGTGAACGGAAATCAATGTCCTTGAAGCTGTAAAAGCGCCAGGTGCTGACCATCAGGTAGCCCACCGCCACTACCATCAACATCCAGGTCAGCGCGGTCCACCAGGAAGCGATGGGATCGCCGCTGGAAAAATGCACGACCGCGGCGATCACACCTGCGCCCGCCGGAATCGGCATTCCGACAAAGTACTTCTTTCCCGGACGACCAGGGTTCGAGGGTTGGGGGTTGCTGGAAATATTGAAGCGAGCCAGGCGGCTGGCGCCAGCCATCAGAAACAGAAAACTGGCTATCGCGCCGAACTGCACCAGTTTGGTGTATAGATCGCCCAAGCTTGTGGGCAACTGCCGAAATCCCCATGTCCAGGCGAGCAAAGCAGGTGCGACGCCGAAGGTAATCACATCCGCCAGAGAATCGAGCTCGCGGCCAAAATCGCTGCTGGTTCCGGTCATGCGCGCTATGCGACCATCCAAACCATCAAACAGCACGGCAAAACCGATGGCCTTGGCGGAGTTGTCGAAGTGCCAGGAATCGGCAACGGTGGCGTGCGTTATCTGCAGAATCGCGTAGTAACCGAAGGCAATATTGGCGGTGGTAAACAGCGAAGGCAGAATGTACATGCCCCTGCTCAGCCGCCGCCGAGGTTGCCTTTTATGCTGTCTGGAGATTTCCGGGACCTCAGGATCCATCACAGCGCTCCTTGGCGAGTCGCTCCGACCGTGGTCAGCGGCTCGGACACGCGATCCAGGTACGCCAATACGCTGGATCCGCCCTTCACCCGGTCCCCCACTTTGATTTGCAGAGTGGCGGAGGCATCCAGCAAAACATCGACTCGAGAACCAAATTTGATCAGGCCCACGCGTTCTCCCCGTCTTACCGGATCGCCAACTTTCTTGTTGAACACAATCCTGCGTGCCAGCAATCCCGCGATCTGCTTGAAGATCACGCTCTGCCCGTCTCCCTCAACCGTGACCGCGTTCTGCTCGTTGTGTTCGGCCGACGCTGGGTTCATGGCGTTGAGAAATCTTCCCTTTTGATAGCGAACTTCCCGGATCACGCCCGCCAGCGGCGAGCGATTGACATGCACATCGAACACGCTGAGAAAAATGCTGATCCGGGTGCGCGGCGCGCCATTCATCAGAATGGACGAAACGTCGGTCACCTTGCCGTCGGCGGGCGAGACCACGGCCCCGGCAGAGTCCGGGATTACTCTCTCCGGATCGCGGAAAAACCACAAGAAGAACAGCGCCAGCAGGCACGCCGGCAGCGCCCATAGGGGCCCAGCCAGCCAGCCCACGAGGACCGCCGCTCCAGCCAGCGCGAGCGCGTAATAGTAGCCGTCGGGAACCATCGGGAGATAGTCTAAATTATAGTTCAGGCAGGGCGGATCGGTCGCTCCGGAAGCCAAATGATAATAAAAAAGGCGCTTATCAGCGCCATGTTTGGAGCACATTACACCTGTGGGCGGCTATAGCCGCGATCAGCTGGAGGAAACGAGTTACGCGACCTGGCCTTGCTGCAGAACTAGCCGAAATTGCCGCTCGATCGATTCCATCTGGTCCTTGAGCCGCAGTTTCAGCTTTTTAAGCCGGACTTCTTCCAGCTTTTCGTCTTCCGTCAGGTAGCGCTTTTGGGTGAGTGATTCGAGACGTTCGGCGTACTGCGTGTGCTCCTGGGCCAGCTTGCGGAATTCATCGTTGCTGACCAGGAGCTGGTCCTTTGGAGTCATCCAGTAGACCCTCCTGAGCGTTTGTACGGCCCTAACCTACCACACCGCCCTAACCGCTTCAATCCCATTTTCCACAGATGAATGGTTTTTCATAGTGAATAAGTTTGCACCGCTTGTGGTGCAAACTACAATCAAATGCAAGCTAAGTGACGCCAAGGCGATACAGAATCGCATCTTCCTCCGGATCGCTGTAGTATCTTCCGCGGCGCCCGCACTCGAGGAATGCCCACTTCTCATAGAGCGCCCGGGCGGCGCGGTTGGATTCGCGGACTTCCAAAAATACTGCGTCAGCGCCTCGGGCTCGTGCTAAATCGAGGAGCTCTCCCAGCAGACGCGTGCCCAGTCCCCGTCGCCGGGCCGGCCCCGCGACGGCAATATTTTCGATCTCCCATTCTCGATCCACCGCTCGGGCAATTACGAATCCCTGAAAGCCGGACTCGTCCTCGATGACCTGGGCCACTCTGCCTGACTCGGACGCGCGAAACAATGCCTCATACTGCTCCGCAGACCAGTGCGCCGCCGTGACCGCGTGCTTCTCCAGCGCCATCATTGCGGGCAAGTCGGCGGAGGCGGCGGAACGGATGGAGAGCTTCACGCTACATTCCTCAACCGAGGACTGAGAACCACAAACTAGGAACCGCTTTTGGAAAAGATCTCCTGGGAGCCACGGAGATAGTTCGCATCCAAGGCTTCGGGCGAGACCATTTCTCCGGCACGGATTTTTTGCCATCCCAGTCGGGCAATCACATCAGAGCGCGGAGGTTGAATCTGGTCCACCGGCAATCCCGCCATTCGCACCACCTCGGCCAGGTTTTGGTCCGCCACCACGACCGTTGACCCGATCGCAGCCTCCAGTAACTCTGCGCGACTCAGCAACCGCTCCTGCAACCGGTGGGCGCCGTCATGGTGAACCGTGTACTCGCCTGCGTAAACCTCGCCCCGGCCCGCATCCAAGACCGCGGTCACTCTCGCTCGTGAACGACCTGAAACCGCGACCGCTTCCAGCAACGAGACGGCTGCGATCGGCTTTTCCAGAACCTCCGCCAGTGCCTTCATGGCCGCCAGTCCGACGCGCACGCCGGTAAATGAGCCCGGGCCTGCGACTACAGCGAAGCCGCCAATATCGTTCTTGTTGAAGCCATGCTTCGCGAGCAGAGCGGCAATTTGCGGTACCAATTGGGCGGAGAAGGTCCCGCCCTCAAGCGGCGCCACTTCGATCACGCAGCAGGAATCGCCGGGCCCGCACTGCGCCAGCGCGATGCTGCCGTGTTTGCCCGAAGTATCAGCGGCGAGCAGAAGCATCTTGAAAGTCTACCGGTGAAATCAGGTTACCGCTTCCACCAACTCCAGCAACACGCCGCCCGCGCTCGAAGGATGCACAAACACATAACGATGGCCGCCTGCGCCTACCTTGATCTCATCGGAAACCAGCCGCACACCGTCCTGCTTCAGCCGCTCGACCGCAGCCATCAGATCGGGCACACGCAGCGAGACGTGATGCAATCCTTCGCCCCGCTTGGCGATAAATTTCGCGATGACTGAATCCTGCGAGGTGGGCTCGAGCAGCTCCATGCGGCTTTCACCCAGCGGCACCATCACCACACGCACCTGCTCGGCCTCAACTGTCTCCTCGGGTGCGAGATCCAGTCCCAGCTTCTCGTAGATGCTCTTCGCCGCCGCCAACGACTTCACCGCAACGCCGATATGGTCAATACTGAACATCAAAGAATCTCCATCTCAATGTGGGCGCGAGCGTCCCGCTGGTGCTGGACGGGCGCGGACGCCCGTCCTCCAGCAAAGACTCTTTTCACTTCCCCAGCGTATTCACAATCTCTTCCACCAGCGAATAGGGATCGCGTTTATGTTCCGCCACTTCTGCGGCGTAACGGGCCACGGCCCCATTTGCCAGTTGTTCCTGAGCACGCTCCAGGAGCGCATCCCGCAACATCTCGAGCAGGCGATTCTGCCAGCTATCAACGCTGTGCTTCAGGACCAGATTTTCTTTCTGTAAATATGCTTCGTAGTCGCGAATCGCCGCCGCCAGTTCAGTAATGCCAGCGCCTTGGCTGGCCACGGTCTTCACGATCGGCGGAGTCCACTTGTCGGTGCGCACAGCCAGGGACTGCAGAGCGCGGATTTCTCGCTCCACCCGCTCGGCGCCTTCGCGATCGCACTTGTTGATGACGAAAATATCCGCAATCTCCATGATGCCGGCTTTGATGGTTTGCACATCGTCGCCCATGCCCGGCACCAGAATGACGATGGTGATGTCGGCCAGGCGCACGATGTCCACTTCATCCTGCCCTACTCCGACTGTCTCGATCATGACCAGGTCGCGCCCCGAGGCATCGAGCACAGTTGCAACATCCGCAGTCGTGCGCGCCAGCCCGCCCAGCGAGCCGCGCGTGGCCATACTGCGAATATAGATGCCAGGATCGGAGAAATGCTCCTGCATGCGGATGCGGTCGCCCAGAATCGCCCCACCCGTGTAAGGACTCGTGGGATCGACCGCGATGATGCCCACCGTGCGATTTTCCTTGCGATAGTGGCGGGCAAGCTGGTCCACCAGCGTGCTCTTGCCGGCGCCTGGCGGACCGGTGAGACCAAGTATGCGCGCATGTCCGCTGTGGGGAAAGAGGGCCTTGAGTAGTTCGGACCAGCCGGGCCCGCGGTTCTCAACCGTGCTGATGACGCGGGCGAGGGCGCGAGGATCGCCGGCGCGGAGCTGCTCAATCAGAGGTTGGAAATTGTTTGTCAGGCCTCTCAGTGTAAAGCAGAGGTCGGACAAACTGAAACCGCAGTGCGCGCGGCGCCTGCTTGTTCATGCGGAGAACCTGGCGCCCGGACCAAGGGCGACGCTCGTGGGGCTGTGGAAGCGCAGGCCTTCCAGGCCTGCGTTACGGTTCACTCAGAGTAGGGGCCTTCAGGCCCTGCGCCATCTGACGCGCCATGCTACAGCTGCTGGAAGCCCCATCGCTAACCAAGCCTGCCGCAGCGCTCGACGCGCCACGCTTCCACGGTCCTGGTGACTAGTCTTTCAGCAACTGCCGCGCAATCACCAGCCGCTGAATTTCGCTGGTGCCCTCCCCGATGGTGCACAGCTTCACGTCGCGATAAAACTTCTCCGCGGGATAGTCCTTGATGAACCCGTAGCCGCCGTGAATCTGCACCCCTTCGTCGGCGCATCGGACTGCCACTTCACTGGCGTAGAGTTTGGCCATGGATGATTCCAGCGTGGTTTTCATGCCTGCATCTTTCATGGCCGCCGCGCGCAAAGTCAGCAGCTTCGCCGCTTCAATTTCAGTGGCCATGTCGGCCAGCTTCCATTGGATGGCCTGAAAATCGCTGATGGCCTTGCCGAACTGTTTGCGCTGCTTGGAATATTTCAGCGCCGCTTCGTATGCGCCTTCGGCCATGCCCAGCGACAACGCCGCGATGGAAATGCGCCCGCCATCCAGCACCCGCATGGCATCGATAAAGCCGTCACCTTCCTTGCCGCAAAGGTTTTCGAAGGGAATGACGCAATCTTCAAAAATCAACTCGGCGGTGTCACTGGCCCGCAGGCCGAGTTTGTTCTCTTTCTTTCCGGGACGAAAACCCTTGGTTCCCTTCTCCACGATGAAAGCTGACAGCCCGTGAGTATGGGCGGCACGATCGGTCACTGCAATCACCACCAGAAAATCGGCGTAGTGTCCGTTGGTGCAAAAAGTTTTGGTGCCGTTCAGCACCCAGTTGTTGCCTTTGCGGACCGCGGTCATGCGCGCGCTGCCCGCGTCTGATCCGGACGAAGGCTCGGTCAGGCCCCAGGCCCCGATGGCCTCGCCCGAGGCCAGGGGTGTGACGTACTTCTTTTTCTGCGCTTCGCTGCCGGCAAGAAAGACGTGATTCGAGCACAGCGACGTATGGGCCGCCACGATTATTCCGACCGAGCCGTCCACGCGCGACAACTCTTCGATTGCCGTGACGTATTCCACGTAGCCCATTCCGGCACCGCCGTACTCCGGCGGGAACACAATTCCCAGCAGACCAAGTTTGCCGAGTTCCTTGACCGTCGCCAGAGGGAAATCGCCGGCCTCGTCCCACTCCATGACGTGGGGCGCGATTTCGCGCTCGGCGAATTCGCGCACACTTTTCTTCAGTTGCAGCTGTTCATCGTTCAGTTGAAAATCCAAAGTGCTTCTCCGGTATCAGGTGGCGTTCGACGCGGAACACTTCGATTAGAACACACGCACTTGAGCGCATAAAGTTACCGGTGGGAGGTAGCATGGTGTGTGTGGGGCGGACACTCCTGTCCGCCGCCTTTGACTTTATCTTTGCGTGGGTAACGCTCCGGCGCCCTGCAAACGCAATCACCAATCACTAACCCCAAAAACAACTTCAAAGGCGGCGGACAGGAGTGTCCGCCCCACACAGAATGAATCGTTCGAATACCTCGTTGGACAGCAGCCTGCCGCGTCCGGTCAGCCGGATCACATCGCCCTCGCATTCCAGCAGCCCCAAATCCACGAATTCCGAAATCGTCTCTGTAAATCGGTGGACCTCCGACTGGCCGAAATCCGCCGCTACGTTTTTCAGGTCCACGCCAGCGGCCAAGCGGAGACCTAAAAAGAAAGTTTCCTCGAGCGCGGCTGTTTTCGAAACCGGAATTCTTTTGAGCGGCGCGCCGGCCACGTACTCCTCGAGTGAGTCCGGCGTAGAAAACCGCACGGGCTCTCCTTTCCCCGAGCCACGCAGCATGGAGTGTGCATCGACGCCAAAGCCCAAGTAAGGCTGGCGCGTCCAGTACTTTAGATTGTGTCGCGACTCCATTCCCGGCCGGGCAAAGTTTGAGATCTCGTACTGGCACACTCCCGCCGCATTCAGCCGCTGGCAAGCTGTTTCGTAGAAGTCGGCCGTCAGCTCGTCGTTTGGAACAAAGTGAGCGTGATATTTTGAACCACCTGCCATGAGCTCGCGCCCCAGGCGGGAATCGTCGTCTACCTCCAGCATGTACACGCTGACGTGAGGCGCGCCAAGGGCAACGGCCTCGGCAACGGAAAACTCCCAGCTCTGGGGAGTCTGATGGGGCAGTCCGGCAATCAGATCGATATTGATGTTCTCAATGCCGGAAGCACGCAAGTGCGCGACGTCCTCGAGCACGGCTGCCCGCTTATGCTGACGTCCCACCGCCGCGGCCTCCTTGTCCACGAATGACTGCACTCCCAGGCTCACACGATTCACTCCGCAGCGCTGGAAAGCCTCGATCATTGCCGGAGTCAGCGTGCCGGGAGCGCATTCGACCGTGATCTCGGCATCGCTCTCCACCACAAAAGTTTGCGAAATGGTGACAAACAACCGCGCCAGTTGCGCTATATCGAGTATCGTAGGTGTGCCACCGCCGAGGAAGATGGAATCGACTGAGTTTTCGAACAGGCCGCCCATCTGTTCGGCGATTTCGCCGGCCTGGGTGATGTCCGCAGCCACGCGTTCCACGTAGCGCTCAAACACGGCGCGGGAGAAGACATCCGATGCGAAGTTGCAGTAGCTGCATTTGGTGCGGCAGAACGGCACCGAAACGTAGAGGCCAAGGGACATCGTGACTAATTATCCCACTTCGCGTAACGTGTACAGTCGGGAAGGCATCTGAAGCACAGTCGCTGGGCAAGAGGCAGAGCATCTAGGATTGTCTAGAAAACGCATGGCTCCTCGGGTCGTCATCACTGGACTGGGCGTGATCAGCCCCAATGGCATCGGCAAAGAAGCCTTTTGCCTCGCCCTTCTCGCCGGAAAGTCGGGCGTGAAACGCATTTCCCGTTTTGATCCATCATCCCTGCCGGTCCAAATTGCGGGCGAGATTCCCGAGTTTGACGAACTGGCCTGGGTGGATGCGCGCGAACGCAAACACGTTTCCCGCGTGGTGCCGCTGGCGGTGGCTGCTTCTACGGAAGCGATCAAGGATGCGGGTCTCGATCCGGCCGCCATGTCGATGGAAGAGAAGCGGGAGATCGGCGTGATTCTGGGGACAGGCGGCGGCGCACAGGAATTTTCCGAAGAGCAATACCGGTTGTGGCACAGCGGACACGTAAAGCAGGTCAGCATCTTCTGCATCCCGAGCGGCACCATGGGAACGTTGCCCAGCGAAATCAGCATGCGTTTTGGATTTCGTGGCTACAGCCACGTGGTGACCGCGGGCTGCACCTCTTCCACCGACGCCATCGGTTACGCCTCCCAGCATATTCAGGCTGGCGTGCTGCCCCTGTTTCTGGTGGGTGGTGTGGATTCGCCGATTACGCCGGGGATCATCAAGGGCTACTCGCTGCTGCGTGCGCTCACCCAGTCCTGGAACCACGCTCCCGAAAGCGCCTCCCGCCCATTTTCCGCCGACCGCGACGGGTTCGTCATCGCCGAAGGCTCGTGGATGTTCATCCTCGAAGATTACGATCACGCCCGTGCTCGCGGGGCCCATATCTATGCTGAAATCGCCGGGTACGGTTCCACCTGCGAGGCTTTTCACCGGGTGCGCATGAGCGACTCACCGGAAGAACCCGCCCGCGCCATCACGCTGGCGCTCGAAGAGGCCAGCCTGGAGCCGGAAGACATCCATCACGTCAACCTGCACGGCAATTCCACCGAAATGAATGATCGGGTGGAAACCCTGGCGCTCAAACTGGCGCTCGGAGAGCACGCTAGAAAAATTCCCATGTCCGGGCTCAAATCACAGATTGGACACGCGCAAGGGGCGTGCGGCTCAGCCAGTCTCGCGGCTACACTGATTGCAATGGAGCATGGAAAGATTCCGCCCACCATCAATCTGGATGCACCCGATCCCGAGTGCGACCTGGACTATGTTCCAGACATCGGCCGCAAGGCCAGCATCGAGCACGCCATCTGCAACTGCGTTGGGTTCGGGTCGAAGAATTCGGCGCTAGTGCTGAAGAAAATCGCGTAGGGACAGGTGTCTCACCTGCCCGGCGGAGCAGGGCTCCGCGGGACCTGGCAACTGTATTTGGCCCGCGGAAGCAATCTCGGCGAGCTGCGCTCGCCCGCCCAGATGGGGACATCTGGGCCTACGCAAGCCGCGACCGTCCCGAACCTTTTCCATCCCCGCTTCTTATTTTCCCATCTATTTAGGGTATCTTTGTGCTATAGCCGATGGCCCAAGAAGAAGAGGTACTAGGTAAAGCGTATGACAGCCGGCTGATGAAGCGGCTGCTCCAGTATTTGCGCCCTTACAAATGGCCGGTCGGCATTTCCCTGGTTTCCATTCTTATCAAGGCCGTAGCCGATGTTCTGGGGCCCTACCTGGTCGCCATCGAGATCGACCGCTACCTGGTGCCGGTGCCCAGGAGCACTCCGTTCGATTCTTTTTTGAGCGCCAACCCCTACGTTGGAATTGCTCAAATCGCAGCCATGTATGTCGGCTTGATTGCGCTTGGTTTCCTGCTCGACTATCTGCAAACCTACTTCATGCAGTGGGCAGGCCAGATGGTGATGTTCGATCTGCGCAAGCAGATCTTTCGCCACCTGCAGCACATGCACATCGGCTTCTACGACAAGAACCCGGTCGGCCGCCTGGTCACGCGCGTCACCTCCGACGT
>JAIQFF010000160.1 GCA_020073395.1 Terriglobia bacterium
GCAGCCGACGAGATTGACCAGCGTGGACTTTCCGGAGCCCGAGGGGCCCATCCCGGCCAGCCACTCGCCGGGCGCCACCTCGAGAGAGACATCATCCAGAGCGCGGATGACACCGCCATTAGTCTCGGCCCGAGCGGGGTAAAGACGGCTGACATGGCTGAGCTTGATCATGTCATTCTCCCCTCAGGATGGTAGCAGGTTGGACCCGCCGCAGCAGAGAGATTGGCAGGATGGCGGCCACCAGGGCGATGACTATCCCGCCCACAAGAATGACCGGCAACACGCTCAGGCGCGGACTGACTGGAGCATGAAAATTGGCGTGGCCGATCCAGATGGCCACTCCTACTCCGATGGCAAAACCTAACGTCGCCCCGACCGCACCCAGGGCGGCGGCTTCCGCGGCAAAGAACCCCTGCAGCATCCTTCCGGAGGCTCCAAGGGCCTTCATGAGGGCAAAGTCGCGACGGCGGTCCGAAACCCATCCCGTCAACGTGGAAAGCACGCATACGGCCGCGGTGAGAATGATGAGAATGGACGCTACAAGAAGCGTGGAGCGCATCTTGCCCAATACATTGGCCTCGCCCTCCGTAACCTGGCGAACGGGGTGGACGTCGGCTACGGGAAGGGCCTGCCCGAGGCGTTGGATGACGGCGCTCACTTCCTCCGCTGAGCCTGACGCCGAGATCTCAATCGTCGAATACGGGACATGGGTCCACTCGGCAAAATCGGCGAGTGACACGTACACACGACTATCTTCGGCTGCCCCTGTCTGCAAGGTGCCGGCCGGGTAGAGTCGAATGCTGCGGCCTTGAAAGCTGAGATCGAACCCTTTTCCGACTGGGCCGACGACTCTGGCGGCACGAGCGCCAACCAGGGCGTCGTGAGCAGCTTTCGGCCAAGCGGTCACCTTCCACCAGGTGCTATTCAGCTTCTGGACCTGTTCCAGATCGGTGCCGGCAATGACGACCGAATGCCCGTCAGCGGTGCGCGCCACGGCGTAAGCAAAAGGGACCGCAATGCCTCCGCTACCTAGCGCCAACCGGACGGTCGCCAGGGTATCGTCAGGCAGGTACTGTCCGTCCTTAGCAACTACTACGACGTTGGCGCCGTACTTGCGAAATTCGCGGCGCAGCTTGGCCTGGACATCCACGTAGAGGTTAAGCATGGCGGTGGCCACGGCGGCAGCCACCACCATGGCCAGCAAGGCCGAAGCAGCGCGGCCGCGCCGGAGGACGGCGGCACGCACCAGCATGCGTAAGAACATCGAAGTGTGGGGTGCGCCCGAGCGGCGCTGGGCAACGTGCCTCGTATCGCGCCAGCTCACACATCACCTCGCAGGGCGTACACCGGATCAAACTTTACCGCCCGCCGGATCGCGGCCGCGCTGCCGGCAAAAGTCACGATCACGGCGATGGTCAGAATGACAGGCAGGAGTACCGGCTGGATGGTGATCTGCGAATCGAAAATGGAGTGTCCAATCTGGCGGGCCAGCAGCGCGCCCCCAACGAAACCTGCTACTCCTGCCAGCAAGGCCAACAGGGCAGCCTCAGCGAAAAACAGGACTGCTACCGCCAGATTGCCGGCGCCCAGGGCCTTCATCAAGCCAACCTCGCCGCGCCGCTCCACCACCGCAGTCGCCATCGAAGCGGAAACCGCCAGCGCGGACGCCAGCAACGCCGCCAGCGTAATCAGGAGCATCAGTCCCTGGATGCGGGAGAGTACCGTGCCTTCATTTTGGGCCACCTGGCGAATCTGCTCGGCGTGGGAGTGGGGGATGGCTTCCTGCAACTGAAATGCAATGGATTGTGCGTACGGAGAGCAGTACCAGCGGTCATACATCTCCGGCGACATGCTCTTGGGATCACGCCGGGCGAAGGCGTCTTCGGGCTTGGTCAGGGCGCTGACGTAGATCCGGCGTACCGCGCCGGGCTTGCCGACGATCTGCTGCGCGAGCGAAAGAGGCGCAACCACCTGACTATCTTCCGGGCCGCCAGTGGATAGAATGCCGGCAACGCGGTGCGGGTGACCCGTAATTTCGATTTCCTGTCCAACCGTCCGG
Source organism: Terriglobia bacterium (assembly GCA_020073395.1). Lineage (GTDB taxonomy): Bacteria > Acidobacteriota > Terriglobia > Terriglobales > Acidobacteriaceae > JAIQFF01. The sequence goes on from JAIQFF010000160.1 coordinate 2,060, forward strand.
TTAAGCTTTGCCGCGAGGTGATCACCGATCAAAACATCTTCCGAACTGTCATCCGGCCAGGCGCCTTGCACCTTCCACCAGGGATGAGTGGTGCGCACGCCGGTTACGAAATCCTGTTTTCCAAGTACCACATGCCGCGCGAAATATGTCCCCAGCAGTGTCACGTTGTTTTCGTCGCCAAGGCTTACGCGCACCGGGAGCATGGGAGCGAATCCCACGATGTTGTTGCCCCAGAACATGCCTTTGATTTTGGCGAGATCGGATTCGTTCAAGTAGGCATCATCGCTGGGCGGCTTCAGGTTCACGCCGCCAATCTCGACGTCCAGCGTGTCTTCCTGGGGAGTGACGATCAGGTTGGCCCCGTAGGTGCGCAGTTCGCGGCTGATCTTGTCGCCGATATCGGTGGCGACGGCGATCATGGCGGTGGCCACGCCCACGCCGAGCATGATGGCAACTCCGGCCAGGAGTTTGCGGCGCTTCTGCCGCCGGAAGGACTCATAAAGTAGGCGCAGGAACATGGGTCAGGGTTGGAAAATGTGGGCACCCGCCGCGACGTCGGTCTCCCGGATGATGACCGCGTCGGCGGTCTGTTCAGCACGCAGCGGAATGGGGTTGCAGCCGCCGGCCATACCTACAGATTGTCCGTTGATCGGCGCAGCACAGTTTTTGCAAACCACTCCGTTGGGACCCTTATAGAAACCTACCGGGCCGCAAATCTGGCAGGCATCGAAAACCGTGGCAACTTTGCCGTCCGGCTTCCGGTAGAGCCAGAACCGAACTTCGGTCCCGTTTTCGCTGGCTGCAAAGCGATGAAGATCGCCATCAGCGACCTGGGCCAGCGGAATGCTCACCTGTCCGTCCTGAAAGGTGACTTCGGTCGCGGGTGACAGCGCACTCACGCTCTTGGCATAGATAAACTCAGCCGTGACCATCAGGATGAATAAGAACGAACTGGCATAGACTGAAACCATCCAAAGGCGTTCGCGGCGGGCGCTCCACAGCGCCTTGCGACGGTCGGCCGGGGAATCGGACAGGGTAGCAGGCTGGCGCCGCTTGACCTCGAATAGCACCATCAACGCGGCCAAGGCCACAATGGTGACACAGAAGAACAGATCATTGCGCACGATGGGGCCAATCAGGGCCATCTCCTGGCGCGAAGATGGAAGCACGCCGTTTTCAGAAAGCTCGTGCAGGCCGGAGATGATTAGCTGCGCCGCCACAAAGAACAGAATGGCGGTGGTCACCCGGAAGAACTTCTGAAGATTAATGCGCACACTGCCCTTGACGAACATCACGCCGAATACGATGGCCACGACCACACCTGACAATGTGCCCAGGAAGCCGAGTAGTTCGGTGGAGTTCAGCGACACCGCTCCCAGGATGAGGACGGTTTCCACCCCCTCGCGCAGGACCATCAGGAAAACGAACAGAAACAGGCCGAAGCTGGCATTGCGGCCGGCCAGGAGGCCAACTTTGCCTTCGATCTGTCCCTTAAGCGCGCGACCCGTCTTCATCATGAAAATGATCATGCTGACGACAAAGAAAGCGGCGATGAGCATGATCCAGCCTTCGAAAATGTCCTGATTCCAGTGGCCGCGCGACATTAGGATGGCGATCCCAATGCTGCCGACGAAGGCGGAAACCAGAGCGGCAAAGACGGATTTACGCAGTTCGGGGCGGCCAATCTTGGTCAAATAGGCCAGGGTGATACCGACAATCAGCGCGGCCTCGACCCCTTCGCGCAAAGTTACGATGAATGCCTGCAGCATCTTGTGGAAAACCCTCTTATTGCAACCCAGTTGCAACTAACAACGCGGCTAACACTTCGTTAAGCATAGTCTCCCCCTGGTGCAGGCGTCAACGGAGGTCTCGCCCACGAAGTGAGTCGTTTGTACCTTCGCTTGTGTTGGGTAACCATCATCCGTGGGTACCCGCCATCGTCTCTCCGCTTTTCGGGAGAGACGTGGGGGGAGAGACTGAAAGCCCCCGCCCTGTCGTTCCAAACTAAGGAACGACGAGGACGGGGCACCCCTCGGTTGCCGCTACAGGTGCCTCAGAAACCGCTTTACTTCGTCCAGTTGGGGGAAGAGTTTCTCCTCTGCCTGAAACTCGGCGGAGTGCACGCAGCGGCGGCTGCCGCGCAATCTTACCGGATGCTTGAGGTGGAGCATCTCATGGTACACGATGTACTCGACGGCAGAACGGGGAACGCGGGGATGGTCGAAGATGCGACTCACCACGATGGCATTGTGCGCCGGGTCGTAGTGGCCGAGGCTATTGCGGGCATGGTCGCGGCTCCAGGTCATCTGCGGACGGGCCAGGAGGCCATGGAAAAACCGCAGGTTGAGATCTTCAAAGACAGCTTCCAGATTGTAAGTGCGGCCCTGGGCGGAGTTGAGATGCTTCCGTCCGCGCATTTGGCGCACGAGGTGAGCCTTGCGGCTGATGTGATGGCTGGAAACGTAACGGCGATAGCGGGCCGCAGCTTCGCGGTCAACCGGCCGGCGGTACATCTTGGCCAGAAGGATGTGGGCGATGGCTTGCAAAACGGGCGCGGGCGCGCCCTCCAGCAGGTCCGAGAGCCGCACCAACAGCCTGCCTTCGCGCATCCGGATGGTGTTCTTGATGCTGGTGAAAGCGAAGAATTCTACCTTCAGGCCGGGCAAGGAAGCGTCAGGGCGAAGTTCGCGATGCGCTCGCTCAAACAATTGGAGGAGGCTGTTGCTCACGTCCGGCTAGATTAGCACGACAAAACTTCTTACACCGCGAAGGACCCTCAGGACGCAAAAGAACAACATATTCAACGCTTCGCCGGCTTCTTATGCTTGGCTGCTTCTTCCTGTTCGGTCAACAGCTGGCGGTGGTCCTGCACGCTGCTATCCAACGTATCGAGCGCATTCGAGAGCAGGAATTCATATTGCGCCGATTCCTCTTTGTTGGCGGTGGCATCGTCTCGCAGGGCCCGCAGCTTCGCCTGGAATTCAGTGTCACCTTCGATGACCGCTTTCAGCACTTTGCGTAAGTCGGATTTGCGATCGACGTAAGTGTCGATGTTTTCGTTCAACTCGTCGTAAACATCCAGGAAATCCTGCAAACGATCGTGCGTGACCTGACCACGGTCCGTGGTCTTGGGGTCGGACCGCGCCTGCTCGAGCGCCGTCAGACGGGCCCGGGCAAAGGTGACATAGAGTTTGAGCCGGAAGTCGGGCTCCAGCGCCGTATCGCGCAGCTGATCAATTTCCGCTGAGGTGAGCGGATCGCGCTGGCGCTGGGAGAGAGCAGGGGAAAACAAGAGGAAGAGGGCCAACCCCGCGAGGCTAACGCGAACCCAGGTCATTTGCCCTTCTTCTTCCCGAACATGGCGGAAAGCAGGGCGGTGCGCATCTTCTCCAGTTCATCCACCGTCTGTTGGATCGGCGCCTGATCGTCGAAAGCAACGGTACGTTTGACATCGCGGAACTTCTCCGCCATCTTGCGCAGCGTGATTTCTACGTTCTTCAGCTTCTTCCCCGTTGCGATCGCCGCGTCCGTCGCCTTTTGGGAATAGGCCACCACGTCCTGCAGAGCAGCCTTGCCTGCCTCCGCGCTTCCTTCACCGTAAAATTTATCTGCCACCTCCGACTTCAGCTGGGCGATTTTGAGGTAGAGAGCAGGGCGATCTTCCGGACGGGCGGATTCGGCCCGAGCGATGAGCTGATCGAGGCTCTCTTCGTCGCGAGCGAACGCGGCCAGAGAAGCCACCGCCAGGAGCGTGAGAATAAATATCCGGGTCCGCATGGTAGTCATTTTCGGGGTTCGATCGTGATCAGGCGATGGCGAGCCTGCCATTCCTGGTCGGGAAAGTTCCCTGTCGCTGTCTCGAGGAAGCGGTGATAATTTTCCGCTGCCGGCTTGTACTGGCGCAAGTGGTCGTAGGCCGTGGCCCGTAGAAAATAGCCGATCGGGAGCTCAGGCAGAAGCTTGGCGCGGGCGTCCAGCGCCTTGATCACCAGTTCATAATTCTTGTTCTCATTGGCGGCTGCAGCCAGGTCGCCGTACGCGGTCGCCATGCTGGGCTTGAGCTCGAGGGCCGCCAGCAGTTCCTGCTGGGCCTGGGGAAACTTGCGCTGCTGAAGGAGCAGCCTCCCCAGGCCGTAGCGCAATTCGGGATCGTTGGGCTTGGCCGTCAACAGGGAACGATACAGGGGCTCGGCCAAATCGTATTTCTTCGCATTGACATATAGATCGGCCAAGTCGAGCTGCACCGAGGCATCGCCGGGGGCCAGCTTCAGTGCCTCCTGCAGCTCCGCGATGGCAGGTTCGTTCTGGCCGTCGGCGGCCAACATCCGGCCCAGTTGCATGTGGGCGCCGGCATCACCGGGGTGGAGCGCGACCAGCTTGCGCAGAATTTCCTCGGCCTCGGTGTAGCGGTGGCCGCGCATGTAGATATTGGCCATGCCGGTGAGCGCGTCGGTGGATGAGGGATCGAGGGCGAGTGCTTGTTTGTACTCCTGCTCGGCGTCGGCAAAGCGATTCTGATTTTCCAGCAACGGGCCGGCAGAAAGATGCGGTTCAGGATCTTTGGGATCGAGTTGCGCGGCTTGCTTGTAGGCCTCGATTGCCCCATCAGGGTCGCCGGCCTCAAGCAGGTGGCCCAGAGACAACCAGGCGCGGGCCTGGCCCTCGGCAACATGCGAAGTTGGCTTCAGTTTTGTGGCGGCGCGCAGATACTGTTCCGCGCCGGGCTGGCGCGCTTTCACCAGCATCAGACCGAGATTCAGATTGGATTCAAAAACACCGGGCTTGGCGGCAACGGATTTGCGGTAGGCGGCAATCGAATCGTCAGTCTTGTCCAGGGCGTTGTAGAGAAATCCCAGGTCAAACCAGGCGGCGTAGTTATCGGGATCCTGTGCGACGACTTTTTTCAGCAAGGCCTCGGCAGTGACGTAATCCTGCTTTTCGATGGCACCTTCGGCCTGAATGAGTTCGGGAGGGGATGAGGGATCGTCAACGGCGACCTTGTGATGACGGACAGTCTTGCCGGCTTGGGCGTGGGCGGCAGGCGCAAGCAGCATAAGCAATACCATCACACGTAGGCCCGGACGCCCTCGTCCGGGCAGGCGAGCGCAGCTCGCCAAGTTCGCGCTCACAGCGAGTTGCGCAATGCCCCCCATCTCTGCCGAGCTGCGCTCGGCTGGGCGGGTGAGGGCATCCGCCGCTACGTATGGGCTGCTACTTCCGGCCGTTGGTTGGCAATCCATTTCCATTCAGGACTCGCGCCAGAAACTTTCCTGTGTACGAATTTGGCAGCTTGGCGATGGCCTCCGGCGGACCGGCGCCGACCACGTATCCGCCCCGTTCGCCGCCTTCGGGACCGAGATCAATGACCCAATCTGCTGTCTTGATTACTTCCAGATTGTGCTCGATCACCAGAATCGAGCCCCCTGCTTCAATTAGACGCCGGAAGGCAGAGAGTAGTTTGCTGACATCGTCGAAATGGAGCCCCGTGGTGGGCTCGTCAAAAATATAGAGCATGCGATTGCGGCGGCGGGTCCGCTCGGCGGAACTTGACGGGCGTCCAATGTCCCGCGACGAAGGCTGCAGGTGGGCTGCCAGCTTCATGCGTTGCGCCTCGCCGCCGGAAAGCGTAGTCGCGGACTGGCCCAGCCGCAGATAGCCCAGCCCCACTTCTTCCAGCACGCGCAGTTTCTCCACAACTTTGGGGACGCCGGAGAAGAAGTGCAGCGCCTCCCTTACCGTGAGGTTCAGGACTTCGTGAATGTTCTTGCCGCGATAGCGTACTTCCAGAACTTGTGGCTTGTAGCGCGCGCCCTTGCACTCCTCGCAGATCAGTTCGACGTCGGCGAGAAACTGCATTTCCACCGTGACTGTGCCGTCGCCCTGGCAGGTTTCGCAGCGCCCGCCGGGGATATTGAAAGAAAAGTGTCTGGCAGTGAAGCCTCGCTTTTTGGCCTCGGGCAGGGAGGCAAAGAGATCACGGATTCCGTCGAAGGCCTTGATGTACGTAACCGGGTTGGAGCGCGGCGTTCGACCTATCGGGGATTGGTCGACCAGGATGACGTCGTCGATGAGATCGTCGCCTTCCAGTTCTTTCCAGTCAGGGGAAGGCAGGGGCTCGCCGCTGGTTTGCCGCTTGGCGGCGGACAAGGCCTGAAACAACACGTCATGAAGCAAGGTCGATTTGCCCGACCCGGACACGCCGGTGATAGCGACCAGCATTCCCAGGGGAACGGAGAAATCTATGTTCTTGAGATTGTGCGCCCGCGCTCCGGAAATCTTGATCTGCCGCGAGCCCGGCTTGCGTCGCGCCTGGGGAAGCTGGATCCGCAGCTCTCCGGAAAGGTAGCGTCCGGTCAGCGAACCGGGCGCCTTCAATATTTCGTCGTAGCTGCCCACTGCGATCACCTGGCCGCCGCTCTCTCCCGCACCCGGGCCGAGATCGAGGATGCGGTCGGAAGCACGCATGACATCGGGATCATGCTCGACCACCAGGATGGTGTTCCCCAGATCGCGCAGGTCGTGCAGAATCTTGATCAGGCGATGAGTGTCGCGACTGTGCAATCCGATTGACGGCTCATCCAGAACGTATAGCGTCCCCACCAACCGCGAGCCCAACGACGTTGCCAGTTGAATGCGCTGCGCCTCGCCTCCCGAAAGAGTTGAGGCCAGCCGGTTCAGAGTCAGGTATTCCAGCCCGACATCAATCAGGAACTGCAAGCGCTCGTGAATTTCCTGGAGGAGTTTGTCCGCGATGGCAGCCTCCTGTTCGGTCAGTTTGACCGAGGAGAAGAACTTCGATGCCTCCTCGACGGTCATGCTGGTGACCTGGCAGATGTTCTTGCCATTAATCCTGACCTGTTGGGCCTCGATGCGAAGCCGGGCGCCGCCACAGGTCGAACAGGTCGAGTAGCCGCGATAACGGCTGAGGAAGACGCGCACATGCAGCTTGTATTTCTTGCGCTCGAGATAGTTGAAGAAGCCGCGTATGCCGGGGAACTTGCCTTCGCCTTCGATCACCACCCGGCGTTGCTCCGGGTCAAGCTCGGCCCAGGGAACATCGAGGGGGATGCCGGCCTGCTTGGCGAAGCGCTTGAGTTCGGTAAAGAGCGTCCGATATTTGGGCTTGGTCCAGGGGTCGATGGCTCCTTCGTTCAGAGATTTCGATTTGTCGGGAATGACCAGGTCGAGATCGAAATCGATGGTGTTGCCGAAACCCTGGCAGCGCGGGCAGGCGCCGTACGGGTTGTTGAAGGAGAACAGGCGCGGTTCGGGCTCCTCATAGCGCAAGTTGCACTGCTTGCATTCAAAACGCTGAGAAAAGCGGAGTTGCTTAGAGCTCTGGCCGTCGCCCGGAGCGGTCTCGAAGATGACCTCGCCAGCCTCCCGATAGCTGATCTCGATGGCGTCCACGATGCGGGCACGGGCGTCCGGAGAAACCACCAGTCGGTCAACCAGCAGGAAAACAGGCTGGCTGAAGTCGACATCGAGCAGGGACTCGGGGGTGGAGAATTCAAAAATCTGGCCGTTCTGGTACAGGCGGTTGAAGCCGCGCTGGCGGAGTTCGAAGAGGCGGGTTCGCAGGTGATCTGAAAGCGCGGAGTCTGGACTGCTCTTGCGGCGCGGGCGTGTCGCCCCTGCGACAGCCGGCGGGCCCGCCCTGAGCGATGTCGAAGGGACGCCGGTGCTACGCTCTGGGTTTCGCTTCTCGGCCCTGGCCGGTTCCTCGGGACTGGTTGAAGGGCCACTGATCAAAGGGAACAAGACGTTCAGGCGGGTGCCTTCGCCCAGAGACAAAACGGCGGCGGTTACTTCATCGACCGTGTCTTTCTTGACCTCTTGGCCGCATTGCAGGCAGTATGTCCGGCCGACTCGGGCGAAGAGCAGTCTGAGATAGTCGTAGATCTCGGTGGCCGTGCCTACCGTCGAACGCGGGTTGCGGGTGGTGTTTTTCTGGCGGATGGCTACGGCTGGAGCGATGCCGTCGATGGAGTCGGCGTCGGGCTTCTCGATGCGCTCCAGAAACTGGCGCGCGTAGGCGGAGAGCGACTCGACATAGCGACGCTGGCCTTCGGCGTAGATGGTATCGAAGGCAAGCGACGACTTGCCGGAGCCGGAGACGCCGGTGACCACCGTCAATGAATTATGCGGGATTTCGAGGTCCACGTTCTTGAGGTTGTGAACCCGGGCACCGCGAACCACTATCGTTTCCGTGGACATCAGTTAAAAGGGACCGTCGCAACTGCGCTGGTCTTTCCGAGGGGTGCTCAGAAGGCTCCAGGAGCGGGTGCGAATCTCTCTATTATAAGGCAGGTGGAAGGGTTGGCGCAGCGAGGTGCAGACTACCGGAGTTGCGTCGCTGGACTGTCTTGTCAGTGACAAAACAAAAGGCCCCGGGCGAACTGAATCCCTGTCATGGTGCTCTTTGAGTATCTGGTAAAGGATTTTAGTTGTTACGAGAAACACTGAGGCCGTAAAACTAGGCGAGCCTTGCTCGGCTTGGACGGATCCCCTCGACTTCGCTCAGGGCAGGCTCAGACCTGTCCCTACACGTTCGAAGCAGTTACTTGTTTTCTTTGTCGCGCTTCTGGCTGTAGCGGACTGCCATGCCTGCTCCCAGGGTCATAAAGCCGACTGGCGGGAGCAGCAGAACCAGGACAGCTCGGTTGATGGCGTTCTGGCCTTCCTTGCTGGTCCCCTTCGCGCTGGCGTAGCACATGGCGCAGCCCTGGCTGAAAGCGGGTGCAGCCCAGAGCAGCAGAAATACAGCGAGGGTGCAGAGACGCAACTTCATTTCACTCCTACTCCCAGATGCAGGATGCGATACGCATCCGGCAAAAAGACCAGCATCATGGCCAGGCAAAATACCAGCGAACTCATGGTAACCCACTTCATGGCCGAGATCTCAAACTTCAGGTGCATGAAGTAACCGATGATGAGACCGGCTTTTATGAGCGACAGCCCCATCAGGATCGACAACATCCGGATTAGATCCATGTTCTGATAGGCCAGGTAAACTTCGATGCCGGTCATCACCAACAAGGCGGCCCAGACCCACAGGAATTGTCCCTTGGCATGATGCCGGTGGTTTTCGGCCACTCGCTGCTCCAGCGCTAATTGGGTTGCGTCCATCATTTGAAGTAGAGCTCCTCAAAAGTTTTGGGCTACACAATCCTGGTTGACATCAGGTAAACCAGCGGGAAAATGAACATCCAGACCAGGTCCACGAAGTGCCAGTAGAGTCCGGCGACCTCAACATCAGAGGCGTCGTACACCTTGGGCTTCAGCCAGAGGACCACCGAGATCACGACCGCAGCCACCAGCAATACGTGTGCACCATAGTGGAACGGGCTATAGGCAGGCGTTCCCAGCCAGGCCACCAGCCACAATCCCAGCAGGACCGGGATGAACCACCTTCGCAGAGCAATCACACCCAAATAAACCACGCCCAGCGTGACGTGCAGCATGTGCATACCAGTCAGCCCGAAGAAGGTGGCGGCAAACTGAGGTACGTTCTTAACCGCATTCACAAACTCAGCATTGCCGGCTTCCCCGGGAGGCGTGGGAAAAACCGGCAAGGTTAGGCCTTCCGCGATGAGATTGGTCCACTCGCGACCGTGAAGCACCACGAATCCCATGCCGCATGCCATGGTGGCGAACAACCACAGGCGCTGGGCTTTCTGGTTTCCCATGACCGCGGAACGCACGGCAAATACCATGGTCAGGGAACTGGTGAGCAGGAATGCA